>CAZXYP010000042.1:0-21279 GCA_964644955.1 uncultured Anaerolineales bacterium | reverse complement strand
TTCTTGATAGGCGATGGCAAGCTCTACATTTTTTTGCTCCAGCGAACGATTCTTGTCAATCAATTCCGCCATCGCGTTGTTGTGCGCGTCGGTGAGACGATTGGACAATACGCGCACCATTTCGTAGGCAAGCAGCGGTTCGCGCGTCAGCAGCGCGTCAAATTCCGCGCGCGTCATTTCCCACAGCTGCGTGTCGCCGTGCGCGCGTACGCTGGCGGTACGTTTGCCGTCGAGATTAAATAAACTCATTTCGCCGACAAATTCGCCGGGCTTGCGGCGGTTGACGATGCGTTCGTCTGCCGTGCCGAGACTCTTGATGACTTGGAGTTCGCCGTCGCGAACGATATAAAAATGGCGCCCCGCGTCCCCTTCGCGGAACAAGACCGTTCCATCGGCGACCTGACGGAGATTCAGGGTTGCGGCGAGATTGTGAATTTCGTGTTCGGGTAAATTGGCAAACAGGGGGACGCGCGCGAGCATTGCTTCGGTCGGTGTCACTCTCAGTTCCTCTTGACAGCGTATGTCAAACGATAATAGAATCAATTGCCTTTGGCACTATGGCTGCATTGTAGGACAGTCTGGCGAGGACTGCAACCCCGATTTTCCCACGTACAGCAAAGGAGTAGAATGGAAATCACAATAACGCAAGAAACAAGTCCGAAACCGATTGCGGTCATGCACGTCGTTGGAAACGTGGATTCGACGTCGTACGAACAATTCCAACAAACCGCTTCCGACCTGATTCGTAATGGCGCGCGTGATTTGGTGATTGATTTGGAAAAGGTGCCGTATATGAGCAGCGCGGGGTTGCGCTCGTTGAATGTGATTTACAACAGCTTGCGCGATGAGAATGCCACGCGCAGCGCCGTGAGCGCCGGGGTTGCCAAAGGCACGTACAAGTCCCCACATTTGAAACTCGCCGCGCCTTCGAGTCGTGTGGTCGAGACGCTCAAAATGAGCGGCTTTGACATGTTTCTCGAAATCCATCCGAATGTGGCGAGCGCAGTGGCATCGTTTTGAAACGAGCATTGACGGTGTCCGAGGCGGAACCCCGCGCGC
This sequence comes from uncultured Anaerolineales bacterium, assembly GCA_964644955.1. Lineage (GTDB taxonomy): Bacteria > Chloroflexota > Anaerolineae > UBA4142 > SHND01 > SHND01. Next base: position 20,220 of record CAZXYP010000042.1, on the reverse strand, counting down.
AGTGTACGCTGACCGGTTCGTTGGAACAACTGGCGCGTTTGCGCGAGTTTATTAATCTCACTGCACCCCAATTCGGTTGCGATGAGCAAGATACGTTTGCCTTTGAATTGGCGTGCGATGAAGCCGCCGCCAACATCTTTGATCACGCCTTTGAGAACAAGACGGGGCAAGTGCAGGTTGAATTTTGGCGGCAGGATGACACCGTGTGCGTTTGCTTCTTGTATCACGGGCGCTGTTTTGACCCGTCGCAGGTGCCGGAACCCGATTTGGCAGCGCCGTTGGAAAAACGACCGGTTGGGGGCTTGGGATTGTTTTTTATGCGCCAACTGATGAGCGATGTCAATTTTGAATTTGACGCGGTGAATGGAAACAAGTTGACCATGCACCGCCTGCTGATGATGGAAGGTAGAGGTAATCATGTTGAACCTTAATGTAGAACGCCCCGCCGATTTTCCGTCCGCCGCAATCGTGTATGTGACCGGCAATGTGGACGGTTCGAATTATCAGGAGCTGATTAAGCAAGGGCAAGAATTGTACGCCATCGGGGTGCGACAGCTTGTTCTCGAGCTGAGTCAATGCGCCTACATGAGCAGTTCGGGGTTGGTGGCATTGAACGCGATTTCTAAACTGCTGCACGGCGAGAGTATGCCCAACCTGGAGAATGGTTGGGCGGTGCTCAAGACGATGGACGACGGGCGCGCTGCGCCGGGGACACCGCAAATCGTATTGGTTAATCCGACGACGCGAGTGGACCGGGTGCTTGACCTTGCAGGGCTGAAAACGATGCTGCCCATTTATCCCGATACCGCGAGCGCGTTGGCGGCGTTGGCGTAACTGTTTGGATTGGAACGGGTTCGAATGTCGCGCCATGCGCAAGCATAGATTCCCGCGCGGCGTTCTATTTTTTGTACAGGGAGATTGTGATGAATCTAGAAACCAAAGTGCGCGACAATGTGCTCATCGTCGCGGTGAGCGGCAATTTGGATGCTTTGACTGCGCCCGAATTGGCAGATTTGCTTTCCACACAATTGCGTCAAGGCAAAACCGCGTTGGTTGCGGATTTGGTGGGACTCGATTACACCAGCAGTGCGGGATTGCGCGTCTTGTTGAATGGCGTCAAAGAGGCGCGTCAAAAAGGCGGCGATTTGCGTTTGGCGGGCATTCAGCCCAATGTGAAAAAGGTCCTCGACCTTTCCGGCTTTACCAGTATCATGAAATCGTATCCCGACGTGGATACAGCGGTGGCGAGTTTCGCGACAAGCGCAGACTCGACGCCCACGGCTTGAGCCAACAACGGGTCAACGAATTCATGTTTCGTTCCTTACGTTTACGACAAGAACCGGTTGTGACCGCTCCCGCGCCTGCCGCGCTTTCGATTGAGCAGTGGTTGGGCGACGCGCAATACCCGTTGGGCATTCGCACGATCAATGCGTTGTCGCACGATGCCAAACAGCGTTTTTATCGCATGCTCGTGCCGCCGCAATTGTTGGGACGACTCGGCATCAATCCTGTTTTGTGGCGCGGGAGCGGCTACAAGGTGGAATTGTTTGCCGAACCGGATTCGCCCAAAGTGAATCTTGCCATCAGCAATCCCGAAGATGCGACTGACCAGTTTTTTGTCCTCGAATTGCAGGACAATGCCATGAACGGCATTGATCTGAATTTGATTTTGCTCAACGATCCGTTCAGCGAAAAATTCAATATCGAGTTTGACGCGGAAGGCAAGCGTACGCAGTGGGGCACGCTCACGCGCAATCTGGCGGAAGAAGAACGCGCTCTGCGCGCCGGTCTCGCGCCGGCACAAGTCCGCGCGGGCATGGGCTTTTCGCGCGAGGTGCTGCAGCAGTTGGATGTTTTTTTGGCATTGTGCGCGCGACAGGCGGTGTCACTCGAACCGCTGACGTACGTTTCGGCGTGGATTTTTGAAAAGCGCGGTTTCGCATACGTGCGCGGGCACAAGCTCATGGACGACATTCACCGCGAATTTCAGCCGGGCGGAAAACTGCACGCGGCGTTGGATGGCAGCACGCCGTTCCGCCAACCGGACGCGTGGAAAACGGTGCGCGGGCGCGCATGGGCAATTCATGATGGCGTGTTGGAAGCGATTGGCGAGCGCTGGCGCGATTTGCGAATGGTCAAGGTGGTGGGCAAACACGCGCACGTCGAAACCTTTCCGGGAGCGGACTACTAATGCGCGAAAATCTGATTGTCACGCGCGCGGCGGAATTGGACGCGCTCGGCGCGTTCCGCGATTTTATCGCCAAACACTGTGAACGTCTCGGCATTGCGCCGCAAGTGGCGTTCGAACTGCAATTGGCGTGCGATGAAGCGGCGACGAATGTCATCAAGCACGGGTATGCGGGAATGAATCCCGGTTCGATTATGCTCGAACTGCGCCCGCAACCCACACAGATCACGATGATTTTGAGTGATTTCGGGCATCCCTTTGAACCGGTGGAAACTGAGGCGCCGGATGTGGACGCGATGCTGCATGACCAGCCGACGACGGGCTTTGGTTTGTATTTTATCTATGCGACGATGGATGAGGTGAGTTACTCTACGGATGAGCAGGGCAATCATCTGGTGCTGGTCAAGAAACTGAAAAAGGATTGAGCGAACGCAGATGTCAAATCAGCAAACGCGGGTGGCATTGGTGATTGGGTCGGGCAGTGTGAAATGCGCGGCGGCGATTGGATTACAAAAGGCGCTGCTGCGTGACGGGATTGAAATTGGAATGGTCGTCGGCACGAGCGGCGGCTCGATGTATGCGGCGTTGATTGCGATGGGCATCGCGCCGGAACAGGCAGCCGACCTGAGCGCGCGTTTGTGGACGCGCGACGTGACCGCCAAACACAATCGGCGCGCGCTGTGGCAGATTCTTTTGCCAAACGTTTTTGGTTTTGACGAAAATTTTGGCACGGTGGACGATACATTGGTCATGCAGCGCCTGCGCGCGGCGTATGGCGATGCCAAAATCGAAAACACCCAAATCCCGCTGTATATCACCGCCACCGATTTTCAAAATGGCGAGCAGGTGGTCTTGACGCAAGGCAGTATCGTGGACGCGCTGCGTGCGAGCATTGCCATTCCGTACATTTTCAAAGCGCATCGCGTGGCCGGACGTTTGCTGGTGGACGGGTATTTGACCGACCCGATGCCCGTCGGCGTTGCCATCAAAGAAAACGCGAATGTGATTTTGGCAATGGGCTTTGAAAGTCCGTATCAGGGCAAAATCAATGCGTTGATGCGCTACACCTTTCAGGTGAGCAGCATCATGTCCAACAATCTGCTCAAGTCCAATTACGCGTTCCATTCGATGGCGCATCATGGCGAAGTGCTGCCCATTTTGCCGCAGTTTCAACAGCGCATCGGTTTGTTTGATACGGAAAAAATTCCGTACATTATTGATGCGGGCGAACGCGCGATGGAGGAGCAGATGCCGTACTTGAAGAAACTGTTGGCAAGCCATTGATTCCGGTGTGCGAACGTGGCTCCGCATCCAAAACGGGAATTTTGTCGCGCCGACGGCAGTAATTTGCCCCTTTTTTGACAGTGATTCCGAATCGCGCGCGCTATTTGGCGATTCCCCGTCATGCCCTCTATAATTGAAATGACGCTCCGCACGTTCACCCGCGATGTATTTTCCAAGCTTGTGGCTCGATGAATTTTTTCCGCCCGCGTAAATCCTATTCGTCGCGTTTGCCTGATTTGTACCTCCGTGATACATGGGGGCAATCGTACGGTCTCGCGCACGAACGGCGTTTTGACAAACGACGATTTTTTATCGGCGCGATGCTGCTTTTGGGCGCGGTGAACGTGGTGTTGACCGTCGTTTTCGCGTGGGCATATTTCTTTCCCCCGCGTCCCGCCGCCACTGCCGCGCGCCGCGCGACGCGCGCGCCGACCGTTGTCGCCGTCCAACCGCGTACGCCGACACCCGAACCCACCGCGACGGAACAGTCCACCGAGTTTCCCGCGCCGACGCGTCCACGCAGTCCAACGCGCCTGCCCACGCGCCTGCCCACGCGCGCCGCGGCGACTGAACCGTCCGCGCCCGCGCTGCCGGTGGTCGAAAAAAATGTCGCGCCCGCGCGCACGTTTGCGTATGACTTGCCTGCAACGTTGAACGTCGGCGCGCTGAGCGTCAGCGTGCCGCCGGAACCGCAATCTTGTACGCCGCCCGACCAAATGCCGGACGTGGTGAGCGAGTCGGTGAAATTGTGTGAGGGCGTGGAATATCGCCCGTTCACGGTGCGCGGTGAAAATATCGGCGTGTTTGGAAATGCGAGCGCGTTGATTCGCGCGTACGGACGCGGCTATGGCATCGTGGTCGAGGGCGCGCGCATTCTGATTTCGAATGTGTTGATTCGCGCGACGACGGATGTGGCGGACGGGGCAATGCTGTTGTGTTTGTATCCCGAATGCAAAGGCAAGGCGGGCGGCGTCGCATACGGCGGCGGGATTTTGGTGCGCGCGTCCGATACGACGGTGATGGATTCCGATATCGCGGGCGGTGTTGCCGGAGTCGCGGCGGAACGCGTGCGCGGTTTGAAATTGCTCAATAATCGGTTGGACAATGCAACGGGCTGGGGTTCGTACAATTTTGCTGTCGAGGACAGTGTGTTTGCGGGAAACTCGTTGAGTCATGCGAATCGCAGCTGCACCACACCCGACGGCGGGTATTTGCCAAGCGGATGCGAATCGGCGGGGTGGCTCTGCATTGCGTGTCAGAAAAACATCGTTGCGCGCAACACGTGCACTGGTTCGGGCGATTGTTTTTACATGAACGGCGAGGGCAATTTGACCTCGAACGACAATCGCTTTCATCAAAACGAATGTCGCGCCGCCCCGCACAATTGTTACGAAGTGACCTTTGCGACCGGCAACGAGTTTGTCGAAAATATCGCGCGCGATGACCCGGAGACCGGAACGGCATGCAAATATCCGTTCTGGGTCGGCGGTTCGCACGTGTATTTCGCGCGCAATCAATGGAGCTGTACAATCAGTCCCGACACGGCGATTGCGCACGCCGCGGCTTCGACACACGTTCCGACCCGAGTGGAAAATCGCTGAGTAAGGACGCAAGAGGCAGGACGCAAGATGCAAGACGCAGGGTGCAGGATGCAAGAGGCAAAATCAAAAATCAAAAATCAAAAATCAAAAATCAAAAATCAAAAATCAAAAATCAAAAACCACCTTAACCGGGTTGTAGCGTGAGAGACTATTATGCATTGTTGAACGTCAAGCCCAACGCGACGTTTGCGCAGATTGATGCGGCGTATCGGCGGTTGATGCAAAAATATCATCCGACCGCGCGTTCGTCGCCGCACACGTTGGACCGGCTGCGCGACTTGAACGAAGCGTGGCGTGTATTGAGCGACCCCGTGCAGCGCGCAGCGTACGACCGCGCCCGTCAAGAGGGACAACCCTTTCAACCGCAAAGCGCGCCCGTGACCCCGCGCGCGATTCCGCAAGCCGCGACGGCGGAATGGAACGCGCCCTTGGTCCAAAGCGGTTCGTGTTTGGTGCGGACGATTGTGACGCTCGTCTTGCTGTTTGCATGCGGAATTTTTTTGTGGGGGTTGACGCAACAAGGTGATTTTGTCGCGTGGTGGAACCGGGCGCAGCAAGAGATTCGCGCGTATGTGCTGCAAGATTCCGGACAAGAAATGAAACTTGTCGCGAATCAGGCGACTCCAACGCCGGACCTGCGTTGTCATAACGGATGTGAAACTCCGCCTGCGGGGTGTGTGGTCAAAGGGGATGTCGAGCCGAACGGCGCGCACTTTTTTTATTTGCCCAATGATGCCGGTTACAACAGCGTGCGCGTCGAACGGGCGAAAGGCGACCGATGGTTTTGCGCGGTTGGCGATGCGCAGGCGGCAGGTTGGACGCGGAAAGCGCCCACCGAAACACCGACGCAGCCCCCCCCCCCCGAAGCCTTCACGACGGCGACGGCGCGCAAAAATTTCGTGGTCTGCGCGGAAAATGTCGCGCTGTTTCAAGGACCCGGCGATAATTTCGCGGTTGTGCAAAGCATCGAACCCGGCACGCGCGTCGTGGTGACCGGCGTCAATGGCGAATGGTCGGTAGTCAATTTGCCGAATGGGGTCGCGTACATTCATTCCGGTTTGTTGTGCGCGCCGACGCGCGCTGCCGTCACACGCGCGCCGGACGCGGACAACGCCGCGCCTACAGCGTTGCCCGAAAGCACGGGCGCGCCGATTGCGAACGCGGCGAGCGCCAATTTCAAATATCCCGCGCCCGTTCTCCTTGAACCGACGAACGGCGCGCGCTATTGGTGCGCGCGGGAATTGGTGTTGGCATGGGCGTTCGAGGGCGCGCTGGCGGCGGACGAATTCTTTTTGGTCGAGAGCAAGCCGCAGGAACAGGGCCGCTGGAGCGCGTTGGCAGATTGGACGCAAGAGACGCGCGTGGTCTTGTATCCCAATCGCGGCGGCGGTGCCTGCGATACGGTGTGGTGGTCCAACACGGGCGCGTATCAATGGCGCGTTAGCATCGTGCGCGGCAACAAAGAAATGCCCGAATACCTCAGCCCGTTCAGCGCGGTGAATGATTTGATTTACGCGCAATAGCGCTCCTGAATTCTCCGGCAGTTTGGTTGTACAACGGCTCGCCTTTTTTGACACCCGCCGCGCGCCCATCTATAATGCGCGCGTTCGATTCAATTCAGCAATAAGGAGCTCTTTATGGGCAAAGGCGATAAACGCACCAAACGCGGTAAACTGTTTCGCGGGTCAAAGGGCAAATCGTTTCCCGGCAAGCCGCCACCCGCGCCGCCAAAACCGGAACCTAAACCGGTAACTGCCAAAGCCAAAACTCCGCGTGCGCAGCCCGCGACACCGGACGAAACAACTCCTCCCACCGAATAATCTTTCCTATGGCATCTCGTACCGGCAAGGTGCGTCGCAAGTTACACTTGCGCGCACCTTGTGTTTAACGGGTGATTATGACACGTCGCACAAGAGCCGCTTCCTCTTTGATTGGACGCGTCATCGTGGTCATGGTTCTCGGCGCCGGCATCGGGCTGGCGTTGGGCTCACTCTTGGGCAATGTTGTTGCCGGAACCGCGCTGGGTGCAGCCAGCGGATTGATTGCGGGCGCCGTGTTGGAATTGACGCGTCGCCGCAAGCGGAATCGCTGAACCGTTCCCCTTGCGCGAGTACCTTCGTCTCGATTTTTCGATCGCGGTATGGCGCGCATGAAATGGCGCGAGCTTTTGCCGATTCCACAAAAAAACGGATGCGATGCGTGCGGCGCCGGTACGGTTGTCGCCGGAAGCAAGACATTGCGGCGCGATGCAAATGATTGCGAATTTGTCACCCAAATTGCATTGCCCCTTTTTTTATTCTTTGTTATAATCACGCCGCTTGACGCTACGGTCGCGCGTCAATGAACTGATTCGCGCGACGCCTCACCTTTTGTTCCACTTTTTGACAACGATGATGTTGGCATTCCTCGACGCGCAGTTTCAATTCCGAAAGGGGGTGTTTCGGTTTCAGAAAACACCGCTGTTTCTTTTCATGTTTTGGCTTGACGGTGCGGCGCGACGCACCGCAGTCTGATTTGTTCGCGCACGAGACATTCACGGAGGAGAAAAAGAATGCAATACCCAATTCGTTTCAAGACATTGACGCTTGTGATACTGGCGCTCGCCATCGGTATCCTGATTGCGGCGTGTGCTCCGGCGGCGACGCCTCCGCCGGCACCAACGCAAGCGCCCGCGCCGACCACAGCTCCGGCACAGCCAACTGCGGCTCCGGCTCAACCGACACAAGCGCCCGCGCAGCCCACTGCCGCACCTTCGGGCGCAGCAGCTATCAAAGTTGGTTTGGTGACAGATGTTGGTGGACCGGACGACAAGTCGTTCAATGCGACCTCGATTGCGGGGATGGAACGCGCCATCAAGGAACTCGGCATTTCGCCCGAGTCCAAGTATTTGCAATCGCGGCAGCCGACGGATTACGAAAAGAACCTGCAAGAATTCGTGACGCAAGGGTTTGACCAAATCATCACGGTCGGGTTCTTGCTGGGGTTGGACACGGCGAAAGCGGCGAAAGCGAATCCGGACATCAAGTATGCGATTGTGGACTATGCGTATCCGGATTGTTTTGGTACGGCGGTGGAAGGGAAAGACTGCGGGAGTGCGACGGAGATTCCGAACGTGTTGGGGTTGACGTTCCGCACGGAGCAGGCGGCGTTCTTGGCAGGATATTTGGCAGCCGGCGTCTCGGAAACCAAGAAGGTCGGGACATACGGCGGCGTGCAGATTCCGCCGGTCGAAGATTTCATGTGGGGCTTTGAAGCCGGCGTCAATTACTGGAATGCCAAGCACAATGACAAAGTGGAATTGTTGGGCTGGAATTCCAAAGACAAAAAGGGCGTGTTCACGAACACGTTCACGGATCCGGCGAAGGGGAAAGAAGCGGCGTTGTCGTTGATTGACGAAGGTGCCGACGTGATTTTGCCGGTGGCAGGTTTGACGGGGAACGGCACGTTTGCGGCGGCAAAAGAAAAGAATGTGTTGGGCATCGGCGTGGACACCGACCAATGCATTTCGCTGCCGGGCGATTGTCCGGTGATTCTGACGAGTGTGCGCAAGAATCTGGATAATGCCGTGTTTGAAGCCATCAAGCAATTGGTAGATGGCACGTTCAAGGGCGGCACGTACAGCGGCACGCTGGCGAATGACGGCGTCTCGCTGGCGCCATATCACGAACAGGCGTCCAAAGTCTCTGCCGACTTGCAAAAAGAACTCGACGAACTCAAACAGGGCGTGATTGACGGCAAGATTGACATCAAAGCATGGTCGGTTGGGGAAGGCAAGATGGAAGGTGGCGGCACTGCTGTTGACCCCAAGACCATCAAAGTTGGTTTGGTGACAGATGTTGGTGGACCGGACGACAAGTCGTTCAATGCGACCTCGATTGCGGGGATGGAACGCGCCATCAAGGAACTCGGCATTTCGCCCGAGTCCAAGTATTTGCAATCGCGGCAGCCGACGGATTACGAAAAGAACCTGCAAGAATTCGTGACGCAAGGGTTTGACCAAATCATCACGGTCGGGTTCTTGCTGGGGTTGGACACGGCGAAAGCGGCGAAAGCGAATCCGGACATCAAGTATGCGATTGTGGACTATGCGTATCCGGATTGTTTTGGTACGGCGGTGGAAGGGAAAGACTGCGGGAGTGCGACGGAGATTCCGAACGTGTTGGGGTTGACGTTCCGCACGGAGCAGGCGGCGTTCTTGGCAGGATATTTGGCAGCCGGCGTCTCGGAAACCAAGAAGGTCGGGACATACGGCGGCGTGCAGATTCCGCCGGTCGAAGATTTCATGTGGGGCTTTGAAGCCGGCGTCAATTACTGGAATGCCAAGCACAATGACAAAGTGGAATTGTTGGGCTGGAATTCCAAAGACAAAAAGGGCGTGTTCACGAACACGTTCACGGATCCGGCGAAGGGGAAAGAAGCGGCGTTGTCGTTGATTGACGAAGGTGCCGACGTGATTTTGCCGGTGGCAGGTTTGACGGGGAACGGCACGTTTGCGGCGGCAAAAGAAAAGAATGTGTTGGGCATCGGCGTGGACACCGACCAATGCATTTCGCTGCCGGGCGATTGTCCGGTGATTCTGACGAGTGTGCGCAAGAATCTGGATAATGCCGTGTTTGAAGCCATCAAGCAATTGGTAGATGGCACGTTCAAGGGCGGCACGTACAGCGGCACGCTGGCGAATGACGGCGTCTCGCTGGCGCCATATCACGAACAGGCGTCCAAAGTCTCTGCCGACTTGCAAAAAGAACTTGACCAGTTGAAACAAGACGTCATTGATGGCAAGATTGACATCAAGGCGTTGTCGGAACAATAAATGAATGAGGTAGGGGCGTTCACGAGAACGCCCCTACGCGTATGAAAACATGCCCCCAATCCTCGAATTACGCGGTATCACCAAACGTTTCCCCGGTGTGCTTGCCAACGACCACATTGACCTGACTTTGAATCAAGGGGAAATTCACGCGCTGCTCGGTGAAAATGGCGCGGGCAAAACGACCTTGATGAATGTATTGTACGGGTTGTATCATCCCGACGAGGGTGAAATCATCGTTCGCGGCAAGCCCATCAAAATCGTCGGTCCGCGTGACGCGATTGCGCAAGGTATCGGCATGGTGCATCAGCATTTCATGTTGATTCCGGTTTTTACCGTCACCGAAAATGTAATGCTCGGCGATGAAAGCATTACCAACGGCGTCGTGTTGGACCGTAAAAAAGTTGCGCGCGAAATTCGTGACCTCTCGATCAAGTACGGGTTGGAGGTGAACCCCGATTTGTATATCAAGGATTTGTCCGTTGGCATCCAGCAGCGTGTGGAAATTATCAAGCTGTTGTATCGCAAAGCGGACATTTTGATTTTGGACGAACCGACGGCGGTGCTTACGCCGCAGGAAGCGGATGACCTGTTTCAGGTCTTGCGGAATCTCAAAGCGCAGGGCAATTCCATTATTTTTATTACGCACAAATTGCGCGAAGTGTTGGAACTCGCGGACCGCATCACCGTACTGCGTCTCGGCAAAGTGGTTGGCAGCGCGGACCCGAAAAATACCAATGGCGCGGAATTGGCGCGCATGATGGTCGGACGCAGTGTGATTTTGTCGGTGGACAAAGAACCCGCGCAGCCAAACGAAGTGGTGCTGGACGTACAAAATCTGGTAGTACAAGACGAACGCCACAACCTTGCCGTGAACAATGTTTCGTTTCAAGTGCGCGCCGGCGAAGTCCTCGGCATCGCGGGCGTACAAGGCAACGGACAAACGGAACTCGCGCAGGCGCTCACCGGTTTGCGCAAGATTGATTCCGGCAGTGTCACCATTTTGGGCCAAGACACCACACATGCCTCGCCGCGCAAAATTTCCGAACTACAAGTCGCGCACGTTCCCGAAGACCGCCAAGCCGACGGACTCGTGATGAATTTTCCCGTCGAAGACAATTTGGTGCTGAATGAATACTATCGTCCTCCGTACGCCAAAGGCATCGTGATGAATTTCGACGCTATCGAAAAAGCGGCGCAAGAACGGGTGCAGGAATTTGATGTCCGCACGCCGAGCATCTATGTGAACGCAGGCAATCTTTCGGGCGGCAATCAACAAAAAGTGATTGTGGCGCGCGAATTTTCGCGTGACATTAAACTGCTCATTGCCTCACAGCCGACGCGCGGGCTCGACGTGGGCAGTATCGAATACATTCACAACCGCATTATCGAAAAACGCGATGCGGGCGCGGCAGTCTTGCTCGTGTCCAACGAGCTTGACGAAATCATGTCGCTCTCGGACCGCATCGCCGTCATGTTCAAAGGGCAAATCATTGACACGGTGAATGCGGAGGAAGCGACCAAAGAAGCGCTCGGGCTCTTGATGGCGGGCGTGCGCGGCGAAAGCGCGCCGCCGCAACCGCAAACGTTGCAAGAAAAAGCAGAATCCCAAGACGAAATCGCATAACTGTACAGTCATCAGTGACCGATGAGCGGTAATCATTAACGCGCGAACCGATTACCGAATACGGATTACGGATTACTGATTGCCGAAACATGGCTCAAGCAACTGCAACTGTAACGCAAAAAACTCCAACCTCGCCCGCGCCGCGCGGCGTGACACTGCGCCGTTTGCTGGACGCAATCACCATTCCCGCGCTCGCAATTTTGACGGCATTTCTGGTGAGTGGTTTTGTCATTGCCTTTACCTCGCCGGCAGTGCTAAGTCTCTTGCCTCAATTTTGGCAGCATCCGGTCGAACTGTTGACGACGATACTGGAAACCGTGTTCACTGCCTATGCCGCGCTGCTGCAAGGCGCGTTCGGCGACTGGGGCGCGATTTTGCAAGGTTTTCAGGTTTGGATTACGACCGGCAATTCCACCGACCTCATGCGTGCGCTGCGCGACCCTTTTGAAAGTCTCGTCGCGGCGACGCCGTACATTTTCACCGGGTTGGCGGTGGCGGTCGGTTTCAAGGGCGGCTTGTTCAACATTGGCGTGGAAGGACAGTTGTTTGCGGGCGCGATTGCGTCGGCATGGGTCGGTTTCAATATCGAAGGGCTGCCGTGGTTCATTCATCTGCCCCTGGCGCTCATTGCGGGCATGTTGGCGGGGGCTGGCTGGGCAGCCATCGCCGGGGTGCTCAAAGCCACGCGCGGCGTCAATGAAGTCATCAACACCATCATGCTCAATTACATCATGTTCCTTTTCACAGATTGGTTGTTGAGCGACGGCGGTCCGATGCGCGGCAACGCGGGTGCGCCGCGTACGCCCGAAATCTATCCGAGCGCGTACTTGCCGCGTGTGCTGCCCGACCCGGTGCGTTTCCATTGGGGTTTTTTCCTCGCCATCGGCGCGGTGTTTTTCGTGTATTGGTTCTTGTGGAAAACAACGGTCGGATTTGAAATTCGCACTGTCGGCGCAAGTCCGACTGCGGCGAAATACGCCGGCATTGCGGTCGGCAAGATTATCGTGTTGACGATGGGGCTGTCGGGGAGTTTGGCGGGGCTGGCGGGCGCGAACGAATTGCTCGGGTTGAATCATTACATGGTCGCCGCATTTTCGCCCGGTTATGGTTTCGACGCGATTGCATTGGCGCTGTTGGGCAAATCGAATCCGTTTGGCGTGCTTGCCGCCGCGTTATTGTTTGGCGCGCTGCGGAACGGTGCAACCCGTATGCAATCTCTGGCAACCGTGCCGGTGGATATTATTTCGGTCATGCAAGCGCTTATCATTGCGTTCATTGCCGCGCCGGAAATCGTGCGTTGGCTTTATCGCCTCAAAAAGCCGGCGCACGCGGAACAAGAAGTCTTTGCGCGCGGATGGGGTATGTGAAACAGTGAACGGTAATCAGTTTTCAGTCATTCGAGAATGTTGACGGCTGAATACTGATTACTGATGACTGATTACTGATATGTTCGGAATGGTCGCAACTTCGGTCGCACGCAAGACCTCTGATTTCGCGCAGCAGCGGCGCTGGATTGCCGGCGCGCTCATTGTTGGCGTCGGGTTGTTGGCGTTGTGGTTCTTTGCCCTGCAGGTTCCCGCCGATCAAGTTTCCAAATATCGTTTTAGCGGCGGCGGCGATGCGGTTCAACTGCCGGTTGTCGAATTACCGACCGGTACCACGAATCTCATTCTCTCGCTTTTGCTGATTGCGTTCGGCATTTACCATCTGGTGCGCGGACTCACCAACTCTGCCGTGTTGTTTGGCGTTATTGCGTTCTTGCTGCTTGCCATTTTCTTGACCTGGAGCATTCGCGGCGCGTCATTGAACTTGACCGGACTCCTCGAAAGCACGCTGATTCGCTCCATTCCGTTCCTTTTGGGCGCGCTCAGCGGTATCATGTGCGAACGGTCGGGTATCATTAACATTGCGATCGAAGGCATGATGCTCACTGCCGCGTTCGTATCGGTAATTGTCGGCGCCTTTACCGGCAATTTGTGGATTGCGTTGGTGGCGGGCGTGTTAAGTGGCGCGTTGGTTGCGGGCGCCCATGCGCTGCTTTCGATTCGCTTCAAAGTGGACCAAATCATCAGCGGCACCGTTATCAATATCTTTGCCGTCGGTCTCACCAACTTTTTGAATTTGCGCTGGTTAACGACCAATCAAGAGTTGAACGACAGCGGCGTATTCACCAAAGTCCCGATTCCGTTGCTGTCCGAAATTCCGGTGCTCGGCACGATTCTGTTCAACCAAATCGCGCTGGTGTATATCGCGCTGCTGCTCATGTTTGCCGTTAACTTTTTGCTCTTTTCAACGCGCTGGGGTTTGCGCACGCGTGCGGTGGGCGAACATCCGAAGGCGGCAGATACATTGGGCGTGGACGTGTTCAAGATTCGTTACGTCAATGTGATTTTCGGTGGCATGTTGGCGGCGTTGGGCGGCGTCTTTCTCACGCTCGGTTCGGTCGGACGGTTTGACAAATTAATGACCAACGGACGCGGCTTTATTGCGCTCGCCGCGATGATTTTCGGCAATTGGAATCCCTTTGGCGCGTTCGGCGCGTCCCTGTTGTTTGGTTTCATGGATTCGCTGCAATTGAAATTGCAGATTCTCACGTCCGTGATTCCGTCCGAATTTTTGTTGATGGCGCCGTATCTGGCAACCATGATTGTGTTGGCTGGCGTCGTCGGGCGCGTGCGTCCGCCGGCGGCGGAAGGGATTCCGTACGAAAAGCAATGACGCCATAGGGAATGGAAAATGCCCGATGCCAAACGGAGATTTTTTTCCGTTTGGCATTTTTTCTTTTCTGCGTACCATTCATGCATGGCAGTCCGCGCTTTGAGAACAGAATGGACCGCTGGATTTGTGAAACATCACTTTGCTTGAGGACAAATGACAAGGTCTCTTGAACTCGAAAACGCCATCCAACAGAACGATGTTGCATACGCGCAAGCGTTGCTTGTCCAAGACCCGACGTTGGTCAATGCACGTACCGCAAGCGGCATCTCGATGGTCATGCTTGCGCAATATTACGGGCGCGCTGCCATTGTGACACTGCTCGTGCGCCACAACGCGCAGCTGGATGTGTACGACGCGTCCGCGATTGGCGATGCGGAACGCGCGGCGGGTTGGTTGGCGATGCAGCCGCAGCTTGCCAACACGTTTTCACCCGACGGCTTTACGCCGCTCGGGCTCGCCGCGTTTTTTGGGCATCTCGACATTGTGAATATCTTGTTGATGTACCATGCCGACCCGAATATCGCGTCCAACAATCCGATGCGCGTTACGCCGCTCCATTCCGCTGTCGCGGGGAATCATTATGCGGTGGCGGCAAAGCTCATCGAAGCGGGCGCGAATGTCAATGTCGTTCAAGCCGACGGCTTTACGCCCCTGATGGGCGCGGCGCAAAACGCCAACGCGCAAATGGTTGAATTGCTGCTCGCGCACGGCGCGGATCGGAACGCGCGCGTGGACAAGCACGCCGCGCAGTTTGCGGACATGACCGCGCGCGATTTTGCCGAACAAGCGAACGCGGCAGAAATCGTGCAATTGCTGGAAGGGAAAAAATAGAAATTCAAAATTAGAAATTCATGCGCCAAGGGCACCGCGTCCAATTTCTAATTTCCAATTTCTCATTTCTAATTTGCATGCGTTTTTATTTTGTTCGTCACGGCGAAAGCCAAGCCAACGTCACGCAAGAATTTTCCAACGACAATCACGAAAAACATCCCTTGACCGAAAAGGGACGCGCGCAGGTGCGGGCGCTCGCGGAACAATTGCGCGGCGAGACATTCACGGCAATTTATTCCAGTCCGCTGCTGCGCGCGCGGCAAACGGCAGAAATCCTTTGCAGCGCCGTCGCACCGCAAGGTCTTGAAATCCAAATCACGCCCGCGTTGAGCGAACATCACGCCGGTAGTTTGGAAGGACGCGCGGACCAAGCCGCGTGGGATGAATACAGCGCGCTGTTTGAAACATGGCTCATCCAACGCGATTTGGACGCGCGCATCGCGGGCGGCGAAAGTTTTAACGAAATGCGCGCGCGCTTCATTCCCTTTATCGGTCATCTCGTGCAGCACTATCAGGACACGGACGCGAACCTCTTGCTCGTCGCGCACGCGGGGATTTATCATTCGATGCTGCCTTTGATTTTGACCAACGTGGGGTATGCGTTCGGACGCGCGCATATCTTGAGCAACGCCGCGCTCGTTCTCGCGGAACAGCGCGCAGAAGGTTTGGTCTGCGTGTCGTGGGATGGCGTGCGCTTGACGCCCATGGGGAGCATCATTCATGAAACTTGACCACACAATGACGTTGCCGTCGCTCCCGCGTTATTTCGACGGGCAGCTGCTAACGGCGAACGATTTCCGCGCGGAACAAAACTATCACCGTGAAAAAAGGTGGCTGCACAATCGGATGCTGCACGGCTATGGCATCGTCTCCGGTCTGGATGTTTCGGCGCAAGAAAATGAGAGTGGCGACGCACAGCTTTTGGTTGCGCCCGGCTATGCACTGGACGGTTACGGGCGCGAATTGATTGTGACCGAACCGCTGGTTATCGCGGTTGGGCAGGACCGCCGCGATTTTGTGGTGTTTCTCAAATATGCCGAACACGACGACCCAACATCCCTTGTGCCGACGCCCGACGGCGACGCGCAGCCGACGCGCATCATCGAGACGGTGCAAGTTTTGTTCGAGCCGCCGACAGCGCGTTTGACGCCGCCCACTATGCGCGCCGATTGCGCCATTCCCCTCGCGCGCTTGCGAAAACCGCACCACCAATGGCAGCATGATCGCAGTTTTCGTCCCCCGCGCGCCAAATAATGTCGAACCCCCTCAGCGCGTTCGAACTGCATGACCTTGCCGCAACGTTTCGTTGGAACGCCGAACACGTTCTGGGCGACAGTTCGCCGCTGTACCAAAACCTCGCGTATCGCATTGCCGATGACGCGGACCTGCTTGCGCTTGCGGCGCACGCGCAGCCGCACCAGCTGCCGATGAACTTGTTGTTCGGCGCGGTGCATTATCTGCTGCTGCGCGGCGCGGATGACCCGTTACGCGATTTCTTTCCCGATGCAGCGCACAAACCAAATACGCGAGATGACCCCTATCCGATTTTTCGCGCGTTTTGTTTGGAACGCGCGGATGAATTGGCGGGACTGATTTCGTCGCGGCGCGTGCAGACAAATGAAGTCGCGCGCTGCGCGTTGTTCTTGCCCGCGTTTGAATGGGTTGCGCGGCGCGTCGCACACAAACCGTTCGCGCTGCTCGAAGTGGGCGCGAGCGCGGGCTTGAATCTGAATTGGGACCGCTACGCCTACGCGTACGGCGACGGCGAATTTTATGGCGACGCGAACGCGCCGATTGTGTTGACGTGCGAAGGGCGCGGCGCGCTCCGCCCGCGTATGCCGCAAAGCTTTCCGCGCGTGCATTCGTGCGCAGGCATTGATTTGCATCCGAACGATGTGTTTGACGACGACGCGATGTTGTGGCTGCGCGCGCTGGTGTGGCCCGAACAGCGCGCGCGCGCCGAACGCTTGCAGCGCGCCATTGCGTTGGCGCGCGAATTTCCCCCGCGTGTGATGCAAGGCGACGCGCTCACTTTTATCGCGCAATGGGTGCGCGATATTCCGCGTGACGTGCCTATCGTTTTGTTTCACAGCTTTGTCCTGAATCAAGTGGACACGGCGGCGCGTGAACAGTATGACGCGCAATTGCGCGCGTTCGATGTGGAACGCGTTTGGTTTGATATTGCAGTTGAACCGCAAGACTGGCCCGCGCGTTTGGTCGTGACGACGCGCGGGGAACAGACGACGCTTGCGATTTGTGACCATCACGGGCGTTGGGTGGAATGGATTCACGATGACGATTCCGTATGATTTGGCGTGGTGGGGCTGGGTCATTGGCGCGCTTGGCGCATTCATGATTGGCGTTTCCAAGACCGGCATTGCGGGGCTGGGCGTTTTGGCGGTGGCGACGTTCACATTGATTTTTCCGGCGCGCGCTTCGACCGGCATCGTGCTGCCGATTCTAATTGTGGGCGATATCGTGGCGGTGCTGCATTATCGCCGCAACGCGGTGTGGACGTATTTGTTGCGCTTGATTCCGTGGACCGCGCTCGGCGTGGTGGTGGGTTATTTCGCGTTGGATAAATTGGACGCCGCGCAAGTGGGACGCCTGATTGGCGTGATCTTGTTGGTCATTACCGTTTTGCAGGCGTGGCGCATGCGCTCCGCCAAAGCGGTCGAATACGCGGGCGAAGTGGTTTCGCACAATCTCTTTTTGGTCGCGTTGACCGGAATTGCGGCGGGTTTTTTTACGATGGTGGCGAACGCGTCCGGTCCGATTATGATTATTTATTTGCTCGCGATGGGTTTGCCAAAAATGGAATTTATGGGCACGAGCGCGTGGTTCTATTTTTTGCTCAACACCGCCAAAGTCCCGTTCAGCTGGAATCTGGGCCTGATTACGCCCGAGTCGCTGACGTTTGATGTATTGATGATTCCGTTCGTGGTGATTGGCGGTCTGGCGGGCTATCAGATTTTGAAACGGCTCAATCAAAAATTGTTCGAGGAGCTCGCGTTAGGTTTTACGGCATTGGCGGCGCTGCGCCTGATATTCGGTTGAAAGTTGCGCCGCGTGTTGCATTGCATATACTCGAACGCGTGATGAGTGATATGGACGAACCTTTGTTATTTATCATCGGCGACATTCACGGGCATTTGGAAAAAATGATTCGCCTTTTGCGTTTTGCCGGACTGGCGAACGCGCAAGCGCAGTGGCTCGGCGGCAACGCGCAGCTGTGGTTCATGGGCGATTTCACTGACCGCGGACCGGACGGCATCGGCGTGCTGGATTTCGTCATGCGGCTGCAGCAAAACGCGTTGGAAAAAGGCGGACGCGTCGGCGCGTTGTTGGGAAATCATGATGTGGGCATCGTCAGCGCGCGTTTGTTTCGTGAGGTGCGCACCGACGGACCGGGCGGCACGTTTTATCGTGATTGGGTGAAAAACGGCGGACTCGATTCGGACCTTGCGCGTTTGGAAGCGCGCCACATCGAGTGGATTCAAAGTCTGCCCGCGATGGCGTTGGTGCAAGACCGCCTGTTGGTACATGCCGACGCGCTGTTTTATTTGAATTACGGCGAGACGGTGGAACAGGTGAATGCGGCAATGACGCGCGCCATGTCAAGCGGCAGCGCGGGCGCGTATGACCAACTCATGGCGTACGCCGGAGACCGCCTGGCGTTTGCTCCAAAGCAAGTGGACGGCGTCACGCGCGCGCGTCAATTTCTCGCGCAGTTTGGCGGCAAACAAGTCATTCACGGACACACGCCGATTCCAACCTTGAGTGGTGAACCGCTTGACCGCGTGACGCGCGCGTTTGTGTATGCGGATGGTTTGGTCGCGGATGTGGACGGCGGCATTTACAAAGGCGGCACGGGCTTTGTGTACGAAGCGCCGCCGCTGCATTGAATCAATATGAGTACCGAGATTGCACCTGACGCGCAGCCGAATGGCGCGCCCATCGAACTGCGCGACGATTTGCTCCAAATGGAATATACGTACCTCACGCAGTCATCGTTTCGTTCCGACGAACTGCGCGATCGTATTTTTCAATTTTATCTGCTCATCGTCAGTACGGCGGCGGCAGTGATTTTGGGTTTGACGCAATTGGCAAACAACGGACAGCCGCGCGGTCTGCCGTTCGACCCGACCACATTGCGTTGGGCGATGGCGACGCTCGCATTCTTGATTGGCATTATCGGCGTCGTAATGATTCCGATTTTTACCCGCTTGCGCCGCGTGGTCATTGAATGTTTGCAAGGCACGGTGCTTATCAAACGCTATGTGATGAATTTGGTCAGTGAAAAAAGATTTCCCGACGCATTTATTTGGGATGACCGTACCCTGCCGCGCGATGAAAGTTTTACCAGCGCGTCGTTTTTGTTGATTTTTGTTTTTATGCTGTTGGATGCGGTCATGCTGTGCCTGCCGCTTTTTTTGTTGTTTGCGGATTGGCTGCGTCCGCTCGCCGCGTTATTATGGACGCTCCTGTTTTTTATCCCGATTGTGACACTCCAGGTGCTGGCGTATCGGTTTTGGCTCGGACGCGAAATTGCAAATGCCATCGAACGCAATCGCTTTACGGTGAAATGGGTGCGGTTGGGGATTGAAGCCGCGCCGGATTTGCAGCCGCAATTGCGCCAACCGTTGGTGCGCGCGTTTCTAAGCGGCTTGGCGCTGTGGCTTGCCGTGTTGGCGCTGAATCTGTTGTTGGAATTTGGCGCGCTCGGTGTTTAAAACGCGCGCGACATTGGTTTTACGCGGCAACCAGCGCTTCCAATTGTTCTCGCGCATACAACGTGAAATGATTGGTCGAATCCATTTCAAGCAGCCGCGCCCGCCGCATTTCCCCGAGGACTTGATTGACGCGTTCGCGCGTTGCTCCCACCAAATCGGCAATATCCGCTTGCGTGAGTCGAATCTGAATCAAGATGCTGCCGTGCGCGTCCGGCGCGCCGTACTTGTCCGCAAAAATCAAAAGCTGGCGCGCGACGCGCTGTTTCACATCCAAACGCGATAACGCCTGAATCCGCGCGTTCGCCGCGCGGAGCCGCGCCGAAAGGATTCGCATCAAATTCTGGGAAACGCGCGGATTCGCGCGCAGCAATTCTTCAAAACGCGCGCGGTCAATTTGCAGGACGCACGTTTCCTCCAATGTCTGCGCG
>CAZXYP010000041.1:21023-21326 GCA_964644955.1 uncultured Anaerolineales bacterium | reverse complement strand
TTTGCCGTCGCGCACTTGCAGCCGCGTAACAATTTGTCCT
The DNA here is from genome assembly GCA_964644955.1 of uncultured Anaerolineales bacterium. Taxonomy (GTDB): domain Bacteria; phylum Chloroflexota; class Anaerolineae; order UBA4142; family SHND01; genus SHND01. The sequence goes on along the minus strand of CAZXYP010000041.1, from coordinate 21,286 downwards.
TCTTGCAAGTCCAACACGTACTGCCAACTCTTGCCGCCGTCCTTGCTCGTCAAAATGCCGAGCGGCACAAAGGTCGCGTTGCTGTCGCCGAAACGAATGCCGTGCGCCATGACGACGCGCATCGGATTCGACGGGTCAATGGTAATGGCGGTGACGGTGCTGGCACCAATTGCTTGATTGCTAAAATTGCGCGTGAGCGCTTGCCATGTTTTGCCGCCGTCGGTGCTCAGGTACATGCCTTGCGAATGCAAACCGGCGTACAA
>CAZXYP010000041.1:0-21013 GCA_964644955.1 uncultured Anaerolineales bacterium | reverse complement strand
AAATGTTGGCGTTGGTCGGATTCACATCGAGCGTCGAAACGAGACCGGGCAATGTTTGCGTCAACGTGTCCCACTGCGCGCCGCCGTTGCGGCTGACGAGCAAATCCCGTTTGCTGGCGAGATACACGACATCGGTTTGTCCGGGCGCGACGGTGATGGCTTGCACGTCGTTGATGTTTTTGTTGGCGGATTGCGCCGCGCGCGCGTAAATGTTTTGCAAGGCGTTCGCGGACGCGTCACGCACCGGTTGACTCGGATCCAACACGGAAGCGGAAGCGAGCGCGGGAAGGGCGGACGGCGCTTGAATCGAACCGAGCGCGTTCGCCGCGTTCACGCGCACGGCGGCGACGGGGTCACTGCGTAGGTTGACGACGAGCGCATCGGTCGCGCGCGGCGATGCAATAAAGCCCAACATCAGGGCGGAATTTTTCCGCGTCACCGCGTCGTTGGAATGTAACGCGCTGACGAGCGCCGGCACCGCTTCTTCACCCGCGGCTTCGAGTTTGCTTTGCGACGCTTGGCGTTGTTTCGTCAAGGCTTCGTCGCGCAGGTCATTGACCCAGCCGCGAATTTGCGCTTCGCGCGGTGAGACCGGCGTCGCAATCACATTGTTGAGCAAAAAAGTCGAGACGGCGACAAACAAAATCACGATGCCGAGAATGGCTGCCGCTTTGAGCGCGCGTTTTCTGTTTTCCGATTGTGTAAATTGCATGGCGTTTGATTTGAGCATTTTGACACCCCTCTCCGAGCCAACGCTCTTGAAGCTCATACTCAAGACGCCGCGCGCCCCGCGAAGGTTCCGCGCACAAAGCGATTTCGGATGAAAACAGGATGTCTTTAATTCGATTTTAATGGACGCGCCCACTCAATTACCGCTTTGCGAAAGGACACTCATTTCCATATTCCACAGCGCGCGATACGCTTGATAGCGCCGGTACAGCGGAAACCATTCCAACAAAAACGCGCTGAGCGGCGTCCACAATGCCACCCACAACAGTACATCCAACCCATATCCCACCCAACTCCGCAAACTTTCATCCGACACAAATTCGGGATTGGCAATCACGGGCTGGAGCCACCAATTCAACACAATCACCAGCAGCGCGACCAAAAAGAAAATCACATTGTTGATGACAAATTCGACGCGTTCGCGGCGATTGGCAATCAACAAATCTTCGCACCATGACTGCATTGCGCGGCGCATCTTGTCTTGCATGTCGGGCGTCATTTTTTCCGGCGGCAAATAGACACGCGTCGTCACGCGCGGCGCGCGCAGCCAAAACCCAATCACCCGCGCGACGATATAATCGAATCCCGATTCCCCCAACGCGTTATTGTCAAACGGGTCGTACGTTTGCGAATCAAAGACAAACAACTCTTTCGGTTCGTTGAGATACAAATCAAATTCCAATTTCATTGTTCGTCTCCCTTGGGCTTGTCTTGATTTTCTTCGTACTGTTTGACAATTTGCTCGGGGTCATAATCGCCCCATTTGGAATCGAACGTGAGCGCGAAACTGACCATGCTGGCGAGTTCGGCTTTGTCGCGGGCGCGGCGCAGTGTTTCATCCCGCTGTTCCCCCGCGTCAGCGGCGACGGCGTCGGGCGCGAGCTGTACGTCCAAGATTTTGATTTGGACAATATCGCCCTGCGCGTACGCGAGCGTTTCGCCCGCCGTGTGTCCAAGAATAGTTTTCGCCAGCGGGGTGTTGACGCTCAACAATCCTTTGGCAAAATCCGCCGCGTCATCGTTCACCAACACGCACTGCAATGTTTCGCGCGTCTTGTCGCGCGCGGTCAATTCGATTTCGATGCGCGTGCCCGGCGCTATCGTAATTTTTTGCGTCATCTTGACCTTTCCCTCACGCAACCTTTTTTCACCTCAGGTGTTTTTTAATTATACGGAATTTTTCCGTCACATTCTCAAGGAGGGGCGTAATGGATTTTATCATCTGGATTATCGTCGGCGCAATCGGCGGCTGGCTCGCGAGTTTCTTTGTCAAGGTCCCCATCGGCGGGATTCTCGGCAACATCGTCGCGGGCGTGCTGGGCGGCTTGCTCGTCGGCTGGCTCGGCAGTTATATCAATATTCTCCCTGCCGTTTCCGGTTTCAATTGCGCGTCCATCATTGCCGCATTCATCGGCGCTATCATTGTGAGCGTGATTGCGGGATTTTTGTTCAAAGGCAGACAATAAAGGAAACAAAAAACGCCGCCGAAAATTTCGGCGGCGTTTTTTTATTTATTGATAGTGAACGATTGCCATGGCGTTTTGGCGCAGCCGTGCGCGTTACATGCTTTGACGCGCCACACATACGTTTTGCCCTTGCCCAATGCTTTGGTGCGGTATTCGGATTCGATGAGCGTTGTGTTTTTGTCGGCAAGCGAACCTTTCGGCGAATTTTCGCGCACAAACACTTGATATTTGGTCGCGCACGGCGCGTCGCTCCAATCCAAATTCACGCGCGGTTTTTTCACGGTAGCTTGCGGCGCGGGCGCGTCGAGTGACGGCGCGGGCGGGTTGCTGTCACAATCCTGCGGTGTCCCCGAAGGCGTTGCGGTGAATGTCGCCGTTGGCGTTGCGGTTGCGATCGCAGTTGTGGTCGCGGTCGCGGTTTGCGTCGGCGTTCCCGTTTTGGTCGGCGTCGCTGTCGGGTAGCTGCCGTTGTTTTGTTTCCACGTTTGTAAAACTTGAAGCAATGCTTGCGGCGCGTTCGTCACCGTCACATTACCCGCTTGATCTTTATCATTTACGCCGTGACAGGACGCGCATACGCGAATCTCGCCGGGTTGAAACGTAATCCACATGCGTTCGCGCACAACCCCCGTGCCGTTGCCGTCTGTCGTTTGCCACGTCATGGCGCGGCGCGCGGGAACGAACGCGGCAACCGAGCCGTCCGACGCGACGGCGACACTGCTCGGCGGCGCGTTGTTGAGCGGAGGATTTGCCGCCATCGCCGCGCTGTCGTGCATGTATTGCGCGAGCACGCGGCGTCCGGCATACGGATTCACCGTGCCGCCGTAACCGCGTATCTGGTCGCCTTGAAACAACTGCAAAAAAGACACGTCATAAATCTTGTCGCCGTTTTTGTAATTTTTGCTCAGCGTTTGCGCGCCGTTCGGCACGCGCAAATTGAACGGCTGCTGCAAATCAAAATCATCGCGCTGCGTCACGTTGCGCACCACCATCAGCGCGAGATTGTTGTCGCGCAAGTATTGTTGAAACGCTGCAAGATTGACGCCCGCCTGCGTGAAAACACTTTGCTCGACCGACGGCAGCGGTGAGACGCTTGCTTGCGGACGCGGACGCGCGCGCACTTCGACCGCTTCCCATTCCCACAACGGACCGGAATAGGTTTTGACCACATCCGGACTCCACCAGCTGATCGTTTTGTTGATACCGTTGGTGAGTGGTTGGTCGGGACCCCAATAGCCGCTTGACAGTTGTTTCAACGTCTTGAGCCGAAAATCGTAATGCGAAATACTCGCGCCCGCGTTGGAATCGTAATCGGTGTACGCCGTGTGCGCGGCGACGAGCGTGCCGGAGGAAAGGGGCAAAATATCGCGATAGTGTCCGGTGTTGTTGGGGCCGGGATTGGAGGTAAAACCGGCAGTGTCGCGATGCGTCCAATACGTGACCGCCATCGCATCGGCTCCAATGTTCGGCGCGCCGATGATGCTGATGATTTGCCCCGACGCGTGCGTGCCAAATTCCGGTACGTCAATGCCGAAATAGCGATTCGGGTCGGTCGGGTCTTGCTCGATTTGCAAAAAATTTTCGACGTGGTTGGTGTTGGCGTGCGGACTGGAATACGTGCCGCTGTATTTTAATACGGGGTCGTCGTTCAAACTCGGTTCCATGTACACGTGCAATTCATGGCGTCCGATGTGATTCAATGTTTCTTCGGACGTGCCGTCCTGATTGATTTGCCACGCGCCAAAATCATTGAACGAGTGTCCGTTCAGATTGGTGCCTTGCAGCAAGTCCGCGCGATAGGCGCGCGGTTCGGGGAACACCTCATCACGCGACGCAATGCGCTGCGCATTCGCCGCTTCGCTCGCATAATTAAAGGAACAGTACGCGGGGCAGCCGTTGGCGGGGCTAAACGGCGCGTTCGACCCGTAATCGCTGTCGGCTTGTTGGTCGCGCTGCAAATGGTCCCAGCGCGAAAAAATCACGCGCCCGAAACTGTCCACAAACGGCGTGAATGCGCCGGACGGCGCGTGATTCAACAAAAACAAATCGCCGGTCGTCGGGTCGAGCGACCACAAGCCCGTCACCGTCGGCGCCGATTCGTATTCGTCCAACTGCGGATACAAATGCGCGGAGCCGTCGCGCGGGCGGTCGCTGGTGAAAATGATGCGGTCATCGCTCCCGTAAGTGGGACTGATATTGTTGTAATTGGCGGGCTGATTCGGCACTTTTGTCAGAACCGCCGTTTCGTTTTTGCCGAGTCCGGTGATTTCGTACAGCTGCCAATAGTATGTTTTGTATTGATATTGTTGCGTCGCCGCGCCGACGACCATGCTGAAAACGGCTTTGGTCCCGTCCCAATGCACGGCGGGATCGCGCACGGCAATTGCGTTCGCGCCCAGACAACCCGCGTTGTTATTGCAGCCGCCGGGCGTGAACGTGTTGTAGCCCAACTCTTGCGTGAGATTTCGCAGTGTGCCATCAGGATAGCGAATCATTAAATCGCCGCCGCGCGGCGCGGCATCGAGCGCGCCTCCTTGATTGCCGATAGCAGAACCGACCGTCGTGTAATCTTCATACACCGGCACCTGTGTAACAAAGAGGATGGGATTGGTGACGCCGCTCGTTGCGGCACGCACCGCGCCACCTTGCGTCAATGTCAATAGCACAATCCCTCCGAGCGCGAGGAGAAACAGTTTTTTCATGGTACCCTCACCTTGAATTTGGCAACCGTACCCCCCCCCGGTATCCGGTGCGAATCTTATTGCGCCCACAACGCGGCATCAAAACTCAAGTCATCGCTATTTGCCGAAACTTGATGCACTTCCACCGCAAGCACATTCGTCCCTGCGCGCAAGAGGGACGCGTTCAGGTTGAAATTATACAGTTTACTTTCCGCCGCGCCTGTCACATTCGATGATGCCGGCGTGTTGTACGCAATCGTTCCCGCAGGCATATTGCTGCGCGCGACTTGAGTCCCGTTCAAATACACGACCGCGCCATCGTCACGTATCAAGCGGATAGAAAGTTTCGTGAACGCTGCCGGATTCGTCACCTTGAATGTTTTGCGAAAATACGCAGTGATGTATTTGGCGTTCGGATTGCTGCCGTAACTGAGGACGGTCATTTCGTCGCCGTCGCCGTATCCAAATTCGCCTTTGCCGGATTGCCACTTGGAATCATCAAAATTGAGCGCGCGCCATGCGGTCCCCGGATTCGACCCATTGCTCAAATAACGCCATGTACTCTTGCGCGTAAAGAACGCGACCATCGTCGGCGTCGGAGATGGCGTATTCGTTTGGATGGGCGTGGGGGTATTCGTGCGCGTCGGCGTGTTGGTCGGCAGGGGCGTGTTGGTCGGCGCATTCGTCGCGGTCGGCGTTGCCGTCGGCGCATTCAGCGCCAGCAGCGACGCGTCATAACTAATGTCCGAACTCGTTGCATTCACCTGATGGATTTCCACCGCCAACACATTCGCACCGTTTTGGAGCGCGCTCGAATCAAGATTGAATTTCACGTACGCGCTTTCGTCCGCGCCGCCGACCGTCACGGACGCATACGTGTTGTATGCAATTGCGCCCGACGGCATATTGCTGCGCGCCACTTCGACGCCATTCAAATACACCACCGCGCCATCATCGCGCAGCAAATTCAATTCGAGTCCGATAAATTTCGTCCTGTCCACCACATGAAACATTTTACGAAAATAGGTCGTGACGTATTTGTTATTCGCGTCGGGTCCAAAACCGACGATGGTCGCTTCGCCGCCGTCGCCGTATCCCAATTCGGCATTACCGCTCGCCCACGCGCTGTCGTCGAAATCGTTCGCGCGCCACGCCGTGCCTTGATTCGAACCATCGTCGCGATATTTCCACTGCGCGCCTTTGGCGATGAGCGTTGTCGCGTTCGGCGTCGGCAGCGGCGTCGTAGTGGGCGGTATTGCGCCTTGCGTAATCGTGTACGCATCGCTAAAGGCGGAGCCCGCCGACGTGCCGATAAATTCCGCGCTCAATTGCGTCGCGGTCACATGGACCTTGAGAAAACCATAGCGCGCCACATCTACGCCGGGCATGACAAAGCGCGCAAAATAACCCGCCTCTGCATCAAAGGGATTGCTGCCGTACAAACTCTGACCGCCCGTGCCGACAATGTTCAACACACTGCCCGCGCCTTTGACATACGCATTGTCCGCGCCGTCGTCCGACACACACGCGGCGTTGTACATGCCCGCCGCAATTGCGCCGCAATTGGCATTCAACGCAAGTTGTTTGCTGCGCTGATAATTGTGGTCGTGTCCCTGCAAAATCAAGTCCACGTTTTTCGCTACCAACAAATTCAAAACATCGGTCCCGATTTCGCAGCTCTTGGCGCCGACGGTGATGCAATTTTTGTGCATTCCGACAATGACCCACGGGATATTTTTCGCGCGCGCGTCGTCAATGGCATTGGACAACCAAGTGTAATGCGCGGTCCCGGCGTTGTAACTCCATGTCGAACCGTCGAGGACCAGATTGGGTGAAATAAAAATGACGCGCGCGAGATTTTGATAATCGAAATAGTATTCCTTGCCGTATGTGCCTGTGAGATTCCCGATGCGGTCTGGGAGGCACGCCGCGAAATTGTTGATGTGTCCTTGCGTCGAGGCGTCCATGTCGTGATTGCCCGACACGAGTTCAAACGGAAAGGTCGCGCCGACCTTGCCCTGCACATAGCTGCACCACGCGCTTTCGGGCGCGTAGGTACCGTAACTCAAATCGCCGAGCGCGAGATGAAACGCCGCGCCGGCATTGGCAATGCCGTTCAACACGCCATCGGTATTGGCGGTGCCGCCAAAATCACCGACTGCCGTAAAGGTGAATTCTGAATCGAGTGCGGCTTGTGACAACGGAGCCGCAAATCCCGCAAACGCAAACAGAATTCCCGAAACAAAAATCAACAGCGCGACGAGTTTGGAATAATTTGGTTTGGACATGGAAAGTCTCGTTATCCAGAAGGAACCGTGAATCGTTCCTCCTGCACGGGGATATTCGATTGTAGCAACTCGCGTGCGATTTGGCTATAGGAAATTGGCATTGCCGTTCACACGCCCAACCCGTCAAAGCATACACCAACCGCGTGACAAGCGCGTGACAACAACAGCAAGCTGTCTTGCTATTCGGGGAACTGCCACAGCCAGAGATTATTGTCGGCGGCATTGACCAGCACGATTTTTTTGCCGTCAGGCGATACCGACCAGTCACCGCTGGCAATGGTGAACGGTTGGTCAGGGGGAGTGAGACGGCGTGTTTCGCCCGCCTCGACATCATATTCAAAAAAAGCGTGCGGCGCGTCCATTTCAAACGGCGCGTAAATCAAGTGCGCGGCATCGCGCCACTGCACGGGTCCGAAAAAATCCAGTTTGCGCGTTTCCGTGCCATCCGCGCGCGCGAGCCACAAACCACTGCGTGCCGCGTCGGCTTCGTTCGTTAGAGCATACACAATCCAATTGCCGTCCGGCGACGGCGCGGTGAGACGAATGCGTTCGGCTTGTACGATTTTCGTCTGCGATTCATCGCGCAGGTCATAGACAAACAACGTGGTATCGAACGTATCCTGCGAGGCGCGCCCATTCACGAGCAAACGATGGTTGTCGAGCCAGCCGCTGACGCCGCCGCGTAATACTTGCAAGATGCGCTGCGGTTCGCTGCCGTCCAGATTTGCCAGCATGATATTCGAGATGCGCTTTTCGAGCGGAAACGTTTCGCGCGTTTCCGTCCACACGATGCGCGTGCGGTCCGGCGAGATTTGCACGCTGCGTCCACCATTTTGGATACGCCATTCCTGCCCGTCACTTGTACGAATCAAACGCGTGCCTGCCGGTTCCGGAATTTGCGCGTACTCGAAATCGCGCGTGTAAAAGGCAATGCGTTCGCTCCACAATGCGCTCGCCTTTGGTTTGGACAAGTCCACCCGATACATCCCGACGGGCGCATCGGCTTGCGGCTTGTCAATAAAGACAATGTTTTGAGAATCGGGGAGCCAGCCAGGATTCACGCAGCAGCCGCCGTCCATCAATTGCGTAAATTGGGCTGGCACGGGCGTTACTGTCGGAAGAAGTGTAGGCGTTTCGGTGGGCGCGCGAGTTGGCGTCGGCGCGTCTGCGGCGCGTTCAGTCGTCGTCGTCGGGCGCGCGAGGGTGGCTTGCGCCAACAATGTCGGACGCGGCGCGTCGGGGGGCGCGGGCGGCGCAGGCGTCGGCGGGAGCGCGGCGCACGCGGCGAGTAAAAAAATGATTGAACACAGCAAAAAGGATTGACGCATCACAATCGGTATGTTATAGTGAAATCGCTTGCCCGCTGCCAAATTACAAGGAGGTGTCTTTCAACACCATGTTCCAAACGCAGCACGCACTCAAGCGGATGGCGCAGCGTAACCTATCGGAACGCGATGTGGACTATGTGTTGACGCACGGCTGCCGCGAATTTCGCGGCGGCGTGGAATTTCGATATCTGAGAAAGCGCGATATTCCACCCGAAGACCAGTCCGAGTTTGCTCGACTGGAGGGCACAGCAATTGTCGTCGGAAGCGCGAGCGATGTGGACGTAATCACGGTCTGGCGCAATCGCAAACATGGGTTGCGGCACATCCGACAGAAATCCAAAGAACATTTTTGGCGACGCGGAATGTAAATCGCATGAACGGTTAACGGTTTCCGGGCGGCGGGCTGGAAAAGGTTTCCTTGCAAGAGGAAACCTTTTTTCTTTTGTCGCGCGCAGCAGCCATCAACGAAAGGGGAACGAAGGCGGCCACGGATTGGCGTACTCGTTCAAGAATGCGCCGCTGCGCAGCGCGTCGGGTTGGTCGTACAGTGTTTGCCATTTGCGCGGGGCATCCAAATCGCGCTCGAACCCGCGCCCGAATTGTCCGACCAACGCGAGCGTATCCCAATCCGCTTCAATCAAGTTGATGGGATTGACGAATTTGGTATTTTTCGCGTCGCGGATTTCCAAATGCAAGTGCGGACGCGAATGGCACGTCTCGTCGGGATCGCCGCTCAGCGCCACCACTTGTCCCTTTGTCACACGGTCGCCCGCTTTCAGGTTCGGCGTTTCAAGCAAATGCCCGTACATGGACATCCAGCCGTTGCGATGGTCAATCAATAAATTGTGCGGCGCGCTGCCCCATGGACCATCCGCCCCAATCACAACTCCATCGCCAATCGCAACAATTTCTGTCCCGCACGGCGCGGATAAATCCAACCCAAAATGCAAGCCCTGCCCCGCCGCGTAAAAGTTGCGGCGATTGCCGTACGCGCCGGTCGTGTTGCCGTACAATTGTCCGAGCAGCCAGGTGTCGGGACCCGGCGGCGCGTTGAATGGCAAAATAAACGGTTTGGTTTCCGATGCTTGCAAAGGATTGTTGGCAGAGGTCGTGGGCGGGACGATTCCCAAAAGAAGAAGCAGCAAAATTGCCGCCAAACCGAAACGCAAAATCATGCGTGCAAGGTACGTTATTTTCCTTAAGCGGAGATGAAAATTACGCGGCAATTTTTCAATCGGGCGATTGCTAAATCTGCCATACCCCGTCCTCTTGCACAACGCGTCCATCCAAAATAATTTTTCCGCCGTTCCGCAAATTTTTCACCATGTCCCAATGCACGCCGCTGGTATTTTTACCGCCGAGAAATTCAAAGCCCGCGCCGAGGGCGAGATGAATCGTGCCTTGAATTTTTTCATCGTACAAGACATCGCGCATGTGTCGTTGAATGCCGGGATTGCAGCCGATGCCCAATTCACCCAACCGCCGCGCGCCGTCGTCCCGGTCCAACACTTGATGCAAATACGCTTCCTCGGTGCGCGCGGACGCATCCACAACGCGTCCTTGGCGAAATTCCAACCGCACACCTTCGACCACACGACCCTCGTAAATCGCGGGATACTCGTCAAAGGTAATGACGCCTTGCGCCGAATCTTCAACGGGCGAATAGAAAAATTCACCGCCCGGCATATTCAAATGCCCGTCGTCAATCATCGCCACGCGACCTTCCAAACTGAATCGCAAATCGGTGCCGCTGCCGAGCAAATACACTTCTGACGCGCGGTCAAAATAATCGGCACGCGCGCGCATCTCTTGCGCCAACGCGTCCCAGTCCAATAAACACGCGCCGTACAAAAAATCGCTGTACTGTTCCAGCGTCATGCCCGCGTCTTGCGCGAGCGCCGGCGTGGGATAATGACAGCCGACCCACGTCAGCGTATTGGACATGACGCGTTTGATATAGGCGCTGCGTGAGCGGCGGAACGCGGCAAGTCGTTCGGGCGCAATGTCCGTTTCATCGCGCGTATTTTCCGGCGCGGCGATGGCAAGATAGGCGTCCGCCGCATTCCACGTAAATTCATCAATCGGCGCAATGGCTTCAATCACATCGAGCGGCGCGTGTTTGAGCCACGTCGCGCCAATGTCGGCATAGTTCAATCGCACCAACGCGTATGCGCCGCGCTGTGCGATGAGTTTCACTGCCGCCTGCACCAACGGACGCGCCAACGGCGACGCGTTGATAACGACCTGCCATTTGGGCTGCACATTCAAGCTGCGTTCGACAAGCAAACGCGCGTAGGCTTCGATGCGCGGGTCATTCACAGTTGGTCATCCGAAGGCGGGGTTACATCCGATTGCGGAAAACTCGCGGGCGTTTCCACCGCACTCGCGCGCGGTAACCGCCGCGCCATAATGTATCCCAACACACACAAAAACAAACCACCGACATACAACAAGACGCGTTCGCCAAACCCAAACTTGAGTCCACCGAAACCGAGCAGGTCCATCAGCGCGAGAATCAGCATAAAGAACCCGATAGAAAAAACACCTGCGCCCATCAATGTCGTCAGCATGGGAACCCTCCTTTAGCCGCGCCGCATTTCGAGCAGCGCCATATAATAGCCGACCGCGCAATTGATGCAGCCCGACACAAACAACACCACGCGTTCCAATTCCGCAAAGCCGAGCGGGTTGATCAGCGAGACAACCGCGACGGTGAGCGTGACCATGCCGCCCACAAAGACCTGTATCCCCATCGCCGTCGGCGCCCGGTACGGACGCAGCGCCGCGAGCAAGATATTGGCAGTCATTAACAACAAGCCGACGAGCGGAAGCAGAGGTGAACTTTGCATAGGTTCAGACGTTGAATTCAATTCAATGGCGACTCAATGGCGACCCACACCGCAGCGAAACCACGCGACTTGAATCTGTAATTTCCGATACAGTCTAGTATTGTTTCACGACGGTGCGGTATGCGCCCGGTTGACGCGCCTGAAACAATTGCAGTTCTTCGCGATATTTTTTCACTGCGTCCAAATCAATTTTGCCCAGCGCCCAACCCTCTTGCGGCAAATCGTTTTCCTCGTCACGCGGCACCTGTCCGTACAATTCACCGCGCGGTCCCAGCACCAACGATTCGCCGAAAAACGAATACGTGTATTCGCTGCCGATGCGGTTCGCGCCGCCGATAAAGACCGCGTTCTCGTACGCGCGCGCGAGCAGATAGGTTTTCCATTCGTCCACGTTTGGCGCTTCCCAATTCGCCGGCACGAGAATCAATTCCGCGCCGTCGAGCGCCAGCGAACGCGCCGCTTCGGGAAATGCCAAATCCCAACCGAGCAGAATTCCGACATTACCGAAATCGGTCTCCAAGACCGGAAATTTGAATCCGGGACGAAACGCCATTTTTTCTTCGCCTTTGAGATGCACTTTGCGGTATTCGCCCGCGACCTCGCCGTCGGGTCCAATCAAAATCGCGGAATTGTAAATGACGCTTTCGACTTTGTGCTTGACCACCATGCCCGTCGCAATCCAGGTGTGAAAATCGCCCGCGAGCTTGCCGAGAAAGTTGCTCGTGTAGCCCGGCAGGTGCTCCGCTAAATCGGTAAAATTCACGCCGTTCTCGTAACCCGTCGTCGCGAGTTCGGGAAAGACAATGAGATTGACGCGCTGGGTCGTGCAAATTTGTTGAATCATCTTGCCCATGCGGTCGAGATTGTCATTGACCGCGCCGAGCTGCGGATGAAATTGGACCATCGCAATGGTGACGTCACGCATAAGGAGGGTGACGAGTGCCAAGTGACGAGCGTCATGAACACGGTCACAGTGCATTCGTCGGGACCGAGTCCCCTGCAAAGGATTCTAACTTGTTCGCAGGGATTCTAACATTGTTAAAAACATTCGGCAACAAAAGCAACGTATAATGGATTCTTGCGCCGCGCGTCCGACGCGCAAAGCAAAGAGTTGTATTACTTTTTATACCACCCATTGGTATTAACTCGACGCCCGGGGTGTGGTTTAATGCAGAACGTAAGCGACACACACCGCCGGCGCAAAAGGCGGAAATGTGGATTCATTAACAACCAAACCAATACCGAAAAATTCTCGCGCGCTTGCCCAAACCTTGACCTATTACGCCGCATTCATCGGATTGGGGTTGACAACTGCATCGCTCGGTCCAACATTGCTCGGCTTGTCCGAACAAACGGGCAGCCAGCTGAGCCAAATCAGTTTTTTGTTCACAACGCGCGCGTTGGGCTATCTCGGCGGTTCATTCATCGGCGGACGATTGTATGACCGTTTGCCGGGACACCGCACCATGGCGATTGCGCTGTTGGCGGCAGCCGCGCTGCTGGCATTCGTGCCGACCATTCCGACGCTGTGGGTCTTGACGGCGGTCTTGCTCGCCATCGGCTTTGCGGAAGGCGTGATTGATGTCGGCGGCAACACGCTGATTGTGTGGGTGCACCGCGAACACGTGGGTCCGTACATGAACGGACTGCATTTGTTTTTCGCGGTCGGCGCGTTCCTGTCGCCGCTGCTCATCGCGCAAATGATTTTGCTGACCGGCACATTCGGTTCAGGGTATTGGCTGCTCGCGGGATTGCTGATTCCTGTCGCGCTGGTCTTGTTTCCGCTGCCGAATCCCGCGCCCATTGTTTCTCACACGGAACACGCGTCGGTGCGTCCAAATTTGCTGCTGCTGACATTGTTTGTGATTTTGTTTTTGCTGGTAGCGGGTTCGGAAAACGCTTTCGGCGGTTGGATTTTTACGTATGCGGTCAAAACCGATTTGGCGGACGCGCAAACCGCCGCGTACCTCAACGCCGCGTTCTGGGGCGCGTTCATGCTTTCGCGCATTGCTTCGATTCCGATAGCGGCGCGCGTACGCCCCCGCGTGATTGTGTTGACCGATTTGGCGTTGGCGCTTGCGGGCTTGGGCATCATGCTCGCGTTTTCATCGGCACAATGGGCATTGTGGGGCGGCACAATTTTGTTTGGTCTGGGCATCGCGTCCGCGTTTCCCACACTGATTACGTTTGCGGGGCGGCACATGGTCATTACGGGCGCGGTGACCGGCTGGTTTTTTGTCGGCGCGAGTTTGGGCGGCATGATTTTGCCGTGGCTCATCGGACAGTATTTTGAAACTGTCGGTCCCGAGTTCATGGTCGCGCTTTTGTTCGGCATGTTGGTTTTGGGCTTCGTCGTCTTTGGCATCATTTTGGCGTTGGTACGCAAAACGCCAACGCAACATCCCACAAATCCGCCGCAAGCGGAAAATATCATGTAGCGTCTCGCACCGTGCAGTGCGGGACAATTCAGAAAGGAAAGAATCATGTTTCGCATTCGCACGTTCAAATTTTTTCCGGCGCTCGCGCTCGTCGTGTTCACACTGCTGAGCGCCGCCATTACGCAAGCCGCGCCGCTCGTCACGGTCGGCGAAAATAACAATGCCGTAAAATACGACACGTGGCAGGTGTGGACGGACCCCAACTACAGCAACGGCGCGGCGCACGGCACGTGGCTCAAAGATTCCACCGCCGAGTTTGCGTTCAAAGGCACGGATGTCATTTGGGTCACGGAAAAAGGCAATCCGATGGGCAAGGCGCAAGTGGCGATTGACGGCGTGGACAAGGGCACGTTCGACCTGTATGACGTCGAAGCGAGAAACAAATATGCCATTCACTTTCGCAACTTGAGCGATACCAAGCATGTGCTTACGGTCAAAGTCTTGGGCGAAAAAAATCCGGCGGCGGTTTCGAGTTATGTGTTTGTGGACGCATTTATCGTGAATCAACAGCTCATTGAAAACAATTCGCATCGCATCAAATACAACAGCTGGCGCGGCGCAAAACATGTGAATGCCACAAACGGCACGTTCCGCGTGACGCGCACCGCCGACGCCACCGCTAAATTTGTTTTTACCGGCACGAGCGTGAAATGGATTACGACACGCGGACCGAAATATGGCAAAGCCGAAGTGTTTATTGATAACGTGTCGCAGGGCATCGTGGACTTGTACGCGCCCGTCCAGAAATGGCAAGCCAAACACACATACACCGGTTTGAGCAACGCGCAGCATTCCATCGAAATCAAGGTCCTCGGACAAAAGAATCCTGCCGCCACCAATTCGTTCGTCGTCGTGGACGGATTCGTGTACCAATAATTCATTCCGTCAAAAAATTTTTCCGAGACGTGACACGTTTTTGGAAACGTGTCACGTCTCGACGTCGCGAAAACTCGATTGACAGAGTTTCTGAACGAGTTGTATAATCCCGCGCATATTTCTTCTGCATTAAACCCTCTTTGGTTTTTATCACCATACTACCGACCCAACGCCGGGTCGCGTCATATACATCATGACGGCGCGCGCTTGCAGTGGCGTTGCTGCAAACTGCGCTGCCGTACAAATCACCGACGGAGGTGAATTTGCATGATTCCCGCACAGTTTCAATACGCGGCGCCCGCGTCCATCCCCGACGCCGTCGCGCTGTTACAGTCCAATCCCGACGCGAAAATTTTGTCGGGCGGACAATCCCTCATCCCCCTAATGAAGTTTCGCCTCGCGCAGCCCGCGCTGTTGGTGGACATTAACAATATCGGCGGGCTTGATTACATTCGCGAAGAAGGCGGATGGCTCAAAATCGGCGCGCTCGTGCGCGAATCCGACATGGAAGATTCCGCGCTCGTGCGCGAAAAATATCCGTTACTGCACGACACGACGCTTTCCGTCGCCGACCCCATCGTGCGCAATCGCGCAACCCTCGCGGGCAATCTCGCGCACGCCGACCCCGCGAACGACCATCCCGCGACGATGCTGGCATATCGCGCGCAAGTGGTTGCGACCGGTGCGAACGGTAATCGCACGATTGCGATAGATGATTTCTTTCAAGGGCTGTTCGCCACATCGCTGGCGGCGGATGAATTGTTGACCGAAGTGCAAATTCCCGCGCCTGTCGCACGCAGCGGCGGCGCGTATCTGAAAATGGAACGCAAGGTCGGCGATTTTGCGACCGCGGGCGTTGCCGTGCAATTGAATCTCGACGCGGCGGGCAAGATTGAACAAATCGGCATCGGGTTGACAAATGTCGGTTTGCAAGCCCTCCGCGCGAAACGTTCCGAAGACGCACTGCGCGGCGAAATGCCCGAAGCGAAATGGATCGAACGCGCGGCATTGTTCGCGCAAGAAGATTGCGACCCGAACCCCGATTTGCGCGGCAGTGTGGAATACAAACGCAATTTGGTGCGCATCCTGACAATGCGCGCGATTGAAAAAGCAGTCGAGAGAGCAAGGGGAATGTGAACGGGTGAAGAAGTGACAAGGTAAAGAGGTGAAAAAAAGTTGTCATCGCCTCGTCACTCGTCACTCGTCACTTTATCAACTTATGAATATCACCATCAATATCAATGGCGCGGATTACACCGCCGATGTGGAACCGCGTCTTTTGCTCGTACATTTCATTCGCGAAAACGCGGGGCTGACCGGCACACATGTCGGCTGCGACACCACCTCTTGCGGCGCATGCACGATTTTGGTGGACGGCATCCCGATGAAATCGTGCACCATGTTCGCCGTCCAAGCCAACGGCAAAAAAATCACGACGGTGGAAGGACTTGCCCAAAACGGCAAGCTCGCGCCGATTCAAGAAGGGTTCCACGAGAAACATGGTCTGCAATGCGGATTCTGCACGCCGGGCATGATGCTCACCGCTGTCGCATTCTTGAAAAAGAATCCGCATCCCACCGAAGACGAAATTCGTTGGGCGATTTCAGGCAACCTGTGTCGCTGTACCGGATATGTCAACATTGTCGAAGCGGTACAGTACGCGGCAGAGAAAATGGCGGAGGGACAAAATGGCTGAAGCAATGGGGTTTGGACATTCCGTCAAGCGCAAAGAAGACGCGCGCTTTTTGCGCGGGCAAGGCAGATACATCGAAGACATTAACTTGCCGGGACAATTGTGGCTCGACATTGTGCGCTCGCCGTTCGCGCACGCGAAAATCAAAAGCATCAACAAAGAAAAAGCATTGGCTGTGCCAGGCGTCGCCGCCGTGATTACGGGCGCGGATTTGGTGCCGTACAAATTGGCGTGGATGCCAACGCTGATGAGCGACCAACAAATGGTCTTGCCCGTGGATACGGTGATGTATTACGCGCAAGAAGTCGCGGCGGTCGTTGCGACCTCGCGTTACGCCGCCGCCGATGGCGTTGCCGCCGTCGAAGTGGATTACGAACCGCTCACGCCCGTGCTCAATCCGCACAAAGCATTGGAACCCGATGCGCCCGTGATTCGCGCGGACAAACAGTCCAATCGCATTTGGCATTGGGAAGTGGGCAACAAGGCGGCGGTGGACGACGAACTCGCGAATGCGGATGTGGTCGTCGCGGAAGATATTTATATTCCGCGCATTCACGTCGCCGCGATGGAAACGTGCGGCTGTGTGGCGAGTTGGAATCCGACCGAAGGGCATCTCACGCTCTACATGACCACGCAAGCGCCGCACGCGATTCGCACGGTGGTCGCGCTTGTGACGGGACATCTCGGTTTGGCGGAGCACAAAATCCGCGTCATTTCGCCCGACATTGGCGGCGGCTTTGGCGGCAAAGTTCCGGTGTATCCCGGCTATGTGTTGGCGACCGCCGCATCCGTGTTGACGGGCAAGCCCGTGAAATGGATTGAAGACCGCACCGAAAATTTGCAAGCCGATTCGTTCGCGCGCGATTATCATATCCACGCGGAATTGGCAGCGACCAATCAAGGCAAAATCACCGCAATGAAAATGAAAGTGATTGCCGACCACGGCGCGTTCGACGCGGCGGCGAATCCGTCAAAATTTCCGGCGGGACTGTTTTCGATTGCAACGGGGTCGTACGATTTTCAAAAGGCGTTCGCCGAAGTGGACGGCGTGTACACCAACAAACCGCCCGGCGGCGTCGCGTATCGCTGTTCGTTCCGCGTGACCGAGGCGGTACACGGCATCGAACGCATCGTGGATGTGCTCGCGCAAAAATTAAACATGGACCCGGCGGAACTGCGCGCGAAAAATTTCATCCAGCCCGAACAATTTCCGTACAAATCCGCGCTCGGTTGGGAATACGACAGCGGCAATTATCAAGGCGCGCTTGACAAAGCGAAAGCCATCATCGGCTATGACGCGCTGCGTCAAGAACAAAAAGAAAAACGCGCGCGCGGCGAATTGATGGGCATCGGCATTTGCACGTTCACTGAAATCGTCGGCGCGGGTCCGTCGCACACGTTTGACATTTTGGGTATCAAAATGTTCGACAGCGCGGAAATTCGCATTCATCCGACGGGCAAAGTGATTGCGCGGTTCGGCACCAAATCGCAGGGGCAAGGACACGAAACGACGTACGCGCAAATCATTGCCGAAGAGTTGGGCATTCCCGAAGCCGACATTGCGGTCGAAGAAGGCGACACCGACACGGCGCCGTACGGACTCGGCACGTACGCGTCGCGTTCCACACCGACCGCGGGCGCGGCAGCCGCGATTGCCTCGCGCAAGATTCGCGAAAAAGCAAAAAAGATTGCGGCGTACCTGCTCGAAGCGCGCGAAGACGATTTGGAATGGGAGAAAGGAAAATTCTACGTCAAGGGCGCGCCCGACCGCGCGAAAACGATTCAAGAAATCGCGTTCGCGGCGTACACGAATCATCCGCTCGGCATGGAAGCGGGACTCGAAGCGGTGGACTATTACGACCCGCCGAATCTCACGTTCCCGTTCGGCGCGTACATTTGCGTCGTGGACATTGACCGCGGCACAGGGCAAGTGAAAATTCGCCGCTTTGTCGCCGTTGACGACTGCGGCACCATCATCAATCCAATGATTGTGGATGGACAAATCGCGGGCGGTCTCACGATGGGCATGGCGCCCGCGCTGCTGGAAGAAATTGTCTATGACGACAATGGCGTGAATCTCACGGGTTCGTTCTCGGATTATCTCGTGCCAACGGCGGTCGAAACACCGAAATGGGAAATGGACAAAACGGTAACGCCGTCGCCGCATCATCCGTTCGGCGCAAAAGGCGTTGGCGAAAGCGCCACCGTCGGCGCGCCGCCGGCGATTGCGAACGCGGTCGTGGACGCGTTGTCACATCTCGGCGTGACAAACATTGATATTCCCATCACGCCGCCGAAAGTGTGGGCGATTTTGAAAGAGAAGGGCGTGGCGTTGTAAAAGCTGTGCCAGAGTGCGGTGTGCAACAGGGCGGGAAACATCAATCCCGCCCTGCATTTATACTCATTCCACGAATCTATTTGCTGTTATAATTCCATCGAGCGACAAGCATGTTTATTCGCGATTTGATGTGGCTGGAGGAAATCATTGAAAAGTTGGACGAAAAACATAACGTCGCGCCGGACGAAGTTGCACAAGTTCTTGAGAGCCGCCCTCACTTTCGGTATATTTCACAGGGGCGACAAGACAAGGAAGAGAATGTGTATGCAGCGTATGGACGGACAGAAGAAGGGCGCTATTTGACTGTCTTTTTTATTTACAAGCGGGATAAAAGGGCACTAATTATCAGCGCCCGAGATATGGACGAGAAGGAGCGCAAGGCATATGGCAAGAAACGTTCGTGATCCAATTCCCGAATTTGAAACATTGGAAGACATCGCCGATTTTTGGGACACGCACAGTACGGCGGATTACGAGGATTTGACGTACGAAGTTCAATTCGAGGTCCAATTGGAAGGACGCAGAACTTCTCCCAAGCGTATCATCCTTTTACCCGAACTCAGCGCCAAACTGGAGGCGTCGGCGCGAGCGCAGGGTGTTTCGGTGGAGACACTGGTGAATGCCTGGTTGACCCAAAAAGTGTTGGAGCATACGTAGACGCGCCGCCGGCGATTGCGAACGCGGTCGTGGACGCGTTGTCACATCTCGGCGTGACAAACATTGATATTCCCATCACGCCGCCGAAAGTGTGGGCGATTTTGAAAGAGAAGGGCGTGGCGTTATAAGCGGAGTGAACAGCGGATATGGAAAGTAGTGACGAGTCATCACGCGTAACGCGTCACATAAACATTGTGCGTGATGATTCGTCAGGATAAGCGAATGTGGGCGTACTATCCGTTTATCCGTTCCCTATCCGTTGAACGCGATTCACCGCGCCGCAAAAGTATGGGCGATGTTGAAAGAGAAAGATGAAATGAAAACAAAAACAACAACGAAAGCAAAATCACCCAAGCCATCCGCCAAGCCAAAAGCCGCGGCAAGAACCAAAGCGCCGGCGAAAACCAAAAGCAGCACTGCAGGAACCAAAGATAATCCGTGGAAATTGAAAACA
Source organism: uncultured Anaerolineales bacterium (assembly GCA_964644955.1). Classification (GTDB taxonomy): domain Bacteria; phylum Chloroflexota; class Anaerolineae; order UBA4142; family SHND01; genus SHND01. The sequence goes on along the minus strand of CAZXYP010000041.1, from coordinate 1,216 downwards.
CCGAGCGGCTCATCCGAATACATCATGTATCGCGATGAAACGCTGAATCCGCCCGCGCTCGTTTGCATCGTCGGCAAAACGGAACTGCGGTACGATTTGCGCGCGTTGAATGATTTACACGCCATGCTCAAAAAACACGGCGATTGGATGCCGTTGGGCAGCGCGGACGAACAAAAACCTGCGGCGGAAGGGACCGTCGAAGCATGGGGACGCTCACCGAAAAATCCGGTCGGCGGATGGTACGGGCTGAAAAAGGGTTTGCGCGGGCGATTCGGCATGTACATTCCGCCGCTCATGGAAGAGCTCGGTTTGGCAGAAGTGGAACACAACGCGAAAAACAACCGCATGCGCGCCATTTGAATCGCAGAAAAAAATCATATGCACCCAAATGCAAAGCTCATCGAACATTTTTATGACGCGTTCGCGCACCGCGATTACGGAGACATGTTTGCGTGTTACGCGCCCGACGCGGAATTTCAAGACGAAATCTTTTCCCTGCAAGGCAACCGCATCGGCGCCATGTGGCACATGCTGATCGCTGCCGGTCAAGATTTACGCGTGATTCACAATGACGTCAGCGCCGACGATGCCCGTGGTCAGGCGCATTGGGAAGCGTGGTACACGTTTTCGGCGAGCAATCGTCCCGTGCACAACATCCTCGACGCCGAATTTCAATTCCGCGACGGCAAAATCATTTCGCATCGCGACCGTTTTGATTTTTGGCGTTGGTCGCGCATGGCATTGGGACCGAGCGGATTGTTATTGGGTTGGACGCCCATCGTACGCAACCGGGTCCGCGCCACCGCCGCTGCCAATCTGGAAAAATTTATCGCCGCTCATCCCGAATACTCCTAAGTCCGGGCAAGACGTCGCATAGCAACGCGACGCGTTCAACGCATCACATATCCATTGATTCGCCCGTTCGTTTCCCTGATGCCAATCTCACACGCAACATTCTATCGCTGACGTATGAGACTATCCGACCAACAATTGCAGGTTGAGCGATTGTGGGCGAGCGCGATCCGACAAACGCGCCGCGCCGTCCAAATTCCCGAAAGGGAATTGCATCAAGAAGAAAAACACTTGCGCGTCGAACTGGCAAAACTGCGTCATTCGTTGTGCGCCGCCGCCGCGATCCGAGAAATTGAAAAGCGCTTGCATGAAAAGGAATCTGGCGTTCAGAGCAAGCTGTCGAAGCAAGAAATTGCATTTGGTT
>CAZXYP010000040.1:0-21400 GCA_964644955.1 uncultured Anaerolineales bacterium | reverse complement strand
GCGGAAGGACTCGTGCAAAGCGACGACGTCACATAAATTTTGTATTCAGTATAATTTTTGTGGAGGAGCCAGTCGTGCCAAACGAAAACGAACCGCGCCAAACCGATTCCGCCGCACCGGCACCCACAGACACCCCCGAACCCGCGCCTGACGAAACCATCGAACCCTACGAACCGCCGGAACTCGTCAAATACGAACAGCTTGGAAAATTAATCGTCAGCGGAGAATAGCGCGCATGGCAGTGTTTGACGCGCAGCCGCCGTCTCTCGCCCGCGCCACGCCCTTGCGCAATGCCTCAACCGCCGACACCGTCGTCTGTCACGGCGACGGCATGTCTCCGTTCTTGCGGGACGGCGATGTACTGCGCGTCGAACCCGTGAACTATGATGAAATCGTCGTCGGCGACCTCATCACGTTTCGCGTAACGGAGCATTGCCCAACGCTGCGCGTGCTGCGCAAAGGGACAAACAAATTGACGCTGGGCGCGGACCATTGGCATGCGCGCAAATTTGTGACATGGCGCGAATTTGTGACGGGACGCGTCGTCGCGCGCACGCGCCGCGGCAAGACCCTTGAAGCAAACGCGCCCGCGTGGAAACTGTACTCCGCCGCGCAGCTGTCGCAATATTACGCGCGCAAAATTCCCTCGCGAGTACAGCGTCTTTACAAACCATCCGCGCTCACGTATGCGCGCCCGCTCAACGTACAGTTGAATCTCAGCGCAACGTGCAACCTGAAATGCCGCATGTGTCCGTATCTGGAGGTCCACACATCGGAGCGTTTGAAATTCATGGCGCGCGAAACCTTTGAAGCGATGCTGCCGACGCTCCGCGCAATCCGACGCGTGCATTTCAGCGGTTCGGGCGAGCCGTTATTTCACCGCGAGGCATTTGACCTGATTGCGCGCGTGCGGCAAGAAATCCCGGATTGTGAAATTGACCTGACGACGAACGGCACGCTGCTCACACGCGAACGCGCGGCGCGACTATTGGACTTGCGCGTCAACAAGCTGCACGTTTCCTTTGACGGCTTGCCGGGACGCGTCGAAACAATTCGCCGCAATGTGAACGGGGCAAAAGTGCTGGACAATCTCTCCGCGCTGGCAGAAATGAAACGCGAGCGCGGGGCGAAAGCGCCATCCATTCAAATCAATTACATGACGGGCTATGGTACGTATCATGACCTCGTGGAATTTATCGAACGCGCGCACGCCATCGGCATCAATGAAATCCAACTGCTCGAGATGCAGCCCGCCACCGCCGCCGATTTCGAACACAACCTGCTGAATGACAGCCAACGCGATCAGGCATACGCGCTCAAAACCGCCATCATGTTGGCGAATCATTACGACCTTTGCTTGCATCTGCCCATCATCAGCGCGAACGCGTGTCACTTTCCGTCGAATCCGCACATTGCCGAAGACGGGGAGGTGTATCCGTGCTGTTATTTGGATTACGACGGGCGAAAATTGTACGCGGACGGACAGCCGCATGTTTTTCCGTCATTGTCGTTCGGCAACATTCATCAAACCCCGATGCAAGAAATCTGGGACGCGCCGCAGTACGCCGCCTTTCGCGCGCGCAACGCGCGCGGCGATTTTGACCGCATCTGTCGCGCGTGTTACCACAGCCGCCGACAAACCTCGGATTTTTTGCGCGAACTGATGGAAGCGCCGCAATAGAATTTATTCGTCGAGATGGGGCATGACGCGTATGGGCTTGCTTGATTCTCAAATTCGACAACACGCGCAAGAATTGCAGCTGCGCGAATCCGCCAACGGGGCGACCGTACTGTTTCACGGCAACAGCATGAATCCGTTTTTGCAGGACGGCGACGAGCTGCGCGTCGAACCCGTGACGTACGACGAAATCGCGGTCGGCGATATTATTACGTTTCGGCTGCGCGACCATTTCCCTACACTGCGCGTGTTATACAAAGGCAGAAACAAATTGGTGTTGGGCGCGGACAATTGGCGTGAGCGCAAATTTGCGACCTGGCGCGAATTTGTGTTGGGACGCGTGGTCGCGCGCACGCGCGATGGCAAGACCCTCGCGGCGAGCGCGCCCGCGTGGAAATGGCACACTGCCGTCCTGTTTGCAAAACGACGCGCCGCCCGCCGCATCCAAAACATGCGGCAGCGCACGCGCCAGCTCAAACTCAAACTACTGCCGCCGCCGCCCAAACCCGACCTGCCGCACAATCTCCAACTGCGCCTCAGTTCGATTTGCAATCTAAAATGCCGCATGTGCCCGTACCTGCCGATTCATGCATCGGACGAACATCAAAAATTGATGCTGCGCGAAACCTTTGAACGGATGCTGCCGACGATTCGCCGCGCCAAAATTGTGCATTTCAGCGGCGGCGGCGAAACGTTTTTTCATCCCGAATTGTTTGAATTCATTGCGCGCGTGCGGCAAGAGGTTCCTGATTGTTTCATTGACCTTACCACGAACGGCACCTTGTTGACGCGCGAACGCGCGGCGCGCATTTTGGATTTGCGCGTCAGCAAATTGCATGTTTCCTTTGACGGACTGCCTGAAAATGTTGGCGCCATTCGCACGAATCTCAACGGGCACAAGGTGTGGGGCAACATTCGCATGTTGGCGGAAATGAAACGCGCCCGCGGTCTGCAAACGCCGAGCATTCAAATCAATTACGTCATGGCGTTTGGTTCGTATCGCGACCTGCCCGATTTTATTCCGCTCGCGCGCGAGGTGGGCGCCAACGAGATTCAACTCATTGAAATGCGTCCCGCCAACCGACACGAATGGGAAGGCAACATGTGGAACGAGATGCAGCGCGACGGCGGGCACGCGCTCAAGGTCGCGCACATGTTGGCGAATCAGTACAACCTTCGTTTGCATCTCCCCAAAGTCGGTCCCAATCTGTGCTGGTTTCCGCGCAATCCGCACATCACCGAAGCGGGCAATGTGTATCCGTGCAGTTATCTCGATTACGACGGGCACGTGTTGTACCATGACGGCGCGGAACATTTTTTTCCGCCGATGCTGATGGGCAATGTCAACACGACGGCGTTCACCGACATTTGGCATTCGGAAAAATATCGCGCTTTTCGCGAACAAACCGCGCGCGGCGATTTTGATGCCAATTGCCGCACGTGCTACCACAGCCGTCTGCCCGCCCCGACCTTTTTGCGCGAACAATTGGAACTGCCGAATTGATGCGCACACCATTTGAGATTTCAACCCGCGCGCTCACGCGCGTACACAAATTTGCTCCGCTTTTGCTTCTCACCGCGCTCGTCCTCGTCACGGTCTATCAACTGATTCCGCTCATTGAATTTGTGCCGCGCAGCATCGGATATTTTGCGCAGCCGCGCGAATTTCATCTCGCGCGGCGTTGGCAAGCGGATAACTATTTCGCCGTTACGCAGTCAATTAAGGCGCAAACACCGCCGGATGCCTTGATTGTTTTACCCGATATGCGCGCGCCGTTCGGGCGACTCGGCAATCCCGGCTTGACCGACTATATGTTGTTTCCGCGTCAGACCGCCAATGCCCGCGACCGGCAAATCGAATCATTTCCGGGACCGCTCTACCAAATTATCCCCGATTCCGAAACCGGGAATATCTCCCTTGTGCCGGTACGCGCACGGCAAGCCAACATCGTTTTGCCCGAACGCGATTTTGTTCTGCTGCCGCGCCGCGTTGAAATTATCGCGTTGGCAATCGTAAAATTTTTGCTCGTCGTCTTGAGCGGCGCGTTTTGGGTGCGCAAATTTTTTCAACTCACGACGACACCCGGCGACTTGGCAGCAAGCGCATTGTTGGGCATGACCCTCAACGCGATGCTTTTCATTTTTCTCTCACTGTTGAATCTGCCCGCGCGCGAACTTTTGCAATACGCGATTTTGGTTCTGCTCGCGCTGCCCGCATTGGTGAATTTGGCGCGCCGCCGTCCGCGCGTCACTTTGCCGCGCACGCGCGCGGAATCGCTTGCCGCAATTGCCGCAATAGGCGCGCTCGCGTTGATTTTGTTCCTCGGCATTTCCAAACCGCTTATGGAATGGGATGCGCTGGCAATTTGGGGCATCAAAGCGCGCGTGATTTTTGCAACCGAAACGTTACGCACACTCGGAATGTGGGGCGCGTATCCCGAATACCCGCCGCTTGTGCCGGTCGCGATGGCGCAGTTGGGTATCGGCGGTGAACTTGCAGTCAAGGCGTTGTTTCCCATCGTGGCGTGGTGTTTGTACGGCGTGGTGTATGAGGGGTTGGAATGGAGCGGATGGATGCGTTGGCTCGCGCCGCTGCCGTTATTGTATGCGCCGCAAATCGGCGAACAATCGGGTAACGGGTACGCCAATCTCGCGCTCGCGGTGTATGTGACGCTTGCGGTGATTTTGCTGGCGCGGTGGGTCAAACAGCCGACGCGCGCGTTGGCGCTGGCGACCGCATTGACGTTGACGGGATTGGTCCTGGTGCGTCCTGAGGGCGAAATCTATGCGCTGTATGTTTTGTTACTCGTCGCGTTCGTGATTTGGAAAAAGCGCGCGCCCAAACACGACGCGCTGCTTTTCGCGCTGCCGCTTTTGGCGGACGCAGCGTGGAAACTTTTCTTCACCCTTCATTTGAAAGCGGCGTCCGGTTCCGCGTTCGGCGTCGCGTCGCAAGGACAGCAGTTTTTCAAATATCTGTTGACCACGCGCCCTCCGCGCGGTTCGCTTTTGCCCGTGATGCAAACGCTGCTGCAATACAGTTTCGGTCTGAATTTTTGGGGATTGCTTCCGCTTGCGTTTGTGGGCATGGTGGCGCTGCGCCCGCGCACGTTTTATACGCGGTATGCGGTGGAACTCGCGTTTTTGATTTTGAGCGGCGCGGGACTGGCATTGCTCGCGTTATATCTTGCTCCGCGTTGGGGCATTGATTATTTTTTCAATGCCACCTATCTGCGTTTTTACATGGCAGTCGTTCCATTGATGTATCTGCTGACGCTGAATGTTGCCGCCGCAGAATACAGCGTATGGAAACGTTATGAAACCCTGCGCGTGGTTTCCGCATGAGACGCTGTTTTTTGTACGCCGCCCTCGTTTTGGGCTTGACGCTTGTGTTTGGCACCGAACTGCAAAGCGCGTTCCATTTCCTGAATCGCAGCGGCATTCTTTTGTTTTGGAGCGCCATGGGTATCGGCGCGCTGGCGGTTTTGATTTTTACGGACGCGTGGGCGCGCGTATATGCCTTGTCCAAAATTCGCGCGCGCGCATGCAAAACCTTTCTTGCCGCTTCGCCGGGGCGCGTTGCGGTGGTGGTCGCATTGAGCGCCTTCGTGTTGGCAATTGCAGTCGCCGCGTGGTATGCGCCGCCGAATACATACGATTCCCTGACCTATCACATGGGGCGCGTCGCGCATTGGCAGCAAAACGCGAGCGTTGAAATGTATCCCACTGCGAATTCGCGGCAAAACGAATATCCCGCATTTTCGGAATATGCGATATTGCAGCTGCAAATTTTGTTGGGCGATGACCGCTTTGCCAACCTCGTCCAATGTTTTGCATACATCGGTTGTATCGTCGTCGCGAGTTTGATTGCCCAGGCGATGGGCTTGAACGGCGACGGACAATTATTGGCAGGCGCGATTGCGGCGTCCATTCCGATGGCAGTCCTTCAGGCGTCCGGCACGCAAACTGATTTGGTTGCGGCGTTTTGGTTGAACAGCGCGGCATATTGGATTTTGGTCGCACGCGAATTTTCAATCCGACGCGCAACCGTCCTCATTGGCACCGCATTGGCATTGGCGACGTTCGTAAAATTTCCCGCCGCGTTGTTTGCCGCGCCCATGTTTTTGTGGTACGCGCTGCGCGTGTGGAAACCTACGCGTTCGCCCAAAACCCTCGCATCCGTTGTATTGGCATGTGCGTTTTTGTTTTTGTTGGTGCAAGGTCCATTTCTCGCGCGGCGCGCGACGTTGAGCGCACAAGCATTTTTGGCGCGCGCGAATGACACGCGCGCGCGCACACAGTCGGCATTGATGAGTGAGTTGCCCCTGCGCTACATCAATCGCCGCCTTGACGCGGCAGCAGTAATGTCAAATACCGCGCGCAATCTTGCGCTGCACGTTGGTTTGCCCAACGCGGAATGGAACGCCGCCTTGACCATGCTGCTGCGTTGGTTTCATCGTGTCGTCGGCATCCATGAAAATGAGGACGCGACGACGTATCCCGCGCGAACGTGGAGTGGCGTTTCGTTTTCTCTGCACGAGGACGAGGCGGGAAATTTTCTACATACGCTGATGGGATTGGGCGCGGTCGTTTGGGTCTTGACAGGGCACACTACGGCGCGGAGGCGCTGGCGTGAATATATCGCCGTACTGGCAGTCGGCGCGGTGTTTTTCATTCTGGTTCTAAAATGGCAAATGTGGCACAGCCGTTATCACTCGGTTCTGTTTGTGCTGACAGCGCCGTTGATGGCGGCGTTTTTGATAAACACAATCGGCGCGCGCGCGAGTTTTCTCGCCGCATTCTTTTTGTTGTGCGCGGCGCTGCCGTGGTTGTTTTGGGGGCAGCCGCGTCCGCTGCTCGGCGAAACAAGCGTGCTGCGCGTGCCGCGCGAAACCCAATACTTTGCCAACGCACGTTATTTGAAAACGCCGATGCAAAACACGGTCGCGCACATTCAAGCGCGCGCCTGTCACACCGTCGGTTTGTGGTGGGGCGGGAACGATTTGGAATATCCGTTGTTTGCGCTTTTGCGCGCGCGCGACGATGCGGCGCGCATCGAACATGTGCGCGTCGTCAACACGTCGCAAATTTTGTGGCGCCGCCGCGCGCCGTTTCGACCGTGCGTCATCGTGGCATACAATACGGATGAACCGCATTTGGAATGGGACCACACACGCTATGCTTTGCGCGCGGAATGGGAACCGCTGCGCGTGTACGAGCCGCAGCCGTGAACGACATTTTGCAACTCGCACAGCTGGTCCTCGCCGCGCAAAACAAAACGGCATTGCCCCCTTTCGACGCGACGGCATGGGACGCGCTCGCCGCGCAGGCAGACACCCAGCGCTTGTCGGGTTACTTGTTTGCGCGCCTGCAAAATCATCCGCAGCGCGCGGAAATTCCGTCGCACCTGTTTCAAGCGTGGCGCGCGTATTACATGCGGCAGTGGGCGAAAAACACGCGCTTGCTTGCGGAAATGACGCGCCTGCAATCGCAGTGGCGCGGCGAAATGGTTTTTTTCAAGGGTCCGCTGCTCGCACAGCGTTTGTACGGCGCGTTGGATGCACGCGCGATTTCGGATCTGGATATCCTGCTTCCCACGCGCGACGCATTTGCCGACGCAGACGCACAACTGCGCGCGTTGGGGTACACGCGCGTTTCACGCACGCTGTTCACGCCGCGCGTTTCGCAGCGACTCACATATCATTTCGAATATCACCGCGGCGACCTTCCGCTCGAATTGCATTGGAACGTGCAGCAGCATCCTTCATTCACACTCGACCTGCGCGCGCTGTGGGAGCGCCGCGCGCGCGCTGCACTTGACAACAACACGTTTGAGACTCTCGCGCTGCAAGATGAGCTGCTCGTCGCGCTGCTGGCAATACCAATTGACTTGCAATTGAATAAATTGACATTGCGCGCGCTGTTTGAAATTTTTTTGCTGCTTTTGAAAATGGGGGAAACATTCGCCTGGCAAAATTGGCTGGCGGAACGCGCGCGCGACGGCACACTGCGCGTTACGCGCCAAACGTTTGCCGCCGTTGCGCAATTGTTTGGCGCGCAACCACTCCCGCACGCGGTGCAAACGCAAATCGAAAATACGTCCGCCCAAAATTCCGTTCTCGAAAATTTTACGCCGCTGTCGGCGTGGCAGCGGCGCCGCGCCGCGTTTGCGCTGTATGAATCCTCCGCGTTCGCGTCATTGCTTTGGTGGGCGTTTTCCCTCGGCGGGCGCATGTTGGCGCACCCGACCGAAACGCGCAAGACGTTACGGCGCTTGAGATTGTCATGAATTGGACTGTATTTTCGCCGCCGGAAAATTTGCGCGCACAGGGCGCACTGCGACTCGGCAGTTGGACGCTGAATGTTTTCGCGACGGCTTCGTCGTACCTCGAGACGTTGGGTTCGCTCGTGCGGCAATCCATCGCGCGGCAGCCGCCGGTCACGCATCCCGACGCCAATCTGTATCTCGTCGGCGCGCCGCGTGACAGCGTTCACTTTCCCATCAACCCGACGGAAGAAAAAACGAACGCGCGCTGGCAAACACTATGGCCACACGCGCAAATGTTGTACACGCATTGGTTTCGCCTGATTGTGGACCGCGCGGCGAGTCCGCCGCGCATCCTTTGGTATATTCGCGAGCCGCAATACAGCGCGCGCGCGTTTCGTGACCACCTGTTTGAAATTTTGTCCAAGCTGTTGTTCGCCCATGACCGTTTTTATGTGCATGCGGCGGCGGTGCAATTTTGCGGCGCGGTGAATTTATTTGTCGCGCCCGGCGGCAACGGTAAAACAACCCTGTCGGTCACACTTGCCAACGCGGGCGCGACAATTCTTTCTGAAGATCATGTAGTCGTTCGCCGCGACGCAAACGGGACATTCTGGGTGAGCGGGTGTCAGGATACGGTGCGCGTCACGCGCAAAACCGAAACCTTGCTTGCGGTGGAGCCGAAGGTTCCGGCTGTGGACGGCATCGGCGGACCCAAAAAAGAATTTCCGACGGCAGACTTTTTTCGCGCGGCGCCGTTCCGGGATTTTACCTTTCAACGTATTTTTTTTAATCGGCTCGGCGCGCGTTTTCACCTTGCGCCCATGTCGCGCCAAGCGGCGCAGCTGCAGTGGATGTACATGACGCGCAGTTTTTTTCGTCCCGACGACAAAAACGATTTGGCGCGCTATCTCGATTTTTGGGACGGCGTTGTGCGCGACCGCGCCTGTTACGCGCTGGAATTGTCGCCCGACCTGACGACGCTGGAACAGCTGGTCGTCTTTTTGCGCGGCGAGTCGCAATCCACATGACGCGCCCGACCTTGCTTTTACACGGCAATTTTTTTCGCCCGTCCGGTTTCACGTACGTGAATCAAAAACTGGAAGCGGGCTTGCGCGCGCGAGGTTGGAACGTTGTACGCGCGGCGAACGACGGCGCGCCGGACGAACCAACCCCGGTGATGCCGACCGACCTTTACTTGTTTCACGGCGACCCGTATCAATTTTTGCCCGCGCCCGCGCGCTTGCGCGTCTGTTTCGCGCATTGGGAATACTTGCGGCTGCCGCGCGCCTGGCGAAAGGGGCTGAATGAAACATTCGACCTGGTGATTGCGCCGAGTCACGCGAGCGCGCGCGTATATGCGGCGAGCGGTGTCAAAATTCCTATCGTCGTTTTTCCGGCGGCGTTCGACCCGCGCGAATTTCATCCGCGTGTGCCCGCGTGGGATGCGCCGACACACAAGAATTTTCGGTTCGTGCATCTCGGCGGCGCGCATCAACGGCGCGGCACCGATATTTTGCTCGCGGCGTACGCGGCGGAATTTTCCGCGCACGATGATGTTGCATTGATTCTAAAGGCGTTTCATTACGAGCATCACCGCGCGTGGTTGGAACAACAGCTGCGCGCCTACGAATCGCCCGACGCGCCCGCCATTGTCTATGTGCGCGAAACGTTCGATTCCGTCGCGCCAATTTTTGCGGCGAGTGACGTGGGCGTGTATCCGCTGCGCGCGGAATGTTTCGGCTTGCCCGTTTTGGAATGTATCGCCGGCGGACGACGCGTCATTGTGACGCGCGGAACCGCGCTCGACGATTTCTGTTCCGACGCGAACGCGGATTTCATCGAGGCGCACATTGTCGAACAAGACGACCATACCCATTACGAACCCGCCGTGACGCAGCTGCGCGCGTGGATGCGCCGCGCGTATGAAAGGGGCAAACCCGACGCGGCACAGCAGACGCGCGTTGCCGCAACGGTCGCACCGCGCACGTGGGAACACAGTCTCGATGTGTTGGCGGACGCGCTGACGGCGCGCTTGCAAAACGCGTCGCGCGCCATGACCGTACAGCCCGCGCCGCGCAAAGAAAAAATTTTCCCCGACGCGTTTCGTTTTCTCGTCGTCGCGCCGGCATTTCTGGATTGGGATTTGGGAACGTATCTGACAAACATTTTGCGCGCGCAGCAACTGCAGACCGATACCTTCGCGTATCGCGACAGCGGCGACCGTTACAGCACAAATGTGAAATTGCGCGCCCACGTCGAACAAACCCGTCCCGATGTCATCATCGGTTTGAAATTGGACAATATCGAAGCGGATACGCTGGAGGCAGTGCGCGCAATGGGCTGTCGCGTTGTATTGTGGCACGTGGACTGTTTTGATGAAAACATCCCGCCGCAAATGGCGCGCCTCGTGCCGGCGGTAGATGCGTTTTTGATTACGGCGCAAGGCATGGTGGAAAAATACGCGGCGTTGAGCAAGACGCCGGTGCATTGGTTGTACGAAGGGGTGTACACGTCCGCGTTTCCCGACGTCGAAATTCCCGCGCCGCAGCTGCCGTTGTATCAATCCCAAGTCGCGTTTGTCGGCAACCTGCTGCATCCGCCGGTAAAGGATGAATCGCTCGCGCTGCGGCGTTTTCGCCTATTAGAGCGCGTGAGCGAAAAATTCGCATTGAAAATCTGGGGCGTGCAGGGCAATCCGTCCGCCCGCGCGCGCTGGGGCAACCGTTCGCCGTTGATTGAATGGCACGCCCATCACGCCGAACTGGTGAAAATCTGCCGCGCGTCGGATATTGTATTGGGGCTCAACACCATCAACACGATTCCGCTGTATTTTTCCAATCGCGTTTTTTTGACGTTGGCGTGCGGCGGTTTTTTGCTCACGCATTATGTGCCGCGCATGCAAGAAATGTTTACCAATCACGAGCATTTGGTGTGGTTTCATTCCGACGACGAATGCCTGGAATTGATGGCGCACTATCTGGCGCGCCCGAAGGAACGCGCGCGCATCGCGGCGGCGGGCAAACAGTGGACGCGCGCCAAGTATCGAATGGAAACACAAATTGAGAAATTATTGCGGGTGGTCGAGGCGTTGATATGATGGCGCGCGCGCTGTATTCGATATGCTTGAAACATTTTCCCGGCGCCAATTACGCGCTTGAAAATTTGGACCGCGCGTGCGGCATGACGCGGCATATTCGACTGGCGAGCACGCGCGCCGACAGTCCCGAAGTGACCTTTGTCTCGGAATTATTGCGCGCGCAAAAACCGCGCGTCGTTTTGTTTGGCGGCTGGAGCGGGGTGTATGAAACGCTGATGGAAAATTTGCGCGATACGCCGATTCACTTTGTCGTGTATTGGACGAGCAGCGGCGGACAAACGGATATTTCCCAAGAGCTGCCAAAACTTGCCGCGCTGCTCGAAATGGAACATGTCAGATTGTGTTTTAGCAGCCGGGGCATGGCACAGACATTTCAGGCGCTGAATTTTCCGGCGTATTATTTGCCGCTGACGCTCGTCGAACCGACAATGCCCGCGCCCGTCGAGGAAGCACATCCGCCCTTTATCAGTTTGTTTTGTCCGCCCGCGGAATACAAACGCAAAAATATCCTCAATGCGCTGTTGGCGCTCGCGCAGCTGCGCGGCGAGTGGAAATTGGTCGTCAATGGTTTGTCGCAAGATGCCGCGTACGCGGTTGTTTTGAAAGCATTGCGTTTGCCCTACACAGATTGGGGCTGGATGGAACGCGCCCAGTACGAAAACAACTTGTGGCAGATTGACGTGGGCTTGCAGCTTTCGTTTGCCGAGACCTTTGATTATGTCGCGGCAGAACATTTGCTGCGCGGCATTCCGGTCCTCGCGTCGCCGATGGTGCCCGTGATGGATTTGCTCGACGCGGAAACCCGTGCAGCATTGGTGGTCACACGCGCGGATGATGCAGAAGCAATTCGCGCCCAGCTGCAAACGCTGGTGGACGCGCCCGGGTTACGCGCAAAACTCGGGGGGCGCGCGCGCGGTGCATTACGCGCGGCAAATCAAAAAAATATCGCCGCCGCGCGTCAGGTTCTGCGACAATTCCTCGAAACAGCATGAAAGATTCTGTGGAAAAGAAATACACACTCAATCCCGCCGTCGCGACGCAAACGGTGCAAGGACACATCATGTTTCTCGTGCCGGACGACTATGATGTCTTGACGCTGAACGCGAGCGGCACATTTATTTGGCACGCCTTGATGGCGGGCACACCGCACGCGGACCTTGTGAATCAATTCGCGGCGCGCTATCAGCTTTCGCACGAACACGCCGCGCGCGATGTGAATCAATTGGTGGCGCAATTGCTGGCAAACCGCGTGCTGTTGGAAAACCCTGCCGCGACGGATGCATAGGGCAATGCGAATCTTGACCGCGCTCAATATCGGCTACCCCGTCGTCGGCGGCGCGCAGCGCACGCATCAAACGTATCTGCGCGGTTTGGCGCGCGCGTACGGACACACGTGTTTTTATTTGGACGCGGCGCGCACGCGGCGCGCCATTCGGCACGGCGCGGTGCAATTGGATTTTTTTCGCGATGACGCGGAATTGTTTGGCAAAATCAAACGCGCGCGCCCCGACGCCATCATCGCGGGTTTCACGCTGATTCACGACGCCGTAAAAATGGGACACGCGCTCGACATTCCCGTAGTCGGTTGGATGAACAGCTACGAATACTGTCCGCCGACCGCGCAAGAAATTCAAGCGTGGCATTTGACGCACGGGCATCGTTATCCCGCGCCGGCGGAACGCGCGTTTGCGCTGCAGCACGCGGACGCGTTGGTGGTCAATTCCCGATTTGTGCAGGCGCGTTTGGAACGCATGACCGGCGCGCGCGCCCAAGTGATTTATCCCGCGTTCGACGCGCGTGAAATTCTGTTTTCACCGCGCGCTTACACGCCGGCATACATTCTCGGCATTTGCGGGTATCCGCACAAAGGCGCAGATATTTTTTGGGAATTGGCGCGGCGTTTTCCACAGCAGTCCTTTTTGCTGGCGGGCGCGGTGCACGCGGACTATATGGAAAAATTTCGCGCGCTGGAAAATGTGACGCATGTTGCGTTTACGCCGATACGCGCGTTACTGCGCCACGCGCGCATCGTGCTGGCGCCATCGCAGTGGGACGAGCCGTTCGGACGCATTGCAATCGAGGCAATGGCAAACGGTATTCCGACGTTGGTGAGTCATGCGGCAGGGCTCGCGGAAATTGTGGGCGAAGGGGCGCAAGGCGTTCGCGCGTACCAATCCCCCGACGCGTGGCACGCGGCATTGGAAAATCTTTTGTCGCGTCCCGCGCAAGCGCAAGCCAATGCAGCCGGCGGACGCGAAATTGCCGCGCGGTTTTTGGGCGATGCCGCTTTGGCGCAATTGCACACGGTATTGCGCACCTTGCCGTCGCGTCCCCCCGAATCCGCGCGCGCAAACCAAACCATCGCGCTGGTCGGCGCCAACGACGCGCTGTCCGCGTTCGCGCGCATGAACGCGCAGTTGCGAGACGGCTTGCAGCGGCGCGGGCTGGACGTATGCGTTTTGGAAACGCCCGCGCAGTTTGTCTCCAAACGCGTGGACGCGACGATTCATCACGATTTCACTCAAGAATTTCATACGGTCATGCCGCCCGCGCAAGGACATTGGATTGTGGTGCGCCCATGGGATTTTGGAAAATATCCCGCGCAGTGGGCAAAAAAAATTTCCGCCGAATGCGACCAGTTGTGGGTGTACAGCCGTTGGGCGCGGCAGCACGCGCTGGCAAGCGGTATTCCCGCCGCGCGCGTGCGCGTCATTCCGCCCGGCATTGACCCCAAGCTATTTCGACCCGACGGCGCAATCTATCCGCTGCCGACGACGAAAAATTTCCGCTTTGTGTTTGTAGGCGGTGCGGTGCTGCGCAAGGGGTTGGACATTTTGCTCAAGGCATATCGCGCCGCCTTTACGCGCGCGGATGATGTGTGTCTGGTCGTCAAGGACAATCCGCGCGATGTGTTTTATCACGGCGCGCGCATCGCATTGGACGACGCGTTGGAAAATTCTTTTGACACGCCCGAAATGATTTATCTCGACGCCGCGTTGCGCGCACAAGAAATGGCGGCGTTATACCGCGCGTGCCAGATGGGAGTGTTTCCGTATCGCGCTGAAGGTTTTGCGCTGCCGATTTTGGAGGCGATGGCATGTGGGACGCCGAGCATTGTGCCGCAATTTGGCGCGTGTTTGGACTATTGCGACGAACATACTTCGTTTTTTGTGCAGGCGCAGCGCATTCATTTGCCCGTGGCGCAAGAGCTGCAGTACAACACTCTCGGCTTTCGCGCGCAGGTATCCGAAGTGGATTTTTGCGAAGTGTCGGTAACACAACTTGCCGGGGCGCTGCGTCACGCGTACGCGCTGCATTCCACCAACCGCGTTCGCTGGCAAGAATACGCGCGCGCGGGGGTCGCCAGGGCGCACCAACATTTTACGTGGCAGCATACGGCGACACGCGCGGCGCGCGCATTGGAAACATTGCCGCGCACGCCGCAGCGTTTTTTGCACGCGCGCCGCGCGCAGGAAAAACATCGCCGCGTGTTTGAAATCGCGCGCGCCATGTATGTGAATTGGCATCAAAATACCAGGGCGATACCGTCAACCGATTAACAGCTCGCGTTCAAATTGGGCATGAATGTGCGCGGGATTAAATTCATCAAGCGCCGCCGTACGCGTCTGTTGCGCCATTTGTTCCCAATGCGCGCGTTCTGCGACTTGAGCAACCAGGGTTTGCAAGTTTGCATCGCTTGGCTCCGGACAATGCCCCAACCAAACGCGCGCCTGCGCCCAATTTGAAACGGCAACGCAGTGCGGCGCAAGCAATAACAGCGGCAAACCCAATTGCGCAAATTCGACGAGTTTGCTGGGAAAATTTGTGCTGTCCCAATAACGTTGCTGCAAGTCAGCGCCAAACGACCAAGGCACAACAAACGCCGAAGCATGTTCGCGTACAAATTCGAGTGCCTGCGCATTCCGTTTCGTCGGCGGGTAAAAATCAACATTGTCGGGCATGTCGGGGTGCGTACGAATTTTTTCGGCTCGGTCCGTCATAATGAGCATCCGCCCATCAACGCATTGCAGCGCGCGCGCGAGTCGCGCAAAGTGTTCTAAATGATGGTCATGCACAAAACCGGCAAACGCGAGGACGGGCCGGCGAAACGCATCGCGCCATTCCACAAAATGATTTACACCAGCTTCGGGAATGGGACGCAGTACGCGCACGCGCGCATCATCCAAGCGATATGCTGTGGCGAGTTCGGGCGTAACCGTCCAAATGCGCGCCGCATCGCGCAGAATTTGCACGGCGTGCCCCTGCCGCATCCATTGGCGTTCCATCAATGGTTTGGTCCACACTTGCCAACGGTCGTGCAAGAAAAGCAGCAAAGGGATACGGAATTGACGCGCCAGTGCGCACGCTTCAATCGAATTTACGCCAAACACATTCAGAATGGCGTTGGGTCGTCCGAGGCGTGCGGCATAGTGAGCGACCGCAAATCGCGCGCGCAGGGCATACGCATGTGGAGAAGCGTCCCATACGGACCGGTTCCAAAAGCGTGCTTGCGGGCGCGCGATGTATTGCCACGCGGCTTGTGTTGCATCCGGCGGGTGTGGACGCGGTTGCGTATGCACAACGCTGATTTTGGAGTGTGCAAGCCGCGCCAAATGGCGATACACAATCACCCACGCGCCATAGCCTTGCTGTGGAATATGTGTGCCGACATAAACCAAATGAGTTTGCACGGAATCTCTCACGGCAAAAAACGTTGGCGCGCCGTGCGCAAATCAACGTGCGCGCGCCGCAAGCGGTAATACAATGGGCGCGGCAGTTTTGCCAACACGCCGAGTTTGAAACGTGCGCGACGGTTTTGTAAAGGCATTGCGCGCAAGACATCATTTTCCAAATCGGGAATGCGATAACGCGCGCGCGGCTGCGGTTGATAATTTTGCATCAGCAACGCGAGACGTTCACGGAATAATGTTTCGTCCGCGTCATATTCGTCACGGTGCGAGTCGAAAACATTGCCTTGCGCGGTTTTGGTGACGCGTCGCGAACCGCCTTCGGGCGCGACGAGATGCCACGCGCGCGCGTCGGTAGTGACCATCAATTCATATCCGGCGGTGAGCAAGCGCGCGGACATGTCGCTGTCTTCGCGAAAAATTTGCTGCGATTGTCCCTGCACATGCCAACCGCCAACATCCGTTACCGCCGAACGCCGATAACACATGGCACAGCCCCACAAACTTTCCATCTCGATGCATTCGCGCTCGTGATAAAAATGACCTTGCAGGCGCCACGACGGTTTGTCAAGGCGCGGATACCAGCGCGGTTGTTCCAACGCAGATGACAGCGAGAGGGTTTGGGTGGTCGTTCCGCCGATACATCCGCCCACCGCCGCAAGCGGTTTGTGCGAAAAAAAATAAAACGGGCGCATGACATTTTCCAGATACGTCGGCGTGAGCAGCACATCGTCATCAATGCGATGAATGATTTCGATTTCGGGCGGCGTCGCGTCAAGCAGTTCCTGATAGCGCGCGGTCGCATTGCGTGAGGCGAACGTTTTTACCGCGTGTCCTCGATTTTGCAGCAGCGTCAATAGGTCGCGCACAACGGCGGTTTCGGCGACGGATACATCGCTCTGGTCATTGATGAACAAATCCCAATGCGCGTAGGTTTGTGTGACCAAACTGCCGAGCAGCGCGGCGAGATACGCCGGACGATTTTTGGTCGCAATGGTTACGGCAACGCGTTCTTGCGCGCGCATCGGACGCATGCTTTTATTCTGCAATGACAAATTCACTTCCATCTCTTTCCATTGTCACACCCACGCGCGGCAATTTTCCGCCGCCCTGGCGCGACGCGCTCCTGGCAATACGGGGCGATGTCGAATTTATTCTCGTGTATCCGCCCGGCAAAACGATGCAAGCGGTGGCGGATGCGCGCGTGCGCGCGCTGTACAGCCCGCTGCGCGGCGAAGTCATACAGCGCTTAACCGGGTTACTCAATGCGCGCGGGCGTTTGGTCTTGGCGCTGGACGATGACGATGTGGCGCACCCCGACCTTGCCGCGTTCGCGCAAGCGTACTTTGCGCGTTTTCCCGAAAGTTGGGTGCTGCGCCTGCGCGCGGAGAATGTAGAGATCCAAGACGCGCCCAAAATAGCGCGCGCGTGGGACGCGCTGCCCCCCAATGCCGAACTCGCGCGGCACACGACCGAATCGGAAATCGAATATGGGTTGCGCGAAATTCCGATTGCGCCGCTGCAAACGCCGTTTCGTTGGCGGCATTTGCTGCCGACCGCGCACCGCCGCGACATGCACGGCGCACACATGGAAAATTTCAACAATCGCGTCTGGCGCAATGAAATCGTGCAGCCCGCGCTCGGCGACCTCGTTCAAACACTGACGCTGTGGGGCGCGCTGAAATGGATTCCGACTTTTAATCTCGACCGCTTATTGGGGCTCTACGTGCAGGCATATCATTTTGCGCCGCAAATCATCATCGGACATGCGCTGGACGGACCCGCGCAATTGCGGCGCACGTATCGCCTCCATGCGCCCCAAGAATTTCGGCTGTATGGCACGGCGGACGCGCTGCTGGTACGCCGCTTTCCGCAATACGGTTATTTTTGGAATCTATTTTTTTTCAAATTGTATCAAGAATCCGCGGCGAGTCTGCGCTATCTGGTTACGCGTCGCGTGCCGTGAGTTCTTGATACGCGCGCACATGTTCCGCCGCCGAAATTTCCCAATTCAGTTTTTCACACGCAAACGCGCGGCACGCGCCCGCAATGACGGCGCGATGTGACGCGTCGGTCAGATATTTTTCGCACAACGCCAACATCGCGTCGTCGTCATTGTTTTCCACAAGCGGATAAATGGTCCCGCCGCCGTAATCGGGGACCCCACCGATATTCGTCGTCACAACCGGCACGCCGCACGCCAACGCTTCCAACAAGGTATTCACCGCGCCGCACGCCTCCAGCGGCAGCAGCACAAGCGTCGCGCGTTGGTACAGCGCGCGCAATTGTTCGTCTGAAATTTTTTCGTGCCAATCAATCGCGGGATGATTCCACAAACGCGTCAACGGCGGATAGCGCCGCCGGATGGCGCCGCGCACGACAAAATCAAAGCGCAGTTCGGGAAAACGGCGCGCCAGGTGCGTCACTACACGTTCAAGCATTTCAAAATTGCGCCCGTTTTGTCCGGCAAACAAAATACGCGGCGGCGCGTACTTTTTTTTGGCGGGACAAAAAAATTGCGTGTCCACGCCGTGCCGCACAAAACGCACGCGCCCTTTGCCCACATACGATTCAAATTCCGCGACATCGCGTTGATACAACACCAACGCGGATTGCAACCGTCCCAATTGCGCGCGCCAATCCGCGTGTAACCGCGCCCACTGCGCAGGCGGATGATGCAGCGTCACAATCACATTGCGCGGCATTCGTTCCCGGCGCGTCCAATAGCGGTGATGCATCTCACCGTATAAAATGTGATGCGCGTCCGCGCGCTGCAAGGCGCTCACGCGATAGCGCAGTTCCGCCGCCGCGTACACATAATTGATCGGTTCGCGCCACTGCATCGCACGCGCATATATTTTTCCCAGATAAATTTGGCTGCGCGTCGTACGCGCCTTTACCATCCGCACGTCCGCATCCAAATAACGCGGCAAGAGTTCATAGCCCGAATGTTGTCCGAACCATGGAATATGATCGGCAAGAATATGCACTCGCATGGAATACCGCCCGCGCGGTTTCAAAACAACATTCCCAAAATATAACCCGTCCAGCCCGCCAACGCGCAGCGCGCCACGACATGCGCGCCATCCCGCGCATACGGATGGAATGCGCGCAGCGTGCGGCGCTGCCACAAACGCGTTTGCAAGGCGCGCCGAATGCGCTCGCGCCGCTGCGCAAACGTCTTGACAAATTCAATGCGTTCCGCGCGCGCGTTCGAAACGCCGTTCCAAAACGAATGCCGCACAAACCACCGCGGGCGCAGCCGTTCCGCGCGAATGTGATGATAGACGACCAGCGCGGGGTCATACCAATAGACACAGCCGCGTCGCAAGAATTGGCGTTCAAGCAGCGTCTCTTCCATGCCCATTAAATTTTTGTCGCGTCGTCCGAGCTGCGTGTTGAACCCCCCTGCCGCTTGCAGCGCCGCGCGCGACAGGACGAGATTGCAGCCGACCAACGTTTCGCCCTTGGGCAGCACGCAAGGCGCGTCGCCCAAATCCACCAAACTCAACGGCAGCAGCAATTCATCGGCGAGCCAAGCCGGACGCGGCGATTCCCACAGCGGCAGCACGCGTCCGCCAAACGCGACCGTTTTTGGGGGGAGATTTTTTTGCGCGCGCAACATGTTTTCGACCCAATCGGGCGCGGCTTGCGCGTCGTCATCAATAAAGGCAAGCCACTCGCCGCGCGCCGCGCGCCATCCGCAATTACGCGCGTGCCCCAGCCCGACGCGCGGTTCGTGTATGCAACGCGCATTCCCCGGCACATTAAACGCTGCGGGCGCGTCGTTATTGTCCACCACAATGATTTCAAAACCATCGGGCGCGGCGGTTTGCGTCTGCAAACTGGATAAACACGCGCGCAAGAATTCATTGCGCCCGCGCGTACACACAATGACGCTGACCAAAATCATTGTTCGAAATAATCCTGCGCGCGGTCGGCGTAATGCCGCAGCCAGCGCAGCGCGAGCGAACGCGGGCGCGCGGGCGGCGGCGGATTGGGTAATTGCAGCGGCGCTTGAAGCGACGCATTGAGAAACCGAAAATGCAGCCACACGTCCCAATACGGCGCACCCGGCTGCAATTTGAAACCCGCCCAGTGCAAAAACTTGCACGGCGCGTTGACGCGCAGGTCCCACAATTGTTCGTCGCGCCAAACAAAAGAATCGCGTCCCGCCCACATGCCCGGCGCATTTGGAAGAATTTCAAATAAATTCGCGCGGTGCACGACATGTTTCAAGACCAGATAATTAAACACGGGTTGGTCCGAACCGCCGCGCGAACGGTCAAGGTGGAACTTGTCGCGTGCGCATTCGGCAAGAAATTCAAAGAATTGTTTTTCGCTCAACACGCCCTTGTGCGCGCCCCACATCCCCGCGTTAAAAACCTGCGCGCCAATCCCGGGCTCAAAAATGTTTGCCGCCACAATGGATGGTTTGAAAACATGCTCCAACCCCGAAAGATGTTGGTCGCTGTAACAAATAAAATCCGCGTGCTCGAGATAACGCGTCCATTCCATCACATGCTCAAAGACGACGATATCCGCATCGAAATACAACCATTCATCGAACGGTCCGAACCAACACAATTGCTTGCGAAAATTGTTCGGACGCGGAAAAAAATTTTCGCCGAACAGGAGGCGAAGGCGCCGCAGCAAACGCGCCGCGCGCGGTTTGTCGTCGTACACGCCCACGCGCGGGATTTGCTGCAGGACGCGCGCCGCGCGCCGTGACTGTTCATCGTACGGAATCATCAACAGCGGCGTTTCCGCATCATACTTGCGAATGCTGTTGACCAGCGCGAGGGCATGGTCGAGCGTGCGGTCATTCGCCAAAAAATAAACGCCGCGTGTCATAACCGCAGCAAGCGTTTCGCGCGTTGTTTGGAACGCGCAAATCCGCGACGAATTTTGGACGGACGATGCAATACATCCACCGGCTTGCCGCGCAACCGCGGCCGCGCCGCCGGCGCGTCAAGATAGCGATACCGGAGGAACGTTTCCCGATACGGAAAACGCACGTCCTCGCCGTCGCACACACGATGGAATGCCCACGCCGGAATTCCAATGTAATGCAAAAAAGGCAAGCGGCGGGCGCGGTCAAAAACGAGCCGGTTCTTTTCTTGCAACCCTTCGACCGTCGCGCAGGTGCGAATGCGCCGGCTTTCGGGTGCGGCGCGATACAAATTGTGCGTCGTGAGCGGCAGCGCGAGCGCGGCATAATTCAACAGCGATTGGTCGGGAGCGTTGACGTACAACATTTCCGCGTCGCCCGCGCCGAGTTGCGTAAGCACACGCGCCTGGCGTTCCGCGTGCAAGACATTCTGCTTGGAGGCAAACAAGCCCGCGCAAAAAATTTCTGTATGCACGCGCGTTTTGCCAAAGCGTTCGTACACGCGCGGCGATTGCATATCAAACACATGCTGCGGCGCGCGATATTGGTCGTCGTACACGACGAATTCGTTTTGCTCCAGCGCGGCAAAAAACGGAGCGAGTGAATCGAGAACCAACATGTCGGCGTCAAGATACAGGAATTGCGCGAACGGTCCGTCGAACGCCACAAAACGCCGGTGCATGGCAAGACGATACACTGCGCGCGTTCCATATTTCGCGTGCCAGTGCGGCAGCGCGCGCGGGTGCAGCGCCCATGCCGCGTTGGCGAAATTTTCCCA
>CAZXYP010000039.1:0-21410 GCA_964644955.1 uncultured Anaerolineales bacterium | reverse complement strand
TTGCGCGGCGACCTTGTTCCTTTCAAAAAAATTCCAAGCGCGTTACTCGCGAATGTTCACCGTCAGCGCGTATTGCGTTGAATCGGCAAGCACCAGGCCCGCACCAAATTGTTCGCCTGCTTTGAGTCCCTCTTTCAAGCCGATAAACAGCGCATGATTTCCGCTTGGTTTGAAATCAACGGTCGCACCCGCGGGAATCACGACACTCGCAATCGGCTGGTTATTGCCATCGCGCAGTTCCGTCTTTTGCGCGAATGCAGATTCCGCTTTGATTAACACGGCAGGCGCGGTCCCGGTGTTGCGCACCGCCATCCACAGCGGCGCACTGCGGTCGGCGGGATTAATTTCCGACGCTTTGATATAGACTTCGCCAATCTGAACATCGGCAACGGGCGGCGGTGTGCGGGTGTCACTGCATGCCGTCATGAACAACGCGACGAAAAGCAAAATCGGCAAAACAAATTTCATTTCAGTTCTCCTTAATGCTCATTGTGGATTAACGCAAATTATACCCGAACTCGATAAAAAAAACATCGCACAGCGCAAACACGCGCTGACCGGAAAGGCACTCTATGCGTGACTTTGACCTGCTCCAACCCAAGACATTGAACGACGCGCTCGATGCGCTCGCGCAAAACAACGCGGCAATTCGTCCGCTCGGCGGCGGCACCGATATGATTGTGGATATTCGCGCGCGGCGCGCGCAGCCCGATGTGTTGGTCGCTTTGCAAAATGTCAATGAACTGCGCGGCGTCGTACGCGAAAACGGACATCTCCGCATCGGCGCATCTGTCACCATCGCGGAATTTTTGAAACATCCCCTGTTGACACAATACAACGCGCTGGCACAAGCCGCATCCGTTTTCGCCAATCCGATGATTCGCAACAGCGCGACGATTGCGGGCAACATCGGCAGCGCGTCCCCCGCGGGCGATATGCTTCCGCCGCTGCTTGCGCTCGACGCCCAAATCGAACTCGTCCGTAAGGATGGCGCGCGCACAATGCCGCTGCACGAATTTTTTCTCGGTCCGCGCAGGACCGCGCGCAATGCGAACGAATTAATCACCAGTCTCCAATTACCAGTCTCCAATGCATCAAGCGCAACGGCATTCTATAAATTGGGTTTGCGGCAAGCCGACGCGATTTCACTTGTGAGCGTCGCGGTGTGGCTCGAACGCGACGGCGAAAAAATCCGCGATGTGCGGATTGCGTTGGGCGCCGTCGCCCCGCGCCCCATGCGCGCATTGCGCGCCGAAGAGATTTTGCGCGGGCAACTTTTCAACGAAACAAACCTTAAGGAAGCCGCGCGCGTCGCCGCGGAAGAATGTGCACCCATTGACGATTTACGCGCAAGCGCCGAGTATCGCAGGCGTATGGTAAATATCTATACGCGGCGTATGTTGGAACAAGCGTGGAGGAATTTATGATTTTGGATTTATAATTTCTGATTTACTTTGATTCACACAAAATCAAAAATCAGAAATCATAAATCATAAATTTGCAATGTCACCCAGACTCGTCAAACTCTCTATCAACAATCGCACGCACCACGTCGCGCTGAATCCCAACACAACGCTGTTGACTGCGCTGCGCGACCTCGGCTATACCGACGTAAAAAGCGGATGCGAAAAAGGCGACTGCGGCGCGTGTACCGTTTTGGTCAACGGCGTCGCCGTCAATGCGTGCCTCAATCTCGCGTGGCTCGCCGAGGACCAAGAGATTCTCACCGTGGCGGGATTGGGAAATGCCGAACATCCCCATCCTTTACAAAAAGCATTTGCCGACTTTGGCGCGGCGCAGTGCGGCTTTTGCACGCCCGGCATGATTCTGTCCGCGAAAGCGTTGCTCGACCAACATCCGCATCCGACCGACGCGGAAATGCGCGAAGCATTGTCCGGCAACTTGTGTCGCTGCACCGGCTACACGCGCATTTTTGAAGCAATTCAAAATGCGGCAAAGGAACTTGCAGGCGAATAAATTCACAGCAACGACAGCACAAAACCTGCCTTCGCAGGTTGGTTAATTCTCCAGTGCGCGGAGGCGCACTTTGTTCTGGTTGCAGCGATTTTAATCGCCCGAACAAAAAATGATTCAACTCGACCAACCCAACATCGCCAACTTGCCCGAACTGCGCCAAATCGGCAAACCATTGACGCGCATTGATGCGATGGGCAAAGTCACCGGCGCGACCAAATACGCCGCCGATTACGTCATGCCCAACATGCTGCACGCCAAAGTTTTGCGGAGCAAACACGCGTCAGCGAAAATTTTGCGCGTGGACGTTTCAAAAGCGCGCACGCTCAATGGTGTAGTGGCGGTTTTAACCGCCCAAGATTTGCCCGGCGCGCAAGTGGCGACCGACATTCCCGGCGTCACAGGCACCGCGAAACGCGCAGGGACCGACGCGCCGATTCTCGCGCGCGACCGCGTGCGTTTCATGGGCGAAGCGATTGCGATTGTGGCAGCCGAAGAATTGTCCATTGCCGAACGCGCGTTGGATTTGATTGAGGTCGAGTACGAACCGTATCCCGCCGTGTTCACGCCCGAAGAAGCAATGAAAGAAGGCGCACCCATTGTCACAGAGCCGGACAATATCGTCGCGCGCTGGCGCATTGTCAAGGGCGACGCGGACGCGGCAATGCAAAACGCGGACGTGATTGTGGAAGGCACGTACAAAACGCAATTCATTGACCACGCCTACATCGAACCCGAAGCCGGCATCGCGTGGGTGGACGAAAACGGCGTGTTGACCATTCGCGTCAGCACGCAGGTCGTCGAACATTTCCGCAGTATCGCCGCCGCGCTGCAATTGCCGCAAAGTCAAGTGCGCATCATGGGCACGCTCGTCGGCGGCGGCTTCGGCGGCAAAGAAGATATCACGGTCGAATTGTTTATCGGACTCGCGGCATTGAAAACGCGTCGTCCCGTGAAAATGGTGTACACGCGCGAAGAATCTATTCTCGCGCACTGCAAACGTCATCCGTTCACCATCACGCACAAAACGGGCGTGACGCGCAGCGGACGCATTCTCGCCTCGCAAGTAAATCTCATCGCGGATTCGGGCGCGTATGTGTATTTGTCGCCGTATGTCTTGTTGTACGCCGCGTCTTCGGCAGTCGGTCCGTACAAAATCAATCATGTCACCGTCAATGCGTTTGCGGTCGCAACGAACAATACCTTCACCTCTGCGTTTCGCGGTTTCGGCGCGGCGCAAGCGTGCGTGGCATACGAACAGCACATGGACGAAATCGCGCGCGCGTTGGACATGGACCCGCGCCAGGTGCGCCGCCTCAATTACGCGCAAGCAGGCGACACAACCCCGAACGGGCAAGCATTTCGCGGCGCGGTATGGTTGGAAGAATGCGCCAATCGCGCGTGGGACGCATTGGGCGAAAAATCCCCCCCCCCTTCACCGCATACAAAAATCGGGCGCGGTCTCGCGTCATACATGCAAAGTTACGGACGCATCACATGGTTTCACGATACGTCGCAGTCGTGGGTCGGTTTGGAAATGGACGGCAGCATCGTGATTCGCTGCGGCGTTCCCGATATCGGCGGCGGGCAAATGAACACACTCGCGCAAATCACCGCCGAAGTGTTGGGCGTACCGCTGGAACGCATCACCGTGTACGGAACCGATTCCGCATTGACGCCGCTCGCGGGTACGACCACCGCGACACGCCAAATGTACATGTCGGGCAACGCGACGTACCAAGCCGCGATGGCGGTACGCAAAACATTGGGCGACCGCGCGTCACAGCATTTTGAATGCGAGCCCGATGAAATTGATTTCGCGGACAACACCGTGTTTGTGAAAAATGATCCATCGCAAAATATGCCGCTCACGCAATTGATTGCCATGTGCGCGGCAGAAGGTTTGCCCCGCGCGAATTTATCGTTATTCAAAGCGCCGTTCACGGAAAAACTCGACCCCGACAACGCGCAAGGCGACATCTGGCCCGATTACACCTTTGGCGCGCAAGCGGTCGAGGTCGCGGTGGATATGGAAACGGGTGAGGTGCGCGTCTTGAAAAGCGCGGCGTGTCACGATGTGGGACGCGCGTTGAATCCCGCGGCGGTCGCGGGACAAATTGAGGGCGGCGCGGCGCAGGGCTTGGGTTACGCGTTGATGGAAGACGTGCAAATCGTCAACGGCGTCACGCTCACGCCGTCGTTCGCGGAATATTTATTGCCAACGGCGAGCGACATTCCCGAAACGAAAACAATTATTTTGGAATCGGGCACCGGTCTCGGTCCGTTCGGCGCAAAAGGCATCGGCGAACCCGCATTGACACCGATGGCGCCCGCGATTGCAAACGCAGTCGCGAATGCGATTGGCGGGCGCGTGACGCAATTGCCATTGACGCCGGAACGCGTGTTGGAGGCAATTGACAAAAAACAAGCCGAATCGTAAGCTTCGTGCATCTGCAAATAATAGGAATTTGAAAACGCGACAATGAGGAGTGTGAGACAATGCCGCTAAGCAAACTAACGCTCATTAAAAGATCAGTCGAATTCTGTCCTCGTGCAGAGGTGGGCAAGATACCACATGGAATTCGCGGAATGTACGTACTCTATCGGAAACGCAAACACAATGACGAAAAGAAATTTGACATTGTCTATGTCGGCATTGCTTTTGGCAAACACACGGCTGGAGTGCATTCAAGGATCAAGTCGCACGAAAACAAGGATAAGAATAGAAGGGGCAAGCTCTGGACTCACTTTTCAATCTTTGAGGTTTGACCTAATATTTCAATTGAACAGGTAAAAGAGCTTGAAGGATTATTTCGGCATATCTACCGAAAAGACTCGCACGCTAACAAACTGAACACAATGGTTGGTTTTGACAAATTGAGAGCGAAATCAGTTCGAGCAAAGAGTCTGGATGATTTTAGAATTCAATAATTGCGATTCGTATGGACCCAAATTCTGATTGGCTCATTGAAACGACCGATTATGAGGGCACGGCGGTGTGTTTGTCGCGCGCCACTTGGCAGACGAAAATCGTTGAACATCCAGAAATCAATGATTACTTGGATGATGTGCGCCTGACGATTGAGTCACCCGATCTCGTGTATCAGAGTACGCGCGATGAACGGTCACGGATTTTTTATCGTCTATACGTGGGTCGTCAACAATGGCAAGACAAACATCTCGTTGTCGTGGTAAAATATGTGCAAGAGTCAGGCGGGCGACGCGGATATATCAGCACAATTTATTTAAGCCGTGCCATCTACTCGAGAGGTGAACAAATATGGAAGAATCTGGAAAAGAATTTCCCATCCGAGTAAGTTATGACTCGGCAGAAGATACTTTGACCTTTTCTTTTACACCATCTCCGATTGCCGGAGTGGCGGAAGAGGCAGCGGACGAAGTGTGGGTTCGCTATGAACCAGCGACGCGCCACGTACTCACGGTAGATGTATTGAACTTTTCGAAACGGGTGCAGGAAATTTTTGGTCCCGAATTAAAGTATACAGAACGCACCGACCCCCAACGACTTGAAGCACTGACGGGACTAGCAATCCAAGCCGAGAATTGACATATAAAGGAAAACAAGCCCGCTCACGCGGGCTTGCATTTTTTTATCCCAACGATTCCCACCCTGCCTCTTCCACCGCCGAAAAAATATCCGTCGCCGAAATCATACCGACCGCCAAACCATCATCGTCCAACACGGGCATGTGATGAATGCCCAACTCGTGCATTTGCTCCGCGCATTGCTGTAACGTCCACCGCGGCGACGCGGAATGTACCGGCGTCGTCATGATTTCTCCCACCATCGTCGCGGCGGGGTCGCGCTTCGCCGCCGCAATCTTGTCACGAATGTCTGTTGTGGTGATAATACCATACGCGACCTTGGCGCCTTCAGTCAAATCCACCACCAGACTGTGAATCCCGCGCCGTTTCATAATCGAAAGCGCGCTGGCGACGGGTGTTTCCGGGTCCACCACAATAATCGGTTTGCTCATGTAATCGCGAACTGTATAAGCCATAATTCATTCGCTCCTTGCAAGTTTTCATTGTCACGCGTAATGACAGACATCGCCCCATTCGTTCTCATATTACCACAATCAATTCACGACGTTAATTTTTGAAAGGATCCCATGTCACTCGAACCACCATATCCCGAACTCGACGAATTCTTGGAAGCGATTGGCGAAGCGGGCGCGCGCCTCTGCGAAATTGACGCGAGCGAAGGCGCGGCGGGCAATATTTCCGTGTATCTCGGCTGGGAGGTTGACCCGCGCCGCAAATTTCCGATTGAGGAACAAATTGATTTACCGATTGCGCTGCCCGAACTCGCAGGCAAATTATTTCTGGTCACCGGCTCGGGGCGACGCCTGCGCGAAATTCAAAACGACCCCGCCGCGAATTTGGGCGCGGTGCGCGTATTAGACGGCGGCACGCGCGGCATGTTGTACACCTCGCCGCGTCGTCTGTTTGCAAAACTCACCAGCGAATTCAATTCGCATCTCGCGGTGCATCAAGACCAAATCGCACAGACCCAAACAAATTTTAACGCGGTCGTCCACGCGCAGCCACTGCATGTCACTTATCTAAGTCACATTGCCGCATATCAGGACGAAAAATTTTTCAATCGCCACCTTTTGCGATGGGAACCCGAAGCGATTGTGAATTTTCCCGAAGGCATCGGGCTGGCACAATTTCAAGTGCCCGGTTCGCCGAAATTGATGCAAGCCACACTGGAAGGACTGCGCAAACACCGCATCATTGTTTGGGCAAAACATGGCGTCGTCGCGCGTTCCAATGTTTCCGTCAAGCGCGCGGTGGACGCGATTGAATATGCGGAAACCGGCGCGCGTTACGAATATCTCAATCTCGCCAACAACGAACAAGCGGCGGGTCTGACCGACGACGAAATCCGCGAAATTTGTCGCGCGTTCGATATGCAACAAAATATCTTTTGAGACCTTGTCGTAGGGGCGAAGCACTTGCGACGCGCGGATGCGACTCGATACGCGATTGTGAATGCAAATGCTTCGCCCTTACCGTCATCATGAGCGAACCCTTTGACCTTCTCATCACCAACGGACTCGTCGTCGCCGACGGCAAAATCACGCGCGCCGATATTGGCATTCGCGATGAAAAAATCGTTTCTGTTGACTCGGTCCTCAATCCTGACACGCCATCCCGCACCCGCGACTCGGCAGGCAAAATGCGTGATGACGTGTCACCGCAGTCCTCAGCAACTCGCGTTATCAACGCGCAAGGCAAATACATTTTTCCCGGCATCATTGATGCGCACGTGCATCCGATTTACACCGACGACAAATTTGTGACGTCCGTCAGCGCCGCGTTCGGCGGAGTCACGACGCTGATTCACTATGCCTACATCAAACCCGGCGAAGCTTTAGTCTCCAATCTCCAATCCTTTCGCGCCGACGGTCTGCAAAAATCCATTCTCGATTTTGGCATCCACGCGGGTTTGTTTGATGTGGAACACCAAATCGCGGATGTGCCCGCCGCATTTCCGTTGGGCATCACGTCATTCAAAGTATTCATGACCTACGCGAAATTGAAATGGATGACGGATGATTATTGGATGGCAGCGTTAATGGACGTGGTCGCACAAGAACGCGGCTTGGTGAATGTGCATTGCGAGAATGGCGTCGTCACCGATTACTTGGAAGACAAATTCAATCGCGCGGGACTCGATTCCAAAAAAATGTTCACGGCGATGCGCCCCGCGTTGTTGGAAGCCGAAGCGACGAATCGCGCCATCAGCATCGCGCACGTGATGGGCTGCGCGGTGTATATTGTCCACAACAGCGCGGCAGAAAATCTCGAACCGCTGCGCCGCGCAAAACAAAACGGCTGGCGCGTTGTCGGTGAAACGTGTCCGCAGTTTTTGACACTCACCGACGAAACCACGCAAACGCTCGCCGCGCAAGCCAAAATCGGTCCGCCATTGCGTTACGCGCACGACAATGAAGCGATGTGGCAGGGGTTGCGCGAAGGAGTCATTGCGACGATTGGCAGTGACCATGCGCCCAAAGCCAAAAAGATTGACGACAATTTTTTCGATGCCGCGTTCGGTTCGCCGCAAATTGAAACGATGCTGCCGATGTGTTATCACGTCGGCGTCAACGAGGGCAACCTCCCCCTGCCCCAACTCATCGCGGCAATGAGCGAAACGCCCGCCAAAACGTTTGGGCTTTATCCGCGCAAAGGCGCCCTTCACGTCGGTTCGGACGCCGACCTCGTGATTTTCGACCCGACGAAAACGTGGACGATTACGAACGCGAATCAACATTCTCAAGCCGGATTCACGTTATATGAAGGCAAAACCGTCACCGGCGCGGTGGAATTGACGATGCAGCGCGGGCAAATTCTGGTCGAGAACGGCGAATTGCGCGCAGCAAAAGGGCGCGCGCAATTTTTGAAAACCGACACATCGCATTTCTACGGATAAGTTGAACCGCGAATCAGGCGAATAGAGCGAATAAAAAAGATTCGCCTCAATCGGCTTTTTCGCGGTTCCTCCAATATGACTGACCATCATGCGCAATGGATAAGGGAAATTGACGGTGAACGCATCGCGCGTCACATTGAGCAATTAGCCGAAATCGGACGCACGCCGCAGGGGGGGGTGACGCGCCTCGCGTTTACGCGCGAAGATATGGCGGGACGCGAGTTATTGCGCGGGTGGATGCGCGAGGCGGGTTTGGAAATTCACCGCGATGCCGTTGGGAATCTCATTGGCGTGTTAAACGGAAAAGACGCGCACGCGAACATTCTCGCGTGCGGCTCGCATATTGACAGCGTGGTGAACGCGGGCAAGTACGATGGCGTTGTGGGAATGGTGTGCGCGGTGGAATGTGCGCGCGTGATTCACGAACGCGGCGGCTTGAACGCGCCGCTGCACGTCATCAATTTTGTCATGGAGGAATCCGCGCGTTTTGGCGCGGGCTATGGATTTGGCAGTCGCGTGATGACCGGCGTGGAAATCAATAAACAAGAATTGTTTGCGCGTGACCGTTCCAAAGTGCTGATGGCGCGCGCGATTCAGGAACTGAAAGGTTGGGAGACGGGCGCGAAAATCGCGACGGAACGCACTGCGCTGCAAGTGACGCAAAAAGATATAGACGCGTCGCGTTACGATTGGTCGCGCGTGCGCGCGTTTTTGGAAATTCATATCGAGCAGGGTCCGGTGTTGGAACGCTCGGGCAAACCAATCGGCATTGTCACTGCCGTCGCCGCGCCGACGCGTTTTCAAATTGTGTTGACGGGCGAACAAAATCATTCGGGTACGACGCCGATGCACATGCGCCGCGACGCGTTGGCGGGCGCCGCAGAAATGATTTTGGCAGTCGAGCGCGTTGCGAATGAATTTGCGCCGCAAGTCGTCGGGACGGTCGGCGTGATTCAGTCGGAACCAAATGTGATGAATTCGATTCCGGGACGCGTGGAACTGCGCGCGGACATTCGGAGTATCCACGCGGAAGCGAAACGCGAATGTGTGGCAGTGATGCGGCGCGCAATGGAGTGGATTGCCCACAAACGCGGCATTGGCATTGAGACAACGATGTTGGCGAACGAGGCGCCGGTGGAATTTGCGCCGCAGGTGATTGACGCGTTGGAACGCGTTTGCGCCGCGCAAAATATTGACGCGCTAAAAATGCCGAGCGGCGCGGGACACGATGCGGCGCACATTGCGCGCGCTGCGCCCGCGGGCATGATTTTTATTCCCAGTCGCGGCGGCGTGAGTCATGACCCGCGCGAGTTTTCATCACCCAAAGAGATTGCGCGCGGCGCACGCGTTTTGCTCGGCGCGCTTGCCGCGTTGGCTGACGCATAACGTCAACCGCACGCGGTCGGTTTTGACACCAACC
Source organism: uncultured Anaerolineales bacterium (assembly GCA_964644955.1). Lineage (GTDB taxonomy): Bacteria > Chloroflexota > Anaerolineae > UBA4142 > SHND01 > SHND01. The sequence goes on along the minus strand of CAZXYP010000039.1, from coordinate 11,553 downwards.
CTTTTTCATGATACATGTGTTTTGTCAACAAAATCCGAAAGGAGGTGTAACCGTTTCCCTTCCAATCCATCGGCTATCTATTTGGCACGAATCTCAAGGAGGCAATTCATGAAACGCGTTTTGCTCGTGCTTGTTGCAATTCTTTTCCTTTTGGGTCTCGCCGTCGTGCCGCAATCCACCACCCTTGCGGCAGCGGATGCCACTTGCTCCTCAGACCCCTCATCCGGTCCGGTCGGCACAACGTTTGTCATTACGTGTTGGGGCTATACGCCCAACAGCTATGTGTATGCGTATCTGGTCGAACCGACCGGCGTCGCAACGCCATTGTTTGATTCTTCAGGCGCTATCAAAGTTCGAGAAGATGGTTCCATTTCCTACGCCCAGCCAACCAAGTACGGAAATTTGAGTTCGCTCCAAGTCGGCACCTGGGGCTTTGTCGCCGAAGAACTGGGGTTGGCAAAAACGGTGCTGCATCGCGGTGAAACGAAATTCACCATTACGGGCAGCACGGAAGGCGTGAGCGGCGCCACACTATCCGCCAGCCCTTCCACCATCAACAAACCGGAAAAAGCATACGGACGTTTCGATCTTGGTTTCGGCAATTTGTTGACCTTGGAACCAAGCGCGCCGGTTACGCTCACAGGTTCCGGCTTTTTGCCCGGTGAGGTTGTGACCTTCTGGCTCGAACCTCCGGGTGGCGGTTGTCCGTCCATGACGCGCCACAATAGCGTGGACTATGGGGCGGTGATTTCCGGGGTAGCCGCATTGTATGTGCGCGCGGACATCAATACACCCATCTATGACGGACTGGGTTCGCAGTATTTTGCGGATGTCAAAGCCGACGAAAATGGTCAAGCCACCGTTCAGGCAATCTTTTTTGTCTATGCGTGCGAAGGTCCATGGCGCTTTGTCGCGCGTGGGAATACAAGCGGCAGCGGCGCGGAAACTTGGGTGACCGTTATCGGCAATGCAGTCTCGACAAATGCCTGGCTGACCGCCGACCCGACAAGTGCCAGCGCCATGTTCGGCGTCATCCACTTTAGCGGCGCGGGCTTTGGCGCGAACGAACATGTGACGTGCTGGCTCACCTCACCGCAAGGACGCACCATCGGCTATCCGGAAGAGTATTTCTATTCCTACTCACTGCCCGATGAGCATCTCCGCAATCAAGCCATTATGGCAAATGCGAACGGCGACATTGCGTTCTCGTTTGTCAGCGGCAGCTTTTATGAAAAATATCACGAGACGCTCCTTATCGGCGGGGTAAGCCAAACCTATGACGCCACAGCCATGTTCCCGATTCAGAGCGAAGGCGCATTGGGCGAATATGCCATGTCGTGTCGCGGTGATTCGACGGGCAGTACGGCGATTGCGCGGTTTACATTGACCGGCGGGTTTGTTGACCCGTAGGTCGAAAGCCAATGTACATTCACGGGACATTCTCGCGCGAGAGTGTCCCGTTTTTTTTGTGCGCGAACCCTGCTACCCAAAGTTGCGCGAATTGTGTACAATCGGGCGCGTGTAGAATCGTCCAAAAAATTATCATTCACGGAGTCACCATGCGAATCCTTTCCCGTACCGATGTGCAGCAAGCCGTCTCAATGCCCCTCGCCATCCAAGTGATGCAAGATGCCTTTGCGCGTTTGTCAAACAATCAAGCCACGGTCCCACTGCGTTCGCAGCTGCCGGTGCCAGAATACAATGGCGTCGCGTTGTTTATGCCCGCGTATATTCAAGGCACCGACGCGCTGGCAATCAAAATTGTCAATGTGTATGGCGACAATGCCAAACGCGGGCTGCCATTGATTCACGCCGTCGTCGTGGTGCTGGAAGCGACGACGGGCCGCGCGCTCGCGTTGATTGAGGGCGGTTCGCTCACCGCGTTGCGTACGGGCGCGGGCTGCGGCGCGGCAACGGTCGCGCTCGCGCGCCAAGACGCACGCATCGGTCTCGTTTTCGGCGCGGGCGTACAAGCGCGGACGCAATTGCGCGCGATGTGCGCGGCGCGGCATTTGGAACGCGTATATGTACATGATGCGGTACCGGGCAAAGCGCAAGAGATGATTGAGGCATTGCGCGAGTTTCCGGAACTGCCTGCGGATTTGCGCGCGGTGACGGATGTGGCGAGCGCGGTGCGTGAAGCGGATATCATTTCATGCGCAACCACTTCCAAGCAGCCATTATTTGACGGCAATGATGTGAAACCCGGCACGCATGTCAATGCGGTCGGTTCCTTTACGCCGGAAGCGCGCGAAACCGACAGCAACTTTATCAAACGCTGCAACAAAATTGTGGTGGACGCGTACAGCGGCGCGCTCGCCGAAGCGGGCGATTTGATTCAACCGATGGAAGAAGGAATTCTCAAAGAGTCGGATTTGTACGGCGAATTGGGCGAAATCACGGGCGGCAAAAAAGCGGGGCGCACGCGCGCGGACGAAATCACTTTTTTCAAATCCGTCGGCAATGCCGTACAGGACGCGGCGATTGCGCAAACCATTTTGCAGCGCGCCGAAGCCATGGGCTTGGGCATTCACGTCGAGTTATGACGCGCGGCTATTTGCTCATTGTGGGCGCGGCGTGCATGTGGGGCACCATTGGCATTTTTTTCAGCGTGCTTCATTATGAGTTTGGCATGTCTGCGCTCACCATTGGCATTTTGCGCGCAGGGCTGGCAGCGCTGCTTTTGGCAGGCGTGTTGTTGATTGGGCGACGCGCGGACTTGAAGCTGCCGCGCGCGCAGCTGCTGCCTTTGCTTTTGTTTGGTTTAGTGGGCATCGCCGCGTTTTATGTGCTAAATACCGAAGCGGTTTTTCTCACCACTGTCGCCACCGCTTCGGTTTTGCTCTACACCGCGCCCGCGTTTGTCACGCTCGTCGCCTGGCGCGTGTGGCATGAGCCATTGACGCCGCGCAAACTCATTGCCGTCAGCGCATCGTTTGTGGGCTGTGCGCTGGTGGCGCGCGTCTATGACCCCGGCGCGCTGCAATTGAACGCGTGGGGTGTTGTTGTCGGCGCCGCCGCAGGATTTACCTACGGCATGTTCACACTGTTTAGCAAGTATTTTTCGGCGCGCATCTCGCCGTGGACAACCGTCTTGTATTCGCTGGTCTTTGGCACATTGTTTTTGATTCCGCTTCAGTTTGTGCCGCTGCCCGGCATCGAACCGGTGAACTATAGCGCGTTAGGGACACAGCCAATGGCATGGGCGGCATTGTTGGGCTTGTGCCTCGGTCCGACGTTGGGGTCGTATGCTTTGTATAACGCGGGACTGCGAACCGTTGCGGCAAGTGTCGCGAGTGTGATTGCAACGATTGAACCGATTGTGGCGGCGATTGCGGGGTTTGTGGTTTATCAACAAACGCTGGAGTTTTTACAAATCGTTGGCGGCGCAATTATTGTGGCATCTGCGCTGGCGCTGACCGTGGGACTCACGCCGGAACGGCAAGAAACGCTCGCGCGCATTGACGGCTGAGGACGCGCATTCAAACAAAGCGGCGCACGACAATGAATACGACAAACGCCGTCACAATCGCAAATTCCAATACGGTGCGCCAGTTCAATTTACGCAAGAGATATTGCTGTGCGAAACCGGTCAAGAGATAAAACACAATCAATAACGTGAGACCGCCAAGCACGGCGCTGACATTCCAATAATTGATTGCCCACAATGCTTCGCCCATGGACAAACCAATCGTCGCCGCATACAACCACGTGCGCCGCACATCCTGTTCGCTGGAACGCAACAATTCCAACGCCAACAACGCCGCGACAATCCCAATCAAGGGTGCGGACAGAATACTGCGGAGCTTGAACGCATACATGGATTGAAACAATACGAGCGCAGCAAGATACACGGCGAGATTCAAACCAAGTCGCGCAAACGCGTACGCGCGGTCTTGCAAATCAATCGAAAGGTATTCGCCCAACACGACCAATACCAAAAAAATACCCGCGCCCGTAATCGTCAAGAATGCCACCGGCGCCGAATCGCGCAGCAGCGGTAGCGTAAGCGCCACGCCGGCGACCAGGATACATGGCAGAATCCACAAGATGACCGTATACTGCGTGGCGGACAAATGCACGCGCGGATGCGCGCGCATGATGGATTCCACGCCGGCGGCAGTCATGACACTCAACAACAAGGCAAACAACAACGAGCCGGAAAAGACGATGCTCGCCTGCGAACCGAGAATCTCCAAATTGAACGTACGGGAAGGCAGCACCAGAAGTAGCGAAAGGGTCAGCCCCAACACATTCATCCCCGCGAGCAAACTGAGCTGCTCGAATGGAATATGCGAATCGTAGCGTTTTTCGGTCGAAAGCATGACGAGATAATACAATAAAACAGAAAAAGTAAAAATTCACTTGCGCGCATCCATTGACCATTTGCCATGATTATTTTTTTCTTTGCCCTGCTCGGCATTTTGGCAGGCATTCTCATTAATCGCGCGGCAGACAACCTGCCCACAGACCGTTCCGTTTTTGCAGCGCCGCTTTGTCTGCATTGCGGCTCGCCGCGTCCGGCGGTACAATCGAGCGGTGTCCTGAGTTTTATCCTACGCCGTGACAGGTGTCTGCAATGCGGCGCGCCATTGTCCCTGCGCGCACCATTGGTCGAAATCGGCGCGGCAGCATTGTTTGGCTGGCTGGCACTGCGTTATCCCGTCGGCTTGTATTTGGGGGTGGTCTGTTTTTTCAGCGCGGTACTGATTCTGATTGCCGTCATTGACCTTGAGCACAAATTGATTTTGAATGTTGTTTCATTGCCAATGACGGCGTTGGCATTTTTGCTTGCGCCGATTTTGCTCGGCGCGCCCAACGTATCCTTGGAATCATTCACACTGAAAGCGTATTGGTTGTCGGTTCTTGGCATTGTCACCGGTTATGGCTTGACCCTCTGCATCTATTATTTGGGCGTACTCTTTATGCGAATCATTAATCGCGGGCGCGCGCAAAAAATAAATACGGTCGCGTTCGGGATGGGCGATGTAAAACTCGCGGGATTGCTCGGCGCGCTCGTCGGCTTTCCGGCGATTGTGTATGTTTTGATTTGGGCGATTCTGTTGGGCGGCGTGGGCGCGGTGCTCGTGATTTTGTTCCGCGCGGCGACGCGACGCGGGTATTCCGCGTTCACGGCAATTCCGTACGGTCCGTATCTGATTCTCGCGGGCGGCGCGTTTTTGTTCTTTGGAGGTGAACTCTTGGGGCGCGGGTTAGGCACGTAAGCAATCCTGAAACTGCGCCACAAACGAATTGCCACCTTGCATGCGCGCGTGCAAAATTTCTTTTTGTGGTAAAATCAAACAAATGTTCTATGACTTGGCTTCACCGGCAAGTCGCATTGGATGTGAATCATGTCCCTGGCAACTGAACCGACAACCGAAACGACATTGTATTGTGCGAATCATCCGCATACGGAAACGCTTTTGCGATGCAACAAGTGCGGGCGCCCCATGTGTCTGAAATGCGTGCAACGCACACCCGTGGGTTATCGCTGCAAAGAATGTTTAGGCGAGCAGCGCGCGGGCTACTATACTGCCACACCGCTCGACCATGTGCTTGCCGCGGTTGTCAGCGTCGTATTGGGCGCCGTCGCGGCGTTCGTCATGTTGCTCCTCAATTTTGGATTGTTCTCCATCATTCTTGCGATTTTTGCAGGTCCTTTTGCCGGCGGGCTCATTTCCGAAATCATTCGCCGCCTCATCAGCAAACGGCGCGGGCGTTATCTCGCCTTGACGGCATCGGTTGCTCTCGGCGCGGGCGCGCTTGCGGTCCTGCTCGTGCCTGCGCTCCCTTTTTTGCTCGCGGGCGCACCGGAGGTGCTCGGGCGTGTTCTGCTCAATATCGGGTTTTGGGTATTCCTTGCGCTCGCGGTCAGCACCACGTATGCGCGATTGCGCGCGTAATCGCGTAGCGCGGAGCGCTTATCGCAAATCGCTCGCGACGTTCTTTGTCGCAACGACACACGATAAGCGCTTTGCGATTTGCAAACCATGCTCGCCGAAATCACCATCACCAATCTCGCAATCATTGACCATCTGAATTTGAAATTTGCGCCGGGCTTTAATGTGCTCACGGGCGAAACGGGCGCGGGCAAATCCATCATTCTCGACGCGCTCGGCTTGCTGCTCGGCGGTCGCGCACAAAGCGAATTGATTCGCGCGGGCGCGGAGGAAACGCGCGTCGAAGGGATTTTTCTGCTCAATGCGCACGCGCGCGAATTGCTCGCGCATGATTTGGACGAAAACGGTATCACCCTCGAAGATGAAACATTGATTCTCGCGCGCGAACTGCATCGCGCGGGACGCGCGACAGGACGCATCAACGGACGCGCCGTGACGGGCGCGGTCTTGTCACACATCGGCGACAAGTTGGTGGATATTCACGGACAAAGCGAACACCTCTCACTGCTGCGTCCGAAAGAACATGTGGACTTGCTCGACCGTTACGGCAATTTGTGGGAGCTGCGCGCGGAGGTGGCGAAACAGGTACGCCAACTTCGCAAAGTGCGCCAAGAATTACGCGACTTGCAAAAAGACGCCCGTGAAACCGCGCGCAAAATTGACCGCCTCACCTTTATCATTCAGGAAATCACAGACGCGAGATTAAAAGCGGGCGAAGAAGCGGAATTGAAAACGGAGCGCGATTTGCTCGCGCACGCCGAAACGCGTGCGACGTTGGCGGACGACGCGTACCACGCATTGTACGGCGGCGGGGACGATGAAAAAGGCGCGCTCGATTTGTTGAATCAGGCGCGGCAAGCCGTGCGCGGCATGGAAAAATACGATCCGGAAATCAAGTCGCTGTTGGAGCAAGCGGAAAGCGCGGGCGCCTTGATGGACGACCTCGCGCGCACGCTTCGCAGTTATCGCGACGGCATCGAATTCAATCCGAAACGATTGGAACACATCGAAGACCGCCTCGATTTGATTTTCCGGCTCAAACGCAAATACGGCGACACCATCGAACAAGTTTTGGAATTTGGCAAAGCATCACAGCAAGAGTTGGACGCGGTGACAAACGCGGAAGAGCGCATGAATGAACTGCGCGAACAAGAAGCGAAACTCGCGCAAGACGCGGGCGCGCTCGCGGAAAGACTTTCGCAAGCGCGACACGCGGCAGCAGAAACACTCGCGCGCGGCATCGAAGCGGAATTGCAGGATTTGGGCATGGCAAATGCCAAATTCGGCGTCGCACTGAATCGTGTGGAAGATGCAAACGGTCTCGTCGTCGGCGACAAACGATTCTCTTTCGAGTCAAACGGCATTGACAAAGTGGAATTTATGGTGTCACCCAATCCCGGCGAACCGCTCAAGCCGCTTGCAAAAATCGCGTCGGGCGGCGAAACGTCGCGCATGATGTTGGCACTCAAAGCGGTGTTGGGCGCAGCCGACCGCACGCCCACGCTCATTTTTGACGAAATTGACCAAGGGATTGGCGGGCGTATCGGCACCGTCGTCGGCAAAAAATTGTGGGGACTCACCGCGTCGCTGAACGGCGCGGCGCAGAATTCACATCAAGTCATTTGCATCACGCACCTGCCGCAAATTGCCGCCTACGGCGACGCGCATTATCATATCCGCAAAGCGATTGTGGATGAACGCACGGTGACGCAAGCCGAAATGCTTCAAGACAAAACGCGCATTGACGAACTCGCCGGCATGTTGGGCGCGGTGACGGACACGAATCGCGCGAGTGTAAAAGAGCTGATGGGAGAGGTTGCCAAAGAAAAGAAAGCAAAGTGATATGTTCCCTCCCGAACTCCTCCAATGGGGCGCGAGCGTCGTGCTTGCTGTCCAATCTCTCGGCAATCCCGTGTTCGACGCGCTCGCACGCGGGTTGAATTTTTTCGGCACTGTAGATTTTTATTTCATCCTGCTCCCCTTTTTGTACTGGTGCGTGGACAAACGCGCCGCGTTTCAAATCCTCGTCGGGCTGTTGCTGGCGGATTATTTCGCGCGCGTGCTCAAAGGATTGTTCAATGTCACGCGTCCGTATGACCTGGACCTGCGCATTCGCAATCTCGACCCGCAAGGCGATGCGAGTTTTCCGAGCGCAGCGGCGGTGGGGGCAAGTTTTTTTTGGACCGCGCTTGCGTTGTGGCGGCAACAGGTGTGGATTACGGTTTTGGCGGTCGTCGTGATTGCATCGGTCGCGTTTGCGCGGATGTACCTCGGCGCGCATTATCCGTTCGATGTCGCGGGCGGTATATTGCTTGGCGTTGCGTTGGCGTTCGCATGGCAGCGCGTGCCGTGGAACGCGGTCTGGGTTAAATTGGCGAACGCGCCGTTCGCGCTGGGGTTGGCGCTTGTGCCGATTGCGCTCGCGGCGTTGTATCCCGTCAAAGACACCGTCGTAAGCATGGGCGCATTGTGTGGAGCGCTGGCGGGTATTTCTTTTGAAATCACGCGCGTTCGTTTTGCCGAACAGACGGAGTGGTGGAAACAAATCGTCAAACTCGCGCTCGGACTTGGAGTTGCATTTCTAGTGCGCACCTTACTCAAAGAAATTTTGCCCGAAGCGCTGTGGGCGGATTTTGTGCGTTACGCCGTGATTGGCATTTGGCTTGCGCTCGGCGCGCCATTTTTGTTTGTGAAAATACGACTCAGCCCACAAAAAAACCTTCGAGGTTTTGGCGATTAAGTTCATCGCAGAAACCTCGAAGGTCTTTTTATCCGACCAACATCTCATTCTGCGCGCGCAGATTTTCATGCGGCGTACCGTCTGGAATTTCACAGCCGCCCGCGCTGAACATGCGCGGACCGCCGACATCCATGCAGTGTTTCGTCGCGCGGCGCACATCGTCGGCAGTGCCTTGCAGCATAATCACTACCGGGTCGAAATTGCCGCAAATGGAAACGCGGTCGCGGAATGTTTCCGCTGCCTTGTCGAACGGCACCATCCAGTCCACATCAATAATGTCCGCGCCGCACGTCACCATCAAATCCAATAGATGCGTCGTGCGCCCGCAAATGTGCAACCGTCCCAACGCGCCCATTTCATGCACTGCCGCAAAAATACGTTGCTCGTACGGCAGCGCGAATTTTTGATACATGTCGCGATTAATCATTGACGCCGCCGCGTCGCCCAAACCAATAATGTCCGCGCCCGCTTTGATTTGTTCGCGCGCAAACGCGATTTCTACCTCGACCAATTTTTCCAACAACTCGATGACCCAATCCGGCTCAATGGAAACATCCACCATAATTTCGTTGATGCCGCGCACATCCGCGCCTTGCGCGAACGCGCCTTCGACCCAGCCCATTATCGGCACCTCGCCGCCGACCTTGTCGCGAAACGCGCGCAGCGCCTTCAAGCGGTCGCTCATGCGCGGACCGTCTTCGGGCGCGACAAAGGTCAATTTTTTCACGTCGTCATATTCCACAATCGGCGGATGCGGACACATCGGATTGTGGTCGGGTTCAAAAATAATATCGCCGCCGAGGTCATGGGTTTCGCGGTACGGGTCGGAAATGGCTTGCACAATGTCCAGCTCAAAATCTTCAAGCATCGCCATATTCGCATCCACCAACACGCGATAGTCCAGATAGTATTCGCGCAAAGGTTTCTTGATATAGTGCGCGGCGAAATTCATCATAATATCAAAATTCGGCACGCGGTCCACCGGTTCACCCTTGAGTCGCCGCGTCATGCGTTCCATGGAATTCATTGTTCACCTCTCATTCGACCTGTGTCACCATCACATTCGTCGCGCCCGCGTTCAGGAGCGCGCGTTTTATTTTTTCGGCGTCGCGCGATTCGATCACAAAAATCACATTGCCGCCGCGTCCGCCGCCCGAAAGTTTACCGCCCGCCGCGCCCGCGCGCAAACCTGCATCGAGCAAAATTTCAATTTCCCGCGACGACACACCCAATGATTCCAACACGCGTTGATTGCGCGTCATCAAATCCCCCAAGACATCATTTTCGCCGCGCGCCAACGCGACTTGGGCTTGCTCCACAATTGCGCCGACCGCATCAAATAACTCTTCATAGCGCGCGGGATTCTCTTGCCAACCGCGCCGCACCTCGCCCACTGTAATCCTGGTCGGACTCGCAATGCCCGTGTTCGCAATCACGAGCGTGAACGGGCGCGCGATTTCGAAGGGGGTGATTTTATTTTCGTTCGGAGGGCTTTCGCGAACGAAACGAATCGCCTGCTCGTAGGCAATCACGGTATTGTCAATGCCGCTCGGGGAGCCATGATACATTTTTTCCGTTTCATACACCAGTGCCGAAATTTCCGTCGGCGAAAATTTTTTGCCGAAATGCGCCGCCAGCGCGCGCACGATGGCGGTGGAAATTGCCGCACCGCTACCCAAGCCGCCGGCGATGGGAATCTCCGAAGAAACCTCGATTTCCAAATCTGCAGACACCTCCAGGTTGTCCAGAGCAAGTCGTATTATCGTCGTCAACGCGTCAGCGGAGGCAGTGTCCATCTCAAATTCGCGTCCCACATCGCGCGCGCGAATCAAAATGCCGGGTTGTGCGCGCGATTCCACGCGCGCCCGCGCGCGCAATTGCGACAATGGCACCGCCAACGCCGGGCGGCTGTACACGACCGCATGTTCGCCAAATAAAATAATTTTCCCGCACGCCGTTTCCACCGTCATCACCCGTAACTGTAGTAGAATAAACGATGATTTGCAAATTGCATCTTGCGGGGTGGTCACACCCGAATCGCACGCGTGACCACACGCGCATTCGCTTGTATGAATCCGTTCTATCTTGATGTATCCCTCCTGGCGCTCGCCGCGCTGTTGATTCTCGCGAACGCGTTCTTTGTGGCGGCGGAATTTGCATTGGTCAGCGTACGCAAAACGCGCATCGAAGAATTGGTCGCGCAAGGCAACGTCAACGCGCGCACGGTGAAACATGTCATTCACGACCCCGACCGTTTTATTGCGGCAACCCAGTTGGGCATCACGATCGCGTCGTTGGCGCTCGGATGGATTGGCGAACCCGCCATCGCGCACCTCATCGAACCATTATTCGGCTTGATGCCGGAATCCTTTATCTCCCACGCGACGGCGGCGGCAATTTCCACCCTCATTGCATTTTCCATTATCACTTTTTTGCACGTCGTCATTGGCGAACTCGCGCCGAAATCGGTTGCGCTGAGTTACCCCGAAAAATCTTCGCTGGTCGTTGCGCGCCCGATGGTGGTGTTTGAAAATATCTTTCGTCCGGCGATTTGGGCATTAAACGGCGCGGGTAACGGGCTGCTCAAATTGCTTGGCTTGACTCCACCCAAAGGGCATCAACTCGTTCACTCGGTCGAAGAATTGAAAATGCTCGTGAATTCAAGCGCGGCGAGCGGCGAACTCGAACCGGTCGAACGCCAATTCGCGGAACGCGCGTTTGAATTTGCCGATCGTCAGGTCACCGAGGTCATGATTCCGCGCACTTCGATGCGCGCCGTCGAAGATACCGCGACGATTCAAGATTTTCTCGATTTGTTTGCGCAAGTGAGTCACAGCCGCTTTCCGGTGTACAACGGCGCGCTGGATAACATTGTCGGCTTTGTGTGGGTCAAGGATGTTTTGCGCGCGA
>CAZXYP010000038.1:0-21712 GCA_964644955.1 uncultured Anaerolineales bacterium | reverse complement strand
CCGCGCGCTACAAAACGGTCAAACTCATTCACCACTTGACCGAGCAAATGCATCTGGTTTTTGCTGGCAAGCAGCAGCGCGAGATTGCGCACTTCGGGGTCTGCCTGCGCGGGGACCAAGCCGTTAATGAGCGCTTTTTTGCTTTCAAAGGACTCGGCGGCATTGTCCAGACGCGTCAACAGATTGCTTTTGGCAACGGCGTTCTCGAGTGCGTGCAAGTCGCGCGTATATTTTTCGACCGCCTTTTCAAAGACGGCGCGCGCATAATTTTGGGCAAGGGCTGCGTCTGCCATATTACGCTCCCGCGCTGCCGCCGAAATCCACTTCGTTCAGAAAATTTTCGACGAGCTGGCGCGATTTTTTTTCATCCAGATTGGCGCCGATGACGCGCTGCGCGCCGAGCAGTGACAAGTCAATGACCTGTTGACGTAGTTCCGACACCATTTGTTTGCGTTCATAATCCAACTCGCCGCGCGCGGATTCTTTGATTCTTTGCGCTTCTTCTTGCGCTTCTGCCAAAATACGCTGACGCTCTCGTTCCGCGGCTTGCTGTGCGGATGCGGCAGTCGATTGTGCTTCGCGGCGCGCATCGTCCAGCTTGCGTTCAAATTCTTTTTGTTGATTTGCTGCTTCGATTTTGACTTTTTCCGCGTAGTCGAGCGATTCCTGAATCTTTTGCTTGCGCGTTGCCAGCATGTTCAATACCGGCTTGTACACCAGCATCCGCAAGATGAACAGAATCAGAATGAAATTGATGAGCTGTGCCAACAACCATGACACATTTACTCCAAGTTTTTCCATGACGGTCTCCCTTGATACTTGTTTTCCGCTTAGAAAATCTTGAAGCCGATAAGCAGCGAAATGACCAGACCAAAAATCGCCAACGCTTCGGCAAACACGATACCGATGAACATGGTCGTGGTCAATGTTCCGGCGGCTTCGGGATTGCGTCCCATTGCCTGCAAAGCGCCGGCGGCGATCAAACCAATACCGATGCCGGGACCGATGGCAGCGATACCAATTGCGAATGCGGCGGCTAAAAGTCGGGCTCCTTCTGCGTCCATGAGAATCCTCCGTGGGATGAGTTGTGATTTATGATTTCAGATTTCAGATTGAATGCAATGATGATGACTGTAAAATCTGAAATCTGAATTCTGAAATTCCTAGTGGTGTGCTTCGCCTTCGTGTCCGCCGCCGCCGTGTTCGGCAGTAGCGATACGCATAAAGGCGGCGGTCAAGACCGCAAAAACGAATGCCTGAATAAAGGCGACAAAAAATTCCAAGCCGTAAAACGGGAGCGGCAATAACGCAAACAGGAAAGCCATAATGAGCAAAATGACTTCGCCTGCAAAGATATTGCCAAAAAGACGAAAGGTGAACGAGACGATTTTGAAAATCTCGCTGATGAGTTCGACGAGTCCGACAAAGATGTCAATGAGACCAAAGGCAATGTCGCCTTTGAGCAAGCGCCCGAAACTGAAAAAGCGCGTCCAGTATTTCAGCCCTTGCTTTTGCATCCCGTACACCTGCGTCATGATGACAGACACGAGCGCCAATGCCAACGGCATGTTGATGTCGGATGATGGCGCGCGAATAATCGGCACGAGCGCGGCATGTTGTTCGGCTTCGATGCCGTGTTCAATCTGTGATTTGTAATACAACTCGTACGTGTCAATGAACGCGGGCGCGTCCGCCAGCACAAAAATACCGGACGGCTTGCATTCGTGCGTTTCTTCATCCTCGAAACAGACTTGCCCGTCTCGGATCCCCGTATGTGTTTCCTCGCTGATTTTGATAAAACCGATGGAGCCCGCGCCCGGAATCAGCCCGAGATAATTGGAAAAGATGACGAGCAAAAAGATGGTCGCCGTAATCGAAAAGAATTTTGCCCACATGGGACCGGCAATCCCCTCGAACAGACTCACCAGTCGTTCGATGATGGTCTCCATCACGTTTTGCAGTCCGCTCGGCACCATCTCCATCTTGCGCGTCGAAAAGAACGCAAACGCGACAAGCAAAATAAACACCAGTCCCATTGTCAAAATGGTTGGTGTCACGGGAAACGAACCGATTTCAAACATCACTTCGGGCGCGACGGCGACCGAAGCGCGCACTGCCTGCGTGGTAAAGGGGAAAATTATCTTGATGACCACGCCGACGGCAATCAACGCGATAACGGCAATCCACAATTTTGGATTTTTTAGCACTGGTCTCCTCCGACCTGTTGTGGGTTAGGATGCTGCGCCTCGACGCGGGCGTACCTGGCGGCAACACCTTTGGCGATGGTAAAAATGCCAAGACTGAAACCCAGAAGCATCATGAACAAGGTGATGACCGGCGAAGTGTGCAAGAGTCGGTCCAACAACACTCCGCCCAGCACGGGCAGGATCGTCAGCGCGAGCAGCGTCATACCCAGCTGTCCCACAAACCGCCAATCTATCGGAACTCGCCGGAACATTTCGCGCCTTTCCACTCACGACCCGCACACGCAAAAGCGCGCGCTTCGAGCGCGCACAAAAGATGCGCACGACTTTGTGCAATGCGGCACAATTATATGCAATTCATTACACAATGCAAAATAAAAGTCGGATGCAGATTGCGAGATGCGGAAGGCGAAACAACCGGGTGCGTCTCTGTTTTCGCAGACAGTCCTCTGGTAGGTTCATTGGCGATGGTGTCTTGCTGATTTCTCAAGCGCCATTGGATTGCAAATACCGTGCCAATTCAATGCGCCCAATCATGCCTGCAATTTCCTCTCCTTGCATCACCGCCAGAAGGTCGCGGTCGTCTTGCGTCAAGAGCTGAAGCGCGCGCAGGGCGGGGTCTGTGGCATGGACGCTCGATTCCGGCGAAAGTGGCTGCATGACCTGACGCACCCGAAGTGTTTCCCATTCGGCGCGCTGCATTTTGCGGACTTGTTCCAGCGCAATAATCCCGACCGCATTTCCGTTCACATCCGTCGCGAGCGCGGGCGATTTGAGCCAGACGGAAAACGCGTTCACAAGCTCGCGCAAACTCAATGCTTCACTGATGCGCTGCAGCGGCGCGCGCATCAATTCTCCCACCGTGACTTGTTTCAACAACTCGCGCGCCACCATCGCTTGATACGCGTCATTCGCCGCGCGCCACAAAAACCATGCCATCAAAAAGGACCAGATGCCGCCGTACTCGCCGCGAAAAATCAAATATGCGCCGCCTGCCGCGAGCAGGAGCGCGACGACGCGCCCGCTGACCATCCCCCAATACGTCGCGCGTTTTTGATCTTGCAAGACCGCCCACACGCCCGCGCGCAAGACGCGTCCGCCGTCGAGCGGGAAACCGGGCAACAAGTTAAACACCGCCAATAACAGATTCGTTTGCGCGAGATAGAACGCCACAACCGAAACGTACAATGCCAGACGTTGCATTGGCGATTGATAAAACATGCCCAAGCCGTCGAACGCTTGGAGCCAAACCCAGATGGCGCCGGTCGCCAGCGCAATGACAAACGAGATTAACGGACCGACAATGGCAATCAAGAATTCCGAGGCGGGCGAATCCGGCTCATCGGCGATTTGCGCGACACCGCCAAAAATAAAAAGCGTGATGCCCAACACCGGCACGCCGCGCCAGCGCGCCATGAACGCGTGCGCCAATTCGTGCGCGACGACGCTGGCAAATAACAAAAGACTCGCAATGACGGCGAGAACAATTACTTCCCACGCGATGCCGCGCCGCGAACTGATGCCCAACTCGTACGGAAAAACAACAAAGCCGAGTTGATACACCAGCAGCAAAAAGATCGCAAGCCAACTCGGGTCAATCCGCAGCGGGATGCCGGATATCTTGCCAATGTTCCACGGTCCAAGAAAAAACATGGTGAAACAAAACGCGCGGGGTCGGTGGCCCCGCGCCTGTCCTCTCAACTTTAGCGATTGCAGCGCCCCGGCGTTCTGCCTTGCAAGATACCAACCGGATTGCGATGGACTCCGTTCACAATGATTTCAAAATGCAGATGCGGCCCCGTCGAACGTCCGGTGCTGCCGATACGTCCGATGAGCTGTCCTTTTTGCACGGACGTTCCCGCCTGCACGGCGAACGCGCTCAAATGCGCGTACCGCGTAAGCGCGCCGTTACCATGATTAATCAAAATCATGTTGCCATAGCCGGTACCATCCCAACCGACAAATTCGACAAACCCCGCGTCGGCGGCATTGACTGCCGTGCCGGAAGAATTCGCCAGGTCCAAGCCGGGATGGCGCGCCCAAAAGTATTGGCTGATGCACGCCGCAGTGGGCCATTGAAAATTTGCGGTGCCTTTGAGTGCGTTCCCCGGCGCGGAAAGATTCCCGCGCACGATTTGACGTATCACAATCGGCTTGCTGCCGCCGGGCACCATAATCCATCCGTCCACTGCCAAAATCGGCGGCGAAGATTTGAAATCGTGAATGGACTGATTGAACGGGTCGTTGAAAATATCACCGACTTGCGCTTTGAAACGCGCGGCGATGGTCTGAATGGTTTCGCCCTTGGCGACCTTGTGCAAAACGCCGCTGACCGGCGGAACGAATAACGCTTGTCCGACGGTGAGAGCGTCCGGGTTCTCTTCCAATTTCTCATTTGCCCAAATGACCGAATCGGGGGTCACACCAAAACGTGCGGCAATGACGCTGACATTATCGCCCGGCTGCACGACATAAGTAGTTACTTCGCGGCGGTCTTTTTTCGGTTTGCTGGTGAACGGCACCGCAGAGATTGTCAGGTCGGTTTGATTGCCGGACTGTCCCAGATTCACATCGGGCATCTCAGCGGGTTGCCCGGAAGGTTGGTCGTAGGTGCGCGGCTGCTGCGCCGCTTGCAATTGCAAACCGCCCAGCAGCAAACCAATCAAGACCAACGCAATCACGCCCAAATGCGCGGTCAAGCGCGTCATGAGCGAAACATTTTTACTTTGTTCCGCGCGAAAATCTGCAAAGCGTTCGACAACGCGGCTTGAAAGGGTTGTGACGCGGGTCTGTAAAGATTTAGTCGGGTCTTGCATCCGGAATATTCAATCGCGTACAGCGCCTTGCGCGCGCGGCATTTCGATTGCAACGCCCGCGAGGGGCCGTACTGCGAATTTCAAAAATCGCCGCGATTCAAACTCTGCAAGAAATCGCGATTACTGCGCGTTTTTGCCATGCGTTCCACGACGAGTTCGATTTCTTCAGGTCCGCCGCCCATTTGCGACAGCATACGACGGAGCGTCCATACGCGCGGCAGCAAATCTTCTTCAATGAGCAATTCTTCGCGCCGTGTGCTGCTGCGTTCCCAATCAATCGCGGGATAAATACGGCGGTCGGCGAGTTTACGATTCAAATGCGCTTCCATGTTGCCGGTGCCTTTGAACTCTTCATAAATCAAATCGTCCATGCGGCTGCCGGTATCCACGAGGCATGTAGCAATAATAGTCAAACTTCCGCCCTCTTCCAAATTGCGCGCCGCGCCAAAAAAGCGCTTGGGTGGATATAACGCGGCGGGGTCGAAACCGCCGGTCAAGGTGCGTCCACTCGGCGGCACGACCAGATTATATGCGCGCGCGAGGCGGGTGATGGAATCGAGCATAATGACGACATCTTTGCCGCCTTCGACCAACCGCTTGGCGCGCTGCAATGCCATTTCGCCGACGCGGGTTTGATTTTCGATTTCGGCGTCAAACGTGGACGCAAACACTTCGGCGTCCACCGAACGGTCCACGTCGGTCACTTCTTCGGGGCGTTCGCCAATCAGCACAATCATCAAATGGGTTTCGGGATAATTTTCGGAAATCGCGTTCGCAATCTGCTTCAACAGCGTCGTCTTGCCGGCTTTGGGTGGGGAGACAATCAAGCCGCGCTGTCCCTTGCCAATCGGCGCGAGCAAATCAAGTACGCGTGTGGCGAGGATATTTTGCTTGGTTTCCAATTTATATTGGACGTTGGGAAAAATCGGCGTGAGTTTGTCAAAATCGGGACGCAGTTTCGCAGATTCAGGGTCAATGCCATTGACGGCTTCGACGCGCAATAACCCATAATACTTTTCGGTATCTTTGGGCGGGCGCACCTGCCCGATGACCATATCGCCGGTACGCAAACCAAAACGCCGAATTTGAGATTGCGAGACGTAAACATCTTCATCGCCCGGCAAGAGATGGTCCGAACGCAAAAAGCCGATGCCGTCTTGCACGATTTCCAAAACGCCGCCGCCAAAGATGAGTCCTTCGCGTTCGGCTTTGGCGCGCAAGAGACGAAAGATGAGGTCGCTCTTTTTTAACTTGGACGAGCCGGTGAGATTTTGCTCCTTCGCCAGCTCACGCAATTCCGAAAGCGATTTGCTGTCGAGTGAAGCATAGTTGATGTGGTCATTCACAATGACATCGGGAGTGCGAGGCATGTGTTATCGGTTCCTTGTCCGGTTCGCTCAACGCGCGCAGGGGAATGTGCCGCTATCGTCGGAGGACGACCACGCGGGATGAAATTCGACCATTACAGCGCGAGTCAGCACGCGAACGCTAATGAGGTTATCGCAAGGCGTCAGTCCGCCAGCGCGCCAAATCACATTTCGGATTGAGCGTGCTTGCGCGGGCGCACCGTATAGAATTGGGGTCTGACATTTGGTCAGGTAAATTTAAATTCTTGCTCAAACGCAATACTTTTGTTGTTGTTGGGTTAGGTTTGATGTGTGGGGCAAATCAGAATCGTGAGGTCCAACACGTCTGCTTGTCCGTCGAGTGGGCGACGAACCACGAACACACCAAAGTATAGCAGTTATTCGCAGTTGCGTCAATTCAATTTTTGACGTTTGGCGTGATACTTCAATGCTCGGCGGGTTTGAAAAAATGCGCCGACTCGCATCAGCGCATTCGCACTATCCCTGCTTTTCTCGCTCCGCTAGGCGTTCTTGTTGGTCATGTAAAATCTGGGCGAGTTTTTCCGAACGATGCACCGCTTGAATCCGCCGCATCGTGCCGCTGGCGGAACGCATTGCCAGCGATTCGGTCGTCGCGCCGCCGGAAAAGTATTGCACCCCGCGCAGCAGTTCACCGCCCGTAATCCCCGTTGCGGCAAAAAAGACATTGTCACTCTTGACCAATTCCGCGCTGTTGAACACTTTGTTCGTGTCATAGCCCAAAGATTCGGCAAGCTGTTTTTCCTTTTCGTCGCGCGGGTAAAGGCGCGCTTGAATTTCGCCGCGCAAACATTTCAACGCCGCCGCCGTTACGACGGCTTCGGGGGCACCGCCCGCACCCATCACCACATCCACGCCCGTGTCGGGCAAACACGCCGCAATGCTCGGCGCCACGTCGCCGTCGGAAATTAGTTTCAACCGCGCACCCGTCATGCGAATTTCGGAAATCAATTGTTCGTGACGCGGGCGATCCAGCACAACCACGACCAATTCGGTGACGCTCTTGCCTTTCGCGCGCGCAATCGCGTTCAGGTTTTCCGACACCGGTGCATTCAAATCAATTACGCCCGCCGCCTCGGGACCGACCGCCAACTTGTCCATATACACAATCGGTCCCGGAAAAAACATCGAACCGCGTTCCGCCAACGCCACCACCGCCAACGCGTTGGGCAAACCCAAGGCGAGCGGGCGTGTGCCGTCAATCGGGTCCACCGCCAAATCGCATTTTGGCACCGCGCGTCCGATATTGTAATTGCCGATGCGTTCGCCGTTAAAAAGCATCGGCGCCTTGTCTTTTTCGCCTTCGCCAATCACAATCACGCCATCCATCTCGATGGTATTGAGCATCAGGCGCATGGCGTCCACGGCGGCTTTGTCCGCGTCATTTTTGCGATTGCGTCCCATCCACGGCGCGGCGGCAAGCGCGGCGGATTCTGTGACGCGTACGAGTTCCAAGCCAATGTTGCGGTCAGGTGCAGTTGACATCGTTGTCCCCTTTTGGCATTTATGATTTATGATTTCTGATTTCGTGTACGCTAATGATAAATCATAAATCAGAAATCAACAATCAGAGATTTTGTGCGCGTTTCAGTCGTGCAGAAACCTTCGCCGCGCCAACACATACAAAGTGCCTGCTTCAAAACACACCGCGACGGCGTACGCCAATGCCAAGCCCGCCGCGCCGAAAATATAGCGCCACCAAAACATCAACGCGATACGTAACGTCATCGCGCCGAGCGTTACAAACATCGGCGTGCGCGAATCGTGCTGCGCGTAAAAGGTGCGCGCCGTCAATTCCAACACCGATTCGCCTACAATCGCCAACGCAAAATACGCAAGCACCGGCGCGACCAGCGCGGTAGATTCCGCATTGAACGCGCCGCGTTCCAGCACCAACGCGACGATTTGCTGTGAAAACACACTGGCGACGATGGCGGACGGAATGGCGAGCGCGAGAATGGTGACGAGCGTAATGTGAAAGAGACGACGAAATCCTTTTTTGTCATTTGCCGCGACGCGCTGTGATAAACGCGGGAATACCGCCACCGCGATTGCCGTGCCAATCAACGTTTCCGGAAATTGCCAGAGCATGTACGCGTAACTCAACGCGCTGATGCTGCCCGTGCCAAGAAAGGACGCGAAATTGTTCATCACCAGTCGCGTGATGCTTCCGACATTCGTCGTCACAATACGGTACGGTAAAAGATGCAGCATTTCATTCATGCTCTTTTGTCCGCGTCCGATGACGGGAAACCAAATCATGCCGCTGCGAATCAGCCCCGGAATTTGAATCGCCAAATACAGCAAACTGCCAATGACAATCCCCCACGCCAAACCATAAATACCCATCGTCGGCACGAGAAAAAAAATGGCGCCGATGATGCCGAGATTGTGCAAAGGGCCTGCCATCGCCGCGAGCGCGAACCGATTGTGCGCGTGCAAAATCCCCGTAATCGTTCCGCCGACCGCAAACACAATCGCCGCGAGCAAAACAATCCGCATCAAGTCCACAGCCAACGCTTGCTGCGCGGCGTCAAAGCCCGGCGCGATAAAATATTGTATCAACTGCGGCGCGAAAATGATTCCGAGCGTGACGACGATCGTCATCAACAAAAACATGTCATTCAACACCGCGCTCGCAAACTTCCAGCCCTCGCGCCGTGCGGCTTGGTCGCGCACCAGCGACATGCTGAATACCGGAATAAACACCGCCGCAATCGTCGCGCCCGCGACCACCGAATCGAGCATATCCGAAAACGTATTCGCCACGCGGAACGCGTCCAATTCCGCGCTTGTGCCGAACGTGCGCGCGATCAATACTTCGCGCACCAACCCCAAAATCTTGCTCGTGAAAAAACCCAACGCGACCACAATCGCCGAAAGCGTCAACGCGCGTTCGGACAGGAGGGAGGAGGAAATTAAACGCCGCCACCAGGGCAGCGTGTGCGAGGGGGGGGGGAGCGTTTCGGTTTGTTCCATTAGGGCAAAACGTAGCAGGTTTTAGAACCAAACCTGTCACGTTTGGAGCGCATCCAATGCTTGACGCGCTGCGTCATAATGGGCATTGTACTTGAGCGCGAGTTCGAACGCCGCGCGCGCCTCCGGCAGTTGTCCCAATTTTTCCAATGCGCGCCCTTTGTAATAATACGCTTCTTCCAAATCGCCGGTCGGCTTGAGCGTCGCGTCCGCGAGCGCAATCACTTCATCATAACGCCCGACCTCCAGATACGCGTCATACGGACCGAATTGATACCACAACATGCGCCACGGTAATTTCAATACGCGCGCGGTGTCAAACGCTTGCGCCGCCGCGTCGTATTCACCCAAACCGACGAGCGACGAACCGAGATTGAATGCGGCGAACGCGTCGTCGGGATTGACATTCCATTCGTCTTGCGCGCGCTGCGCCGCTTTCGCATACATGGTTGCATCGTCCAAATCCTCGCCAATGACGGCGTCCACGATGTCTGCGTGCGCGTCGGTATAGACGACCACATACGTGCGATTGAAATGCCGCCAATGTTCGTCCAACGTTTGCCATGTTACCACTTGATTCGGTCCGTTGTATGAATCTTGCGCCGTGATGCCGTTTTCGTCATAACCTGTGAGAAGCAAATAATGTCCCATCCAACCCTGATGGGCGCGCGCGGGGTCGTATCCTTCTTCAATCATCACCGGCAGACCATTCGAAAGGAAGGTTTTGATTTTTTCCACATCGCCGTTCACGCGCATTTGCGCGCGAAATCCTTTTTGGCGCGCGTAAGTCACCAATTCAGCGGGACTGACATTGCGGTCGTCTTTGTTCGGTTTCAGGACATTTGCAATTTGGACTTGACTGTCCTGCCGATATCCAAAAAACGAGAAATACATTCGCAGTGTGGTCGGACCGCAGTTGTTGAAACGCTGGGCTTCGTGTGTGACGCCGCCAAGTTGGACGTGTTCTTGTATTGGTTGCAGTGCCGCGTGATTTTCAAGTGCGGGGGTGATGGAGGGAGAACGCGATGGTCGCGCGGCGATGGTGTTGGTTGCGAGACGTGCAGGCGCGGATTCAGTTGGCGTGTTTTCGGCGCGCGCGGTTTCGATTGGTTCCGGTGTTGCTGTCGGCGCGCCCGTTGCGGTGGGCGTGCGTGTAGCAATGTTGGCGCGCCACGCGATGGTTGGACGCGTTGCATTGACCACTGCCGCAATTGGCGTTGGCACGTGGTCGGGCGCGGGCGGCTTGGGCAGCATTTCGAGCACGCGCACGCGCGCGCTTTCCATTTTCAATTCCAACCATTCGCCCGAAACCGCGCGCACGAGCAATGCGCCAACACACAGTGCGCTCAACAACAGCGTTGTCAGCGTGAACCAGAGAATTGCCGGACGCGCATCCGTCGAACGCGCGCGGCGATGACGCCGTACTGTGGAATTCATTCGAATTTCCGCGCGCGCGAGCCGCTTTCGTTTTGTGCGCCGCGATTGGAAAACGAGAGGATGCTTACGTAACACACCAAGAGTAACGCGCTAAACACAATCATCACGGCGACCGAGTGGCGATAGGCAATGGGATGCAAAAACGGCAATGCCGCGTCGCGCAAAATTTGCAGAGGGTCGGTCAACACATCCCAACTGTTCCAACGCAAAAAGCGTCCGAGATAAATGCCGACGCCGTTCAATCCAATCACAAAGAGCACAACCAGCCAACTCCACCACGCGCCCCACGCGTTTTTCACCATGCGCTGAACGATTTGCAGAGAGGCGACCGCGAGCAGCAAACCCGTCCACGCCAACGTCGCAAAAAACGCAATGTCGTACCAGTACGGCACGGGCGGCAATTCCATCAAGTTGACCAAATCGGTGACGAGATACGCGGCGTTGGGAAAAAACAACAACCACACCAGCGCAGGAATCAAGTACTGCCATGCCGCCGCACGACGTTGATGCAGGACCGCCATGCCCAACGCGCACAGGTACGGAATCCACGCCAAAAACAAATTCCACATCAAAAATTTGTGCAGCAGCGAATCGCTCCATGCGGCGCGGACTACAAAAAACGCGACGCCGAGCAGACTCGACAAAAGCACGGGGTAAAAAAGTTGATGCTTGAGAAAATGGTGCAGGGATTCTAAGCGTGACGACCAGATTGCCATAGCGTACTCCTCGTAGAAATAAACGCGCCTCCGACGGCGCACGCGGTTTATGCCAGATAGACGAACAATGGCGAAAAAAGGTTGCGCTATTTCGGCGGTTCGTTTTTGGACTTGCCCATTTTTTCGCGCCACAGGCGCAGGCGTTCGGCAATGCGGGCTTCGTCGCCCAGGGCGCCGGGGTTGTAATAGATTTTTTCGCGCACGCCATCCGGCAAATACTGCTGCACGACAAAATGATTTTCAAAATCGTGCGGATACTTGTAGCCCTTGCCGTGTCCCAACACTTTGGAATCGCGCGACGAATCCTTAAGGTGATTGGGAATATCCAACGTTCCCAGACGCTCGATGTCCGCCAATGCCGCGCCGATGCCGAGCGTGGAATTGGATTTGGGCGCGCACGCGAGATAAATGGCGCACTGCGCCAGATTCAACTGCGCTTCGGGCAAACCGACAAACTGTAACGCCTGCATCGCGTTCACGGCGACGACCAACGCGAGCGGCGCGGCATTGCCGATGTCTTCGGACGCGAAAATAATCATGCGCCGCGCGATAAATTCGGGGTCTTCGCCGGCGTACAACATTTTTGCCAAATAGTACAGCGCCGCGTCAGGGTCACTGCCGCGCATGCTTTTGATAAACGCGCTGACGGTATCGTAATGTTCGTCCGACGATTTGTCATAGCGCAGCACACGGCGTTGAATGGATTCTTGCGCCACTTCTAAATTGATGCGCGTTACGCCGTCCTTGTCCGGCGCGGTGGATTCGACCGCAAGTTCCAACGCGTTGAGCGCGCTGCGCGCGTCGCCGCCCGCGACCTCTGCCAAATGCGCCAACGCGTCGTCGGTGATTGCGATGTTGCGCGCGCCGTACCCGCGTTCTGCATCGCGCAACGCGCGCTGCATCAATGTCAGCGTCGCTTCGGAAGTCAACGGTTTGAATTGAAACACGCGTGAACGCGACAACAGCGCGCTGTTAACTTCAAAATACGGATTCTCGGTTGTCGCGCCCATCAAAATAATCGTGCCGTTTTCGACGTGCGGCAGTAATGCGTCTTGCTGTGCCTTGTTGAAGCGATGAATTTCGTCCACGAGCAAAATCGTGCGCTGTCCGTACAAATTGAAACGCTCGCGCGCTTGTTCCACCACGCGGCGAATGTCGGCAACACCCGCGAGCACCGCGCTCAAGGTTTCAAAATGCGACGCGGTCTTGTTGGCAATGATGGCGGACAGCGAAGTTTTGCCGACGCCGGGCGGTCCCCACAAAATAATGGACGAAAACAAACGGTCGCTTTCGATGGCGCGGCGTAACAGTTTTCCCGGTCCGAGAATGTCTTCTTGTCCCGTAAATTCGTCGAGCGTGCGCGGGCGCATGCGCGCGGCAAGCGGTTGTTCGCGTGCGCGTTCCTCTTCGCGCGCGGCTTGAAACAGGTCGCGCGCGGCGGCTTTGCGTCCGGTGAGTTGTTTGTTACTCATGGATTAGAGATTGGAGACTAGAGAATAACGCCGGGAGATGAGTTCTGTGTGAAAGGATTCTAACACACGCATTTGGTTGGTCAAACGACAGGACAAAAAAAAGCGGCAGAGATTTCTCTCGCCGCCACAGTCTCCGGTCTCGAGTCTCTATTCTACTACGACAGCCGTACCGCTTGCGGACACCATCAACATGCCGCCGCCGCCGCCCATCGAAATCGTTTCATAATCCAAATCCGTGCCGACGACAGCGTTACCGCCGAGTCTTTTGGCGTCGTCCATCATTTCGCGCATGGCAATGTCGCGCGCTTTACGCAATTCGGTTTCATACGCGCCGGAACGTCCGCCGACAATGTCGGTGATGCCCGCGAAAAAGTCGCGAAAGATATTGGCGCCGAGAATCGCTTCGCCTGTCACAACGCCGAGATAACGTGTTACCCGTTTGCCTTCCACTGCCGGAGTTGTTGTCACAATCATTTTGGTCCTCCTTCAATTCTGTTCTGTGAAATATACGAGGTTGTATGCGCTGCGTTACATCCCACGCGATTCGTGCCGCACACATCTCGATAGAAAAAAGTGATGTATAATTTGGCTACGTATATGTGTAGGATGAGGTGATGTATGAGAAAATTTCGGGAACGACCCTTGCAAGTGTACTTGCGCCAAGACCAGGACCGCGCGCTGCGTCACATGGCGAAAGAGCAAAATGTCGCCATCGCTGACCTTGTTCGGCGGGGAATAGACCGGGTTATCGCCGATAACTTGCCCGAACATGACTCGCTCCTGAACTTGATTGGCATTGGCAATTCGGGGATTCATGACTTGTCAGAGAATCATGACAAATACATCATTGAAGCAATTATGGCGGAGAGTCAGCCCTCAACTCGGCGCAAAAAGCAGGCGCATCGCACCAAACGAAAAACAAGTCCTCGGCGTAAAACTCGCCAGAACAACGGAGGGCAAAAGTAGCAACTATGCAAGAACTTTTCATAGATGCCGGCGCATGGTTCGCGATTTTGGAGCCGTCCGACAATCACCATCATGAAGCGGTTGAGCTTTTTCCGCGTCTATTGAAAAAGTATCAAGTTTTTGTAACGACGAACTTGGTAATCGCAGAGGCGTATATTTTGATTCGTAAGCGGATGGGACATGCGGTTGCAATGCAGTATTTAAACGAAACGCATAACAGTGCCCGCTTGGTACGAATTCCATCTAACGAGGAACTCGAACTTCAAGCCGAAGTGATTCTCCGCCAATACGATGACCAAACTTTCAGTTACGCCGACGCCGTGAGTTTCGCGGTGATGAAACAGCGCGGCATCACCGATGTCTTTACGTATGACGACCATTTTCGCGTGATGGGGTTTCGGATGATTAAATAAAACCGCCGAGTGAATTTCACTCGGCGGTTTGTTTTTATTCTTGTGGATACGCTGCCAGATGCGGGTGTTTTTGTCACACCGCGTGTATCAGGCAAACTCCTTATCAAATTCTGCGTGCGTGCCAATCCAAAACCAAAGCAACCCTTCCTCGATTTGGACTGCTACGGCGCGGTAATGGATTCCCACGCGCACAGACCAGTACCTGCCTACCTTTTTTAATTGTAGCGAAGGGTGTCGAGGATTCGTTTTGAGAAGGTCATAGTTCTTGTCTGCCAACTCTTGGATAGATGCCGGCAATCTGTCATACATTTCCCAAAACGTTGGCGCGGTAAAGTGTCTCACAGTTCCTTGTACTTGCCCGCGCGAAAGTCGGCGACAGCTTGATTCGCCAACTTGTCCAGTCTTCCTGAGATCGCGGCGCGCTCAAACTGTTCGTCCCACAACCTGCCATCATATTCTGCAAACCATTCGCGGAACTTTTCCAGGTCCTGTTCCGACAAGCGCGTAACCGCTTGTTCAATTTCAAGCACTGTACTCATAGTTGATTACACCTCCCAATCTGCCTACATCTGCAAACAATGCGCGCATTGGCACAGCTCGTCCGTGTTCGTGGGTTGAGGCGCCTCTCACGAAAAAAACTTTTCGTATTTGTCATGACCACCAATCCAGAACCACGTGACCGTATCCCCTTCCATTGTACCCACTGCACGAACGCCGCGCGTTACTCGCACCGACCACGCATTTTCCTCTCGATTGATGCATTTGAATTGCAGTGAAGGATGATAAGGATTCTCTGACCACAGCCGAAACGCCTTTCTTGCGCTCTGCCTGAGGTCGCGGGAAAGCGCAGCATACGCAGACCAGAACGATGGCAATGTCGCAGATTTCATAAACGGTCGAAATCCAATGGCTCTGCTTTGCCTTGCGCAATCTCCGACTTGGCTCGTCGCGATGCTTCCGCGAGTTGGTCTTGTGTTTGATTGAATTGCGTGTCCCATTCCATTTCATCTTGCAGGTCGAGGAGGTACTCGCGCAGATGCTCGACAACCTGATTTTGCACAGGGTCCGGCAACGATTCCAACATTTGAACCACGGTCATCATTGCGGTTGACATACTCATCCCATTCCTTTCCTTTTTCTAACTTGATAAACTATACCACCCGCTCAAACCAGCGTCAAACACGAATGTGCGCGTGGCATCATCGAATCGAATTCGACGCCTGAACATAGCGCGCGAAAAAACAAAGCGTACTGAACAATATTTCGTTTTTTTGCTTTGTTTTTTTGACCGCCTTGTTTTGCCGTCGAATTTAATTCGATGGTCACATGGACTACTGCGGACATTTCTCCAAATGCAGATATTTCTGACATTCTTCTTGCGTCAAGGCACGCGTCACGCGTGTTTTGGCGAGTGTGATTAAATCTTCGACATGTAAGTAAAACACCCGGATATCTTCGTCACTGGCAAGCGCCAGGCGCGTTCCATCTGGACTAAAGGCGACTCCTTGCTTGAAAATCGGACTGCTGTAAAGAGTCAGTATCTCTTTACCTGTCGCTGCATCCCACAAACTTGCAGTGCCGTCAACGTGAGCAGTTGCAATGAGTTTTCCGTCTCGGCTGTAGGCAATTTGACGTGCATTGATGCCAACATTCCCTAATGTAAAAATTTTATCACCAGTCGTGGCATCTACTACTATTGACGGTAGAATATCACCTGCCAAAGCCAATCTTGATCCATCGGGACTGTAGGCGATGTTCATCACACCGACGCCTCCCTCAGGGAAAATGGTATAGATTGCTTTGCCTGTATCAATGTCCCAGCTTGACAAACTTCCGTCACTAAAACTCGTCATCAAATGCGACCCATCCGGACTAAACGCGACACCCAATGCAGTTCCGTTCTGAGCGGTTGAATTTGCAAAAGTTGCCAAGACTTTTCCAGTCGCAAGATCCCAAAGATTGACCGTGTTATCTTGGCTTGCCGTGGCAACTCTTCTACTGTCGGGACTAATGGCAACCGCGGGTATAGTATCTTTATGTCCACTCAGCGTAGTTATCACATTTCCCGTAGCGACATTCCATACCTTCGCGGTCTGGTCGGAGCTTGCAGTTACCAAAAATGAGCTGTCTTGGTTAAAGGCAATGATATTAACTCCGTCCGTGTGACCTTTGAGCGTCATGTATTCTTGCCCTGACACGGCATGCCAAATTTTTACGTTTCCGTCACGAAATCCCGCTGCAAGATATTTTCCATCCGGGCTATAAACTACCGTTCCTTTTGCCCAGAACAGTGTCGAAAGCGGACCATCCGTAGGTATAGTGAAGACTTCATGTCCCGCTGAGAGATCCCATATTTTCACAATTCCATTTGCGGCGGTTGTTGCGAGCCGAGTCCCTTGAGCATTGAACGCGAGCTCCTTCGAGGATGTACTCGATTCAGTCAAGGTTATCAATTCCTTTCCCGTTTCAGCATCCCATACTTTGGCATTGCCATCTTGACTTATCGTAGCGATTCGTGAATTATCGCCGCTAAAAATGGCCTTCAGAACCCAATCATTATGGCCTGCTAGAGTTAACGATTGTGCTCCAGACTTTGAGTCCCATATCTTCGCGGTATTGTCTTCACTTGCCGTCGCAATGCGAGATCCATCTGCACTAATACTAACTTTGAAGATTTTCCCTGTGTGCCCTTTCAAATCAAGTAATTCTTTTCCGCTATTGGCATCCCAAATTTTTGCTGTATGGTCATCACTGGCAGTTACAATTCGTGTTCCATCCGGACTATATGCAACGTCCTCAATCATGTCAGTGTGTCCCTTCTGTGATATCAACTCTTTGCCCGTTTGCATATCAAATACTTTGGTTGTGCCATCGCCCAAACCAACGGCAACACGTTTCCAATCTTGACTGTATGCGCTGTATGTCCAATCCTTGCGTGAAACGGGAAGTTGAACAGAGCGACGCGTTGCGCCTGTTTGAGTGTCAAAAACCTTCAAGATGATACTGTCTTCTTCGGGAGCATCAACTGTCACAAGTTGTTTGCCATCGGGACTGAATGCAATATGGTCAGAGTAACCGGGTGTGATGGCAATTGTGACGATTTCGTCCGTAGTTGATGTGTCAAAAATCTTTATCACTCCCTTTCCACGGATGGCAAGTCGTGCACCATCAGGACTGTATGCGATTTGATTTGGGTTCGTAATCCCCGTAATCGTATGCACAATGCGCGAAGTTCCCACTGCGCGATGCAGTGCTTCTTCCGCTTCGCGCAAGACCGTCCCATCCACTTTACGCGTCGTATCAACCGCTTGCAGCGCGAGCAAAATACTGCGTTCGGGGTCAACCTCTAAATTCGCAATCGCGTTCGCGGCGAGTTCGCGCGAAGTGGCAGTACGTTCCTGCTCATCCGCCGTTTGTAAATTCGCGTTCGATTGCGTCAAAAAGAGTAACGCCGCGCTTGCTGCGAGGAGCGCGATAACGACAACCCCCGCAAGAAAGACCGCGCGCTGCCGCAAACGTTTATTCGCGCGATTCGATTCCTCAATGCGCGCTTGCTGTTCCGCCGCCAACCTTTGTGCTGCGAGTAATTCGCGTTGCTGCTGTTCTTCCCTTTCCCTTATTTCCTTTATTTCCCTTTCCTCCGACGCTTCCAAAAACGCGCGTTCGTTCGCGTTCAACACACCCGGATTCACACTCGCAAATTCCAATGCCGCCGCCAAACGCGCGCCGCGATACAACATGCTTGCATCGCGTTCCATCAATTCCCATTCGTGCGCGGCTTCGGTAAGATTGCGGTGTAGTTTCAATCCTTCGCGGTCCTCGTTCAACCATTCGCGCAAACGCGCCCATTCGCGTATCAACGCCTCGTGCGCGACTTCGGCGGTATGTTCGCTCGTTGTAATCAAACGCGCGTCCGCCAACAATGTCAAAACATGTCTCACTTGCGCGCGGTCAAAATCTCCGGTCTCCAGTTCTCCAATCTCCGCCCTCCGCCGCGTATCCTCTGTCCCTTCCCCCAATTCCGTCAAGCGCACAAAGATATTGCGCGCAATGTTTTGCTGTTCGGGCGTCAATTGCTGATAGGTAGATTCCGCCGTATGCGCAATCGCGCCGCGCACGCCGCCCGCATCGTGATACCCTTTCAATGTCATCAAATGCCCGCTGCGCCGTTTCCATGTTTCCAACAATGCGTGCGAAAGCAAGGGCAGCGCGCCGGGTTCATCGCCCACATCGCGCAAAATCAAATCCACGAGTCCGGGTTCAAATTCCCAACCATTTTCGAGCGCGGGCTTTTCAATCGCGCGCCGCAGCTCGTCCGTATTCATCGGTCCGATGTATTCTTGCTGTTTTGCTACAAGGTCGCGCAGTTCGGGATATTGCGCGAGATGGGCGTAAAAGTCCGCGCGAATTGTCAATACCAGTGTGAGACTTGGAGACTGGAGATTGGAGACTGGAGACTGATTCAATGCATTTACAAGATTGTCAATAAACTGTTCGCGTTCCAAATCGTCGCGACACAACGTAAAGAGTTCTTCGAATTGGTCAACGACGAGGAGAAAGCGGAGATTAGAGACTAGAGATTGAGAATGAGTCTCCAGTCTCCAGTCTCCCATTACGCGCGTCAGCCACAGTCGGAGCGAACGCGGCTCGCGCGCGAGGTCGTCCATGAATTGCGCGGTCACGGTCAAGGATTCCTCGCGCGTCAACGCCGTCGCCAACGCTTCCAATGGATGGGCGGTCGGCGTCATTACAAAAATTCGCCAGTTGCCAGTATTCAGTCTCCAGTCTCCAGTCTCTAATCTCCCGTCTTGATTTCGTAATGCTGGTACGAGTCCCGCGCGCACGACCGACGATTTGCCGCTGCCCGATGCGCCGACGACGACGGCGAGAAATTTTTGCGCGCGAATTTCGTCTGCCAATTTTTCAATCAATTGCTCGCGTCCGAAAAATAAATTCGCGTCTTGCTCGTCGAAAAATTCCAAACCCTTGAACGGCGGTTCGCCCGGTGCGGGCGGTTCGTCGTACAACAACGGTTTGCTGCCGCCCACCAGTCGCGGCGCGTTCAAATCAATCCGCGTCACGACATCGCCGCGTCGCAATTGTTCATACAACGCGCGCGTTTCGTCGGAGGGTTCGACGCCCAATTCATTGTGCAAAGCTTGCGCGCAGCGTTCGTATGCGGCGGCGGCTTGCGCGCGGTCGCCGAGTGAGGCATACGCCACCATCAATGCGCGATACGCGGCTTCGGGTGTTTGTCCCAAGGCGATCCATTTTTCTGCCCACGTCACTGCCGTTTGCCATTGATGCGCCGCAAGCAAATGCTCCATCAATTCGCGCATGCGCGTTTCATAAACGGCTTGGACGCGGTCGCGTTCGGGCGCAACCCAATCGTCATAAAAACCGGGCAGCAGTTCGCCTTGATACAGCGCCACGCGCGCAATGCGTTCGCCGTCCGACTCGCCGGGCGCGGGCGCGCGTTCCAATTGCGCGACGTCGAGCCAATGCGCGGCTTGGGCATTAAACGTTACCGCGTATTCGTCGGCGGTGAGATAGCCGACATTGTTGGGGAACGCGACCGAGATGGCTTTGCGGATGCGCCACAATTCCTAACGGAGATTTTTGCGCGCGGTTTCGTCCGAACTGTCGGGACACAACATGCCCGCGAGTTTTTCGCGGCGGTGTTCCGTTCCGGCATGGAGAATGAGCAGGGCAAAGAGCGATTGCCCCGCGCGAGAGGAAATCAGTACGCGCTTGCCGTCTGCGCGCACATCAAATTGACCGAGAAGCCGAACCTGAAGCATGGCATCCTCCTCGTTCAAGTACAAGCAGCGTCACTTGACGCCGCCGAGTATAGCACCGCTCGCGCCTCTTGCGCGCGCTTTTCCGATACAAATGTGCGCGGAATATAACGCACCGCTATCTTTTTCGTCTTTTGGGCGCGTTTGTATCGGTGTGAGACGCAAAATAGACGCGCCCATGTTTTAATCGCCGCATCGTGCGGGACAAATTCGGGGGTGGCTCGAAACAATTCACCCGCGCGAGAGAGGAGAGAGATGCGTTACAAACGTTTGTTGGTTGTCATGGCTTGGGCGTTGATGATTACGCTCGCGTTCCTTTCACAGTCGGCTTGGGCTGCGCCGGAGGGCGGATACACGACCAAAATTGTCAAGGGCGACGTGAATTTCACCATTCCGGCGGATACATGCTCGTTGCTGCCGACGGGGCTTGAAGTGAACGGCACGGGAAAGCGTTTTCAGGTTCTTTCGACCAAACCCAGGAAAAATGGCTCGACGCTTGAAATTAGCAACGATTTCATTGATGGCACTGCCACCGACAATAATGGCGGCACCTACAATTTTGTCTATACCAATCAAGCACAGCACCTTTACCCGCAAGGCGCCGAAGCCATCAAGGTCAACATGACGGACACGTTCATTCTCGACAACACCAACGGCGACAATGACTATACCGTTGCGTTCCACTGGAAATGGACGTTCACACCGCCCGACGGCGAGTGGCCCCCCAATGACAATTGGGAGCAGATGTGGACGATTGGCGACCCCTTGACATGCGATCCGCTCTAACCTCGATTGTGTTTCGTTCGTTCACTGTGCAATAATGTCTTGGCAGCGCGCACCCGGCTCGCGCGCTGCCAAGCTTGCTTGTGACAAAGGGAGGTGGGGGACATGCATAAAGAACGCGTCGGCATGGCGGTTGGCTTGTTTGGTATTTTGATGCTGTGGGTTTCCTTGCTGCCGTTGGCGCACGCGCAAAATCTCCGCGCGCCAGCCAACAGCACCGACCTCGAACTTGTACACGTTTTACGAAAATACGGTTTCACCGGACGAGTCGAAACTACATTGGAGCAGCGGCTCGGACGTTCGCTCAATCCGAAACTGGC
Source organism: uncultured Anaerolineales bacterium (assembly GCA_964644955.1). Lineage (GTDB taxonomy): Bacteria > Chloroflexota > Anaerolineae > UBA4142 > SHND01 > SHND01. The sequence continues at coordinate 426 of CAZXYP010000038.1, read as the reverse complement.
GAATCTCGGACGCTTGTTGTGGTTCGACACGCTCACCGGTTTGAACAATGACAATACGTGCGGCGGTTGTCATTCGCCGACGAACGGGTTTGGCGATACGCAATCCATTGCCATCGGCATCGAAAACAATGGCATCGTCGGTCCGCACCGCACAGGTCCGCGCAACATGCGGCGCACACCGTCTGTCATCAACACTGCGTTTTATCCCAACCTCATGTGGAACTCGCGCTTTCGCGCCTTGTCCAATGACCCGTTCGACAATCGCGACGGTTTTCAATTTCCCGCGCCGGAGGGCATGACGCTTTCGTCACAGCCGCATCTGCTGAACGCGCAAGCATTCATCCCGCCGACAGAACGCACCGAAGTCGCGGGTTTTGATTTCGTCGGCGACAATGACGCGATTCGCGCGGAGGTGATGCATCGGCT
>CAZXYP010000037.1:0-21742 GCA_964644955.1 uncultured Anaerolineales bacterium | reverse complement strand
TCGCCTTTCTCTCGCAAAGCGGCGCGCTGCTCACGGGCGTACTCGATTGGAGTTTCCGCGAACAGGTCGGCTTTAGCGCGTTCGTTTCCGTCGGTTCGATGCTCGATGTCGGCTGGGGTGACCTCATCAATTATTTCGGCGATGACCCGCGCACCGATGCGATTGTGATGTACATGGAAACCATCGGCGATGCGCGCGCATTTCTATCCGCCGCGCGTGAAGTCGCGTACGCCAAACCCATCATTGTCATTAAACCCGGACGCACCGAAGCCGCCGCGCATGCCGCCGCGTCGCATACGGGTTCGTTGACGGGCAGCGATGCGGTGTTGGATGTGGCGTTCAAACGCGCGGGCGTGCTGCGCGTCAATTCCATTTCCGATTTGTTTTACTCGGCAGAACTGCTCGGCAAGCAGCCGCGCCCCCAAGGACGCAATCTGACGATTCTCACCAACGCGGGCGGTCCCGGCGTGCTCGCCACCGACGCGCTTGTAGGGGGGGGGGGACAACTTACCCCCATTTCGCCGGAGACGATGGAGGCGCTGAATAAATTGCTCCCCGCTGCGTGGAGTCACAACAATCCTGTGGATATTCTCGGTGATGCGAGTCCCGAACGCTACGCCAAAACTTTGGAACTCACCGCCAAGGACCCGCACAGTGACGGCTTGCTCGTCATTCTCACGCCCCAAGCCATGACCGACCCGACCATGACGGCGGAGCAATTGAAACCGTACGCGAAAATTCCGGGGAAACCTGTGTTGGCAAGTTGGATGGGCGGCACCGAAGTCGAAGCGGGCGAAACGATTTTGAATCGCGCGGGCATTCCCACCTTTGGTTATCCCGACACCGCCGCGCGCATGTTCAATTACATGTGGCAGTATTCGGAAAACCTCAAGCAGTTGTACGAAACACCGTCGTACGCGGATACCAATGACCCGGACCGCGCGCACGCGGCGGAAATTATTCACAATGCGCGCGCACACGGGCGCACGATTTTGAACGAATACGAATCGAAACAACTCCTTGCCGCCTACGACATTCCCACCGTCGAAACGCGCATCGCAAAAAATTCAGACCAAGCCGTGCAAGCGGCGAATGAAATCGGTTACCCCGCCGTGTTGAAATTGTTTTCCGATACGATTACGCACAAGACCGACGTGGGCGGCGTGAAATTGAATTTGCGCAATGCCGACGAGGTGCGCGCCGCGTTCGAGGAAATCAAAACCGCCGTCACGGTAAAAGCGAGCGCGTCCGATTTTGGCGGCGTCACCGTGCAGCCGATGTTGAAACTCGGCGACGGGTACGAATTGATTGTGGGCAGTTCGCTCGACGCGCAATTCGGTCCGGTGATTTTATTCGGACTCGGCGGACAACTGGTCGAAGTGTTTCAAGACCGCGCGCTCGGTTTGCCGCCGCTCAACACTACGCTCGCGCGGCGCATGATGGAACAAACCAAAATCTACAAAGCGCTGCTGGGCGTGCGCGGACGCGTGCCGTTCCATCTCGAACAAATGGCGCAGCTGCTGGTGCGCTTTAGCGAATTGGTGGTCGAACAGCGTTGGATTCGAGAAATTGACATCAACCCGCTGCTCGCGATGCCGCCCGAGGTGGAAGGCGGAAGCAATCGCTGTATCGCGCTCGACGCGCGTGTGATTTTGTACGGACCCGAAACGACGCGCGAACAATTGCCGCGTTTGGCGATTCGTCCGTATCCGTTGAAATATGTCAAGGAATGGATGACCAAAGACGGCATCCCGCTTTTGATTCGTCCCATCCGTCCCGAAGACGAACCGCGGATGGTGGAATATCACAAGCGCATTTCGGAACGCAGCGTCTATTTGCGCTATTTGCATCCGCTCGCGCTCGACCAACGCATTTCCCACGAACGGCTCGCGCGCATTTGCTACAACGATTACGACCGTGAGATGGCGCTCGTCGCCGAATATACCAATCCCGCAACCGGCGCGAAAGAGATTGTCGGCGTCGGACGCCTGTCGAAAATTTTTGGCACGCAGGACGGCGAATACTCGATGCTCATTATTGACGAGTTTCACGGCAAAGGACTCGGCACCGAATTTTTGAAACTGCTCGTGCAAATCGGTCGCGATGAAAAATTGCAGCGCATCACGGCGTATATTTCACCCGAAAACCACGCGATGCAAGCCGTCTCCAAAAAATTGGGATTTGTCCTGCGCCGCGACCCCGACGATCCGTCGGTGGTGGAGGCAGAACTTGTCCTGTAAGAAAAACGGGCGGAAGGTAACCTTCCGCCCGTTTTTTGTTTCTTTTTTTTTTACGGCTTCCGTATGCTAAAGTACCAGGTGTCTGACCTGGGTTTGCAGTTAAAGCCGTTGCACGGTCTGACGAACCAGTAATAGTCGTGTACAGCAGTCAGCGGGTCCGTCTTGTAGTACGATTCCTTGATGCCGCGCTTGCGTATCACCAATTCTCCGTCCGGGGCATCCCGGCGGATGACGACGATATACTTGATGGCGCATTCGCTGTCGGTCCAGTCGAGCTCAACCTGCTTTTGATGCGAGTTCGCGCCATCGGCAGGCAAGAGCAAGATGGGCTTGGTGGGCAGGGTTCCGCAATATTTTTGTGCCTTTGTCAAAACGGAATCAATGTTGTTGCCCATGTCGGGGTCGGGTGTGTCGGCATTAATCTGGACATCGTTAAAGACATTGACATCCCCGACCACTGTCGGTCGGATGCGTGCCACCACTTCGATGGAAGCGACGGCGGCGGCGGCGAGGTTGCCGAGATTGCAGCGCGCGGGACGGAGCGGGTCGCCCTCAACCCCCGCGTTGCAAGCGCCCTGTGAGGGCGAAAAGCTAAAGCTCTGCAGGGCAGAGTGCATATAGTCAAGCACGACGACATTTTGGGCATCCCCCGCGCCGTTATTGATAATGTCAATGGTGTAGGTAATGGTCTCGCCGGCGCCGGCGGTCGCGGGACCGCTCTTGGCGATGGCAAGGTCGGCAGGCGCGGTTTCGACATAGTTATCCGCGGTTGCCGTGTTGTTGGTTGTATTGAGGTCGTTGGTTGTGCTGGAGACATCCGCAGTGTTGGTCAACTTGGTCCCGGGCGCGGTTCCCTCGTCCACTTTTGCCCAGATGTGAATGGTGCGCGTCTCATCCGGTTGGAGTGTGCCGAGATCGCAGTCGAGTGTGTCGGGCGCGACGCCTGTCAACGAACAGCCGGCGTCGTCAATCTCGTATGCGGCTTCCAATGGCAGGATGTCAGTAACCACAACATCCTCAGCCAGCGAAGGTCCAAAGTTGGTGACAGTCACGGTGTACTTGACTTGCTCACCGGCGTCCACCTTGACGGGTGTCACACTTTTGGCGACCCCGACATCAGCAACGGCAAAGACGGTGGTGGTGTTGTTGGAGCTGTTGTCAGAGGTGAGTGGGTCCCAGGTCAATGCGCGCGTGGGCTCCAATCCCGGTATGGCAGGCGGCGCTCCCGGCGGGACAGTATTGCTTCCGCTTTGGAGTGCGGTGGCGGTGTTCGACAGGATTGTGTTGTCCGGCACAGCCGGATCCACCTTGACATAGACATGGAACGTTTTGCGCTCTCCGGCGTGGAGCGTGCCAACGCTGCAGAACAGCGTGTTCGCATCCACCGTGGATGGTGAGCATGTCGCTCCTTCCACGTGGTCCAAGGTAAGGGGTCCCGGAGTGGGTGCGGCAGGCAGAGCATCCTGGATTGTCACATTCTGTGAATCCGACGGTCCGTCGTTCTGCACCTGTATCGTATAGCGCAAAAGCATTCCCGCGCTGACCTGATTGGCTAAATCTTGAACGATAAAGCGATTGAGGTTCGAATCGTAGGAAGTGACCATTTCGCCCACCGCGCTTTTGGATACGCTGAGGTCGCCGGCGGCGAGCACGGTGTTCTGCGTAAAGGCAGAATTATCAGAGGTGTCGTCGTCAAACGTGTTGGACGTAACGACGGCGTCGTTCTCCAAAACAGTTCCCGCCGGTATATCTGCATCGGTGATAACTTCGAATATGACTTGAGCGGTATCGCCGGACGAAAGTGTGCCAAGGGTGCATTCCATCCGGTCAAGCGGGTCGCCCGGAGTCCCCGTCTGACAGGGAGCCGGGGTGATAGGCGTGGATGAACCACCGGGAGGTGTTTTGGTTACGCTTAGACTGCCCTGATAGATTTGGACGCCCGGCGGGAGGCGGTCGGACAGCACCACGCTCTCGGCAGGAGAGGGTCCGTTGTTCTGCACCGTGAGCATGTATTGGATGCGGCGCCCCGCTGTCACGCGCGTAGAGGCAAAGTAGTTGGGCGCTGTCGGAAACACCTGCCCGAAGATGGCATTGTTGAACATTAACCCGGCTTGATTGACCTGCTGCTCTTCGCCGCTCGCGGTCTTGGTGAGACTCAGGTCAGAAACTGCCGTTACGTCTGTGAACGTCGTGGCAAAATTATTGGACATGTCCGGGTCTGTCGTGTTTGCCGAGACGCGTGCTGTGTTCGTCACGTCCATGTCCTCATTCGCAACCAGACGAAAGCTTGCCCTAAGCCGTCCTTGGGTGCTGGGGGTCAACGCCGACATAAAGTTCGTGCTGAACGTGCCAATGTCGGTCCCGAATTGGGTAGAGACCAGTGAACCTGTCGTGCATGTGAACTGCTGGATGGCGCCGTCGCCTTGCGAGACCGAAAAGGCGCACGATTGCATACTGACAGCCGCCGAGCTCAACAACGTGTCAGAGATGATTACGCCCCGCGACCAGCTCGGTCCCAGATTGTCCACATAGACGGTGTAGGTGAAAGTATCTCCGGCGCGGATGGTGGTAGCGGGCTCGACAAACTTGCTGAGCCGCAGGTCCGCCTCATCTTGGACAAACGTCGTCTCGACAGCAGTTCCCAGAGTGAACGAAATGACCTGCGTTCCGTCAGCTTCCGACTTGACCGCGTCCGGGCTAATACGGGTCTTGATGACAAAATTGCGATACTCGCCAACAGCGAGGTCCCCCAAACTGCACGAGATACTCGGTGCACTGCTCACATCGCATCCCTGCGGGGCAACAAGGTCATCGCCAAGATAAGTCAGCGTTGGCGTAGCCGGCAGTGTCCCACTAACAACCACATTGGTTGCCGGGTCGGGACCCTGATTATAGACGGAAACATTGTAGAAAAGTTCTTCTCCGGCAATGACGGGGTCGGGGTCATCGTCAAGATAGGTGAGGATGGTCGAAGCCAGCGGCGCATAGGGCGCATGTCCGAGTTCAGCGCCTGATTTTTCAAAACCCGGCTTGACCGGTTTTGACGGGACTTGTTCCGGCGACTGCTCGCTGTTGCGCTGAGGGAGTGAAACTGCGCCCAGGACGCTGTCAATTTGTTCGCGCGCTTTCAATCCGAGTTTTTTGGAACAGCGCGCGGCGTACGCGATAAATTCGTCTCGGGCAGACGCGTGTGCGGCAAAGGATTCGGGCGTAAGAATCGTAGCCCAATCCGTACGCGTGCCCAGAGCGGCTTGCCGCAGTTCATCAAAGCGCTGGCGGTCACAGTCTGCCCGCGCGTTGGGCGGCGACAACTGCGGATTATCCGGTGAAGCGACTGCTCCGGCGGGAACCTCGCGTGCCTGGGCGGGCAATGGCAAGACAAGCAGCCCGATGACGGCTGCCAGCACTACCAGAATGCCGAGCAGTATAAAAATCCGTGTGCGTCCTACCTCGTTGTGAACAAACATAGTTCTCCCCCTTTCAATTGGGAACAGTAAAAAAGCCGTCCGAAAGGTATCTTACGGACGGTCGTGCCTGTTAAAGTCTGGCTTTCGAAATGCAGCTTGTACGAACGAACCGAGCAGGGACCTGGGGGGTCGGGGCGAGCAGTGGAATAGTGTGCCAGCGCCGGTATCGCCAGCCGTGCTGACAGAATGATGTAAGTATGAGTATAGGGCAATCGCATCTGCAAGTCAATGGCAGTTCGCCGCCTTTGACAAATCCCCAAAATAGTATATACTTAAACCATCTGAGACGGGCAACACAATGGCAAAAACTCGACCAACCGTTCTGGCATGGCTGCACCTGCTGCGCATTCAACACAAAGTGCATCGGCGCGAGACCGCGCATTTGGCGGAATACAATTTAACCCTGCCGCAGTTTGATGTGTTGGCGCAATTGCATCGCCAAGAAGGCATCACGCAGCAAACACTTGCCGACCGCTTGCTCGTCACCAAAGGGAATGTGTGCGGTTTGATGGACCGCATGGTGGAACAAGGTTTGGTGGAACGGCGCGCGGACCCGCAAGACCGGCGCGCGTATATGCTGTATCTCACGGCAAAAGGTAAAGCGTTGATTCGCCAAGTGCTGCCCGCGCAAAGCCGCCTGATTGATGAACAGCTGGGCAGACTGTCGTCCGCCAAACAAAAGCAGCTGCTCGATTTGCTCGGCGAATTGGACCGCGCGCTGCCGGACGATTGATTCCGTTGATTTTTTTTTGCCCGGATAGTTTATACATAAACAACCTCGCGTGTCCTTTCCGGAAAGAGCTCACACGATGCAAATGTCATTTCCCGTTCCCCAAGTGCGTCCTATTTCCCTTCCTGCCGCAACGCGGCTCGGTCACGTGCAGCTCGTCGTGCCAAGTCTGAAACGTTCGCTGGCGTTTTATCAAGACGTGCTGGGCTTGCAGGTGCATCGCGCCGAAAAAAATGTCGCGCATTTGGGCGCGGGCGCGAATGATTTACTGGCGCTGGTGGAAAATCCTGATGCCAAAATGCCGCGCCGCGCGACGGGCTTGTATCACTTTGCCATTTTGACGCCCTCACGTTTTGAATTGGCGCGCGCGCTGCGGAATTTTATTCAACATGACATCGAACTCGGATTCGGCGACCATATCGTGAGCGAAGCGATTTATTTCAGCGACCCTGACGGCAACGGTATCGAAGTCTATCGCGACCGCCCGCGCAGTGAGTGGTACGACAAGAACGGCAATTTTGTCATGGACACATTGCCCGTTGATGTGCGCGGCGTATTGAGCGAATTGGAAAACGAAACCGACGTATGGCGGGGCTTGCACCGTGATACGGTATTGGGACACATGCATCTTAAAATCGCAAATGTGAATCGTGACGCGGCGTTTTATCGCGACATTATCGGTTTTGACGAAATGGCAAATATGGGCAGCGCCGCGTTTCTGTCGGCGGGCGGTTATCATCATCATTTGGGCATGAACGTGTGGGAAAGCGCGAACGCATCCCCCCCCCCTCCCGATGCGGCGGGTCTGCAATACTTTACCGTGATTCTTCCGAACGGCGATGAATTGGCGCGCGTCACGAATCGCGTAATGCAAGTGGGACTGCGCTTGGAGGAAACCGACGCGGGTTTGCTCGTCCGCGACCCGTCGCATAACGGCATGGTGTTGACGGTGAAAACCGGTAGTGGATAACCGGAGATTGGAGACCGGAGATTGGACAGAATACGCATTGACGTTTGGTCGGACTTTGTCTGACCGTGGTGTTTTGTGGCCGGCTTGAGTCTCAAGCGGCTTGATGAAACACATCCTGTTGCATTGCACTGGCGCGCGTTCGAACTGCGTCCCGAAGGTTCGCCGCCGATTCCGCAAGAGTACCGCGCGCGCATCGAAGCGAATCGTCCGCTTTTCGCCGCGCGTGTGAAACGCGATTACGGCATTGATATTCAGGAAGGACCTTTTGGCATCCATACGCGCACACTGCATCAATTGAAAAAATTTGCGGATGCGCAGGATAAAGGCAATCCATTTCACGATGCTGCTTTGGACGCGTATTGGATGCGCGGGCTGGATGTGAGCGATACGAATATCCAGCAAGAACTTTTGAATCAAGTCGGCATCGAAACGCCGGTCGCAGAGATTATGGCAAATGAACAGTATTTACGCGCCGTTTTGACGGATGAACAAATCGCGTACGAAAACGGCATGAACGGCGTGCCCGCGCTCGTGTTTGCGGAAAAATATCTGGTGGTCGGCGCGCAGCCGCTGCATGTTTTGAAACAAGTGGTAGATCAAGTGCAAGCGGAGCAAACAGGAGCGCCGACGTGATGACGGAAATCCGCGACAAGCAAGGCAACTTGTTAAAACGCGCCGAAATCCTGCCGTATCTGGAGTTTGTCAAAAATGATTCGCGCACGCATCAGGTGCGCGGCGATGTGCGCATCGTGCCGCAAGCCTGGATTCCGCAATTTGAAACCAAACGCGACATTTTGATTTATCTGCCGCCGTCCTACGCGACAAGCGAAAAACGGTATCCTGTGATGTACATGCACGACGGACAAAATTTGTTTGACGATGCGACGGCGTACGCGGGACACGATTGGCGCGTGGATGAAACGATGGAAGCGTTGAGTTGTGAAGGATACGAAGCGATGGTGGTCGGCATCTGTCACGGCGGCGAACAGCGTTTGGTGGAATACAATCCGTTCCCCGGCAAGTGGCAGGGGCGCGGCGCGGAGCATGTTGCGTTCCTCTGCGAAAAATTGAAACCCTTTATGGACCGCAATTTTCGCACGCGTCCCGAACACGCCGCGACGGGTGTCTTTGGCTCTTCGATGGGCGGACTGATTTCGTTGTATGCGTTTTTCAGTCGTCCCGAGATCTTTGGTTTGTGCGGCGCCATGAGCCCTTCGCTCTTTGTCAATCACGGCGCGATGGTGCAGTACGCGCGGGATGCGGCGTGGAATGAAGGACGTATCTATTTGGACAATGGCACGCACGAACCGAGCGCGCGTCCGCTGTATGACGCGCTGCGCGCGAAGGGGTATCGCATGCGGCGCCATTTGAAATATGTGAATGAGCGCGGCGGCAAACACACCGAGAGCGCGTGGGCGCGGCGTCTGCCGAATGCGCTGCGGTTTTTGCTGCAAGATTTTCGCAGTCCTGACGAGGGAGGGATGAAATGAAATCGGACGCGCGCACCTATACGCGACCCGAAATTTCGGTCACTTATCAACCGCGCCGCTGTTTGCATGTGGCGGAATGTTTGCGTCGCGCGCCGGGTGTTTTCAATACTTGGGAACAGCCGTGGGTGCAGGTTGCAAACGGAACTGTGCAAGAAATCGTTGACGCGGTGGAACATTGCCCGACAGGCGCGCTGCATTACGAACGCGCAGACGGCGGCGGAGCGGAACGCCCGCGCGCGAAAAACGTCGTACTTGTTTCGCGTGACGGTCCGTACTATGTTGCCGGTACTTTGGAAATTGTGATGCCCGACGGTTCGGTGTTGAAAGAAACGCGCGCGGCATTGTGTCGCTGCGGCGCATCCCAAAACAAACCGTTTTGCGATAATTCGCACCGCGAAATCCCATTCCGCGACGAAGGTGTGCGCGAACCGGAAACGAACGCCTCCGCCGAACTCGCGCCGCAGCAAACCTTGAGAATCACGCCGCGCCCAAACGGTTCACTGCGTTTGGAGGGCGCGTTTGAATTACGCGACGCGTTTGGACAGGTCATGGCGCAGCGCACCGAAGCGCGCTTGTGTCGCTGTGGCGCGTCGGCAGATAAACCGTTCTGCGACAGCGCGCACAAACAGATTGGCTTTCAAACCGAGGTAAATGAAACATAAATCAGATTCTGTGCAAAGGGAGAGGGACATGAGCAATCAAACTATCGTAGTGACCGGCGCGACCGGACAACAAGGCGGCGCGACGGCGCGGCATCTTTTGAAAAATGGCTGGCAGGTGCGCGCGTTGGTGCGCGACCCGCACAAGGACGCGGCGCAAGCGTTGGCACAACAAGGCGCGGCATTGGCGCAAGGCGACATGAATGACCCGGCGTCGTTGAACGAAGCGTTTCGCGGCGCCTATGGCGTTTTCAGCGTGCAAAATTTTTGGCTGCCGGATGTCGGCTACGCAGGCGAAGTGCGGCAGGGCAAAAATGTCGCGGACGCGGCACACGCGGCCGGGGTGCAGCATTTGGTGTACTCATCGGTCGGCGCGGCGCATCGCGGTGAAGGACAAGCACATTTTACGAGCAAATTCGAAATCGAAAATTACATCAAGCAGCTCGGCGTGCCGTACACGATTCTGCGCCCCGTCGCGTTTATGGACAATGAAAACTATCAGCGCGCGGTAATTTCCAACGGCATGTTTTTCAGTTGGGGCTTGCCCGCCGAAAAAACTTTGCAGTTGATTGCGTCCGACGATATCGGTGCGGCGGCAGCGGTCGTATTTGCGAACCGCGACGAATATCTGGGCAAGACAATCGAATTGGCAACGGACGAGTTGACCGAAGCACAACGCGTTGCAATGTTGTCTCGAGTCATCGGACGTCCGGTGAATCTCATCCCGCCGCAGTGGGACCCGAACAAACCACCGGACCCCGAACAAATCGCGATGGCAAAATTTTTTGGCGGTGAAGCGTACACGGCGGACATTCCCGCGATTCGCAAAATGATTCCGCAGTACAAATCATACGAACAGTATCTGCGCGCGAACGGTTGGGAAAATTTGCCGGTGATGGAAATGGCTCAAGGCGGCGCCTGGGGCTAAGAGAAAACGGGCGGGCGCAAGAGCGTCAGCCCGTTTTTCAGATTGAATGTACAAATATCAAGCAAGCACGCAAGACATTCTGTGGAGTATTCAAAATGGATAGCGGGATTGAACAGGCGTTACAACATGACCGTTTGATTGACATAACCACCATCGGGGCGAAATCGGGGAAACCGCACAAAATCGAAATCGCGTTTCACTATTTCGACGGTACGGTGTACATCAGCGGTCTGCCGGGCAAGCGCGATTGGTATGCCAACCTCGTCGCGCATCCCGAATTTACGCTTCATTTGAAACAGAGCGCGCAGGCAGATATTCCCGCGCGCGCGACGCCGGTCACGGATGAACCAACGCGGCGCGCAATTCTGACGCGTGTGGTCACGAACTGGAATCGGCAAAATCAGTTGGAAGAATTCGTGCGGCACAACCCGCTGGTGCGCGTCGAATTGCAAAATTCGTAAGCGACTGCGGGCTTGCAAAAACGGGTTGTCGCGCGCAGCGGCAGCCCGTTTTGTTTCCTGAAAAATTGAACTGCGCGAAAACCCCAATGCGTTGTATGATGGGCGGTGCGCGTTATTGAAAGGAGACCTTTGCGCATGAGAGCATTATGAATAGAAATTTTCTGCAAACATTTTTCGGTTCGTTCGAACCGCTGCGCCAGCGCAACTTTGCCATCTATTTGAGTGGACAAGCGGTTTCGCTCATCGGCACGTGGCTGCAAGCCACCGCGCAAGGTTGGGTGGTGTGGGAATTGTCCGGCTCGGAAGCGGCGTTGGGCATTGTCGCCGCGTTCACGGCGCTGCCGCTGTTGTTGTTGGGACCGTTCGCCGGCGCGATTGCGGACCGCTTTGACCGCCGCAAGTTGTTGATTGTGACGCAAGTGGTTGCGATGCTGCTGGCGTTCACGCTCGCGTTTTTGGTGCAAACCAACCTGGTGCAGTTGTGGCAAGTGTATGTCTTGGCGTTGGCATTGGGCGTGGTCGGCGCGTTGGATTTTCCGGCGCAGCAAGCGTTCCTTGGTGATTTGTCGGGGATGCATTTGGTGCGCAAAGCCGTGAATCTGAATGCCATGTTTTTGCAAGTGAGTCGTATTCTCGGTCCGGCGTTGGCAGGTTTGATTATTACGGCGGTTGGCACGGCGACGGCGTTTTGGTTGAATGGTTTGAGTTTTCTCGCGGTGATTGTGAGTCTGTTGTTGGTGCGTTCGCAGCAAGTCCGCAGTCACAGTCGCAACAGCGTGCTTAGCGATTTTGGCTTGGCGCTGCGTTTCATCCAGTCCCAGCCGCGCTTGCAAGATATTTTGGTGTTGGTGGTGTTTGTGACGTTTTTTGGTTTGTCGGTGTTGAACATCATGCCTGCGGTGGCGACCAAAGTGTTGAGCGGCGACGCGCAATCGTTGGGTTTGCTGTTGGCGGCATCGGGCGCGGGCGCGCTCATTAGCGTCATTTTTGTTTTGCCATATGTGCAAGCGGCGCGGCGCACCGGTTTGGTTCTCGCGGGCGCGGTGATTTGGATGGGCATTTGGATTTTGGTTTTTTCGCAGATGCAAAGCTTGCCGCTCGCGATGGGGGCGATTTTGTTGTATTCGATTGGCGCGCCGGCGGTGATTGCAACGTCGTTGGGGCTTTCGCAATTGATGGCGCCGCAGGACATGCGCGCGCGCATTGTGAGTTTGTTTGTCATGGTCAGTTTTGGTTTGCAGCCCGTCTCGGCGTTGTATGTGGGGTATGTGGCGGAATGGTTGGGCGTGCCGATCGCGATTTTGTTGAACGGGATTCTGCTCGTGGCGGGCGGCGCATTGATGTTAATCGTGCGACCCGCGCTGCGCATCTGGAGCGCCAACGCGCCGCACCTCGCCGCGCCGACGCCAACCCAGGAACAAACGCCGCCGCAAGTGTCGGTTATCAAAGACTAGAAAAATTGAGGTGATGAAATGCAGATTGGCATCATCGGTTCGGGCAATGTGGGAAAAACATTGGCGCGCGGCTTTGTCGCAAACGGACATACGGTCACGCTTGGCACACGCAATCCGGACAATGCGGAACTGCGGGATTGGGCGGCGGCGCAGCACGTGGCATTGAGCACGCTCGCGGACGCGGCGCGCGTGAATGAGGTTATTGTTTTGGCGACGCCGTGGGCAAATGGCGCGACCGAGAACGCGGTGCGTCTGGCTGCGCCGGAACATTTCGCGGGCAAAGTGGTAGTGGATACCGTCAATCCATTGGTTTTTGAAAACGGGCAATTGCAGCTGGCGTTGGACGGCAAAACGTCGGGCAGTGAAATGGTGCAGTCTTGGCTGCCAAAGGCGCGCGTGGTTAAAGCGTTCAACACGATTGGCGCTGAAATCATGATTCATCCGCAGCGCAGTGAAGGCACGCCCGATTTGTTTGTGGCGGGCAACGACGCGGACGCGAAAAAAATTGTCGGCGACCTGGCGCGCGAATTTGGTTGGAATGTGATTGACGCGGGCGACCTGACGCGGGCGCGTTTGCTCGAGGCGTTCGCGCTGTTGTGGATTGATTATGCGCGCGTCCACCGTTCGCGCGTGCATGCGTTCAAACTACTCAAACAATGACGATGCCAACTATTGCCGAACAAATTCGTGAAACCGTTTCGAGTTGGGACGGCGTGACGGCAGAGCCGCATCGTTTTGGCGGCATCGAGTTTCGTGTCAAGCATCGCGAACTGGGGCACTTGCACGGCAGCCGTCAAGCCGATTTGCCGTTTTCGGTGCGTGTACGCGAACAATTGGTCGCGGACGGACGCGCGTCACTGCATCATCTTTTGCCCGAAACGGGCTGGGTCACATTTTACATTCGCGACGAACAGGACGTGCCGCGCGTGGTGGATTTGTTTCGCCTCAACTATGAGATTATCACGCAGGGGAAACCGACCGATGCAGAGTGAATCTTTTACGCTCGGCGTGAATTATTGGCCCCGCCGCAAGGCGATGTACTGGTGGTCGGATTTTGACGCGGGCGAAGTGCGCGACGAATTCGCGTTGATTCACGCGTTGGGAATGAATGTCGTCCGCATTTTTTTATTGTGGGATGATTTTCAGCCCGCGCCCGATACGGTTTCAAAAGAATGTCTCGCGCATTTGGAAACTGTGTGCGACCTTGCCACCGCGTCACAGCTGAAACTCGACGTCACATTTTTTACCGGACACATGAGCGGACCGAATTGGGCGCCGCGTTGGCTGCTCGGTACGCCGCGCGCGAATTTCACGCATCAAGTCGTTACACAAGGGCGCGTCGTCCATTCCGGTTATCGCAATCCGTTCACCGATGAAAGCGCGCTGCGCGCGGAAAAACTTGTACTGCGGACGGTTGTCGGCGCGTTGAAACAACATGACGCGATTTGGATGTGGAATCTCGGCAACGAACCCGATTTGTTTGCGCATCCGCCGACGCACGAGATTGGGCGCGCATGGGTGCGCGACATGAAAAACGTGATACGCGAATCGGATGACGCGCATCCGATAACGTGCGGCTTGCACACGGACAGTTTATTGCAGGACAACGGTTTGCGCGTGAACGATGTGTTTGGCGAAACCGATGTCGCGGTGATGCACGCATACCCGATGTATGCGCGTTGGGCGCGCGCTCCGCTCGACGCGTGGTTTGTGCCGTACACATGCGCGGTGACAAACGCGTTGTGCCGCAAACCCGTGTTGATGCAAGAATTCGGCGGCTGCACCGCGCCGCGCGGCGAGGATTCGCAAACGTGGACATGGACGAGTTTCGGCAAGCCGCGCGAACAATTCATGGCGTCCGAAGACGCGTTGGCGGAATATGTTGCCGCAACCTTAAGAAATTTGCACGGCATCGGCGTCACGGGCGCGCTGTTGTGGTGTTTTGCCGATTACGTTGCGGAATTGTGGAATCGCCCGCCGTGCGATGAGGCGCGTCACGAACGCTTTTTCGGTTTGGTGCGTCCCGATGGTTCGTTGAAACCACACGCGTTGGAAATCCAAAAATTCGCGGCGGCGCGTCCGCACGTTCAAGAAATTCCCGCGTGGGCGCGTTTGGAGCTTGATGCGGACGCGTATTACAAAAATCCGCAGCAGCAACTGGTTGAAACCTACTCGCGTTTTTTGGAACAAGTTCAGGAGTAATAAATGTCCATTCTCGGTTTGCATCACATTACGATTGTGTGCGCGGACGCACAGCGCACGATTGATTTTTATACGCAGGTGTTGGGTTTGCGGCTGGTGAAACTCACCGTGAATTTTGATGACCCGTCAAGCTATCATTTGTATTTTGGCGACGAAACAGGACGCCCCGGTTCGGCGATTACGTTTTTTGAATGGCGCGGTGCGCCGCGCGGCAATTGGGGCATCGGCGGCACGCATCATTACGCGCTCGCGGTGAACGATTACGATGGTTTGTTGAAATGGAAACGCCGCCTCACCGATTTGGGTTTGCATGTGGACGGTCCGCTCGACCGGCATTATTTTGTCTCGATTTATTTCACCGACCCCGACGGCACGATTGTGGAAATTGCGACGCAAGGTCCCGGCTGGACGCGCGACGAAGACGCAGAAAAAATCGGCACGGAATTTCGCGCGCCGCCGCCCGAAATGGTGGTGCGGAATCGCGATGAGGAGAAAATTCGCGCGACGACGTGGAGCGAACCCGCTCCTGAAATCACGGCGGACATGGCGCTCGCACATGGAATGCATCACATCACCGCCATCGGCGCGAACATCAACCGCACGCACGAATTTTTTGACGAACATTTGGGAATGCGCCGCGTGAAAATGACGTCGAATTTTGACGACCCGACGCAAGCGCATTGGTATTGGGGCGTGGGTGACGGCAAGCCCGGCACGCTCATTACGTACTTTGAGCGCGACCCGCAACGCGTTCCGCGCGCGCGTTTTGGCGCGGGACAAACACATCACTTTGCGCTTGCGGTTGCGGATGAAGCGACGCAGTTGGAATGGCGCGAAAAATTATTGCGCGCGGGTTTGCGCGTGTCGCCTGTGATGGACCGCATCTATTTCAAAAGCATTTACACCAACGACCCCGACGGACACATTGTCGAACTCGCCACGCTCGGTCCCGGATTTGCGTTTGATGAAAATGTCAGCGAACTCGGCACGCATCTCAAACTGCCGCCGTGGCTGGAAGAGCAGCGCGCGGAAATCGAAAGCGTGCTGCGTCCTGTGAAAGCGCCGGAATGGAAAAAAGCATAGCACAATGTCGCACTCCATTCCCCTTGTCACACTCGTCGTGCGCGACTATGATAAAGCGATAGAATTTTTTACAAACGCGCTGCGTTTTCGTTTAATCGAGGATACGCCGCAGGGCGAAGGCAAACGCTGGGTCGTCGTCGCGCCGCCCGATTCCAACGGCGCATCACTGCTGCTCGCACAAGCAACGACACCCGAACAGCTCGCGCACGTGGGCAATCAAACGGGCGGGCGCGTATTTTTATTTTTGCACACGCGCGATTTTTGGGACGATTACAATCACATGCAGGCGCACGGTGTTCGTTTCACCGAAGCGCCGCGCCACGAAGCGTACGGCACGGTTGTGGTGTTTGAAGACTTGTACGGCAACAAGTGGGATTTGATTGAACCGAAAACAGCATAAAGCAAAACCGACCGCCAAAATCCCGGCAGTCGGTTTTTTTGTTTTTGCATTCGCAATACGCGTGGGATGAATTTATTCTACGCGCGATAAACTTTCCGGCACGCTCGGCACGAATGTGCCCGCGCGAATTTCCGCCAGCGTTTGCACGATTTCTTCGCGCGTGTTCATGACAAACGGTCCATACGGAAAAATCGGTTCGCGGAACGGCGCGCCTGCCATTAACATGAAACGCACATGCGACTCGCTGCCCGTTTGCACGCGCACGCTGTCGCCGTCTTCAAATACGAGCATGTGCACGGCGGGAATCCATTCGCCTTCGCCCGCCTCGTCCACGCCGAACGCGCCTTGTCCTTCAAACACATACGCGATGACAAAATGTCCGCGCGGCGTTGCCAATTCAAAATTTGTATTCGGCGCGAGCGTTACATCCATATACAACGGTTGCGCGGCGATTTCGGTGACGGGACCTTGCACGCCCGCGTATTCGCCCGCAACCACGCGCACGGTGACGCCGTTTTGTTCGACCGTTGGAATGGTGCTTGACGTAACTTCTTGATAACGCGGCGCGCTCATTTTTTGCGCGGCAGGTAAATTCACCCACAATTGAAAACCGTTAATGGCGCCGGTCGGTCCGCGACGCGGCATTTCTTCATGCAGGATGCCGCGCCCACTCGTCATCCACTGCACATCGCCGGGACCAATGACGCCCGTGTTGCCAAGACTGTCACGGTGGCGCACGTTGCCGTCGAGCATGTACGTGACGGTTTCGATGCCGCGATGCGGATGCGTGGGAAATCCGACGGGTTGTCCTTCACGCGGTTTGTTAAACGCAAAATGGTCAAACAATAAAAACGGGTCAAACAAATTGCTCGTGTGCGGTCCGAACGAACGACGCAGTAACACGCCCGCGCCTTCGACGACCATTTGCGGCTCGATAATGTCTTGAATTGGTCTTGAGATTTTTTCCATTTTCATTTCCCTCACAGTGTGTGTATGTGACTTGGCACACATACAGCTTACGTTGTCGCGATGCAGAAAGAATTCACGGTTTGCCCGCCAAAATTTCCGCATACACGCGCGCGTCCACATTGCCGCCGCTAATTACACAGCACACGCGTTTGTTTTGGAAAAATTCCGGCTGCGTCAACACCGCGCCAATCGTCAACGCGCCCGTCGGTTCCGCTTTGAGATTCGCGAACGTAAAGAGCAAACGCACCGCTCGCGCGATATGGTCATCGGGAACTTCAATAATGGAATGAATACCGTCGCGCAATATCGCCCAATTGTGTTTGCCGACGCTGACTGTGCGCGCGCCATCCGCAATCGTTTGCGGCTCGCGCTCATTCGCCACAATTTCGCCCGCGCGCAACGAACGCGCGGCATCATTGCCCAACACCGGTTCTGCGCCGACAACAGGTGTTTGATTTCCATTCGCGCGCAAGCCCGAAATAATTCCCGACGACAAACCGCCGCCGCCAATCGGCGCGAGAATAAAATCGAACGTGGGCGTCACGCGCGCCAATTCCGCGCCCAAACTCGCGTTGCCCGCAATCACCAACGGGTCGTCGTACGCGCTTGCCACATACGCGTCGGGATGTTCTGCCGCGAGTTCGGCAACGCGCGCGGCGCGGCTAATAACATTCACGTCAATCAAATCCGCGACCGCGCCAAATTCGCGCACGGCATCAATTTTCACTTGCGCGGTTGTGTTGGGCATGACCACAATCGCTTGTTTGTTCAATAATTTGCACGCGTACGCCAGCGCCTGTCCGTAATTGCCCGACGACGCGGTGATGATTGTTTGCTGCGGCACATTGCGCGCGAGATGGTACGCGGCGCGAAATTTAAAACTGCCGGTGTGTTGAAATGTTTCCGACGCGAGAATGACGTGCGCGCCGAGTCGTTCCGAAAGGCGCGGCATTTCGAGCAGCGTGGTCGGACGCACAATCTCGTACAACTGCGGTGCGGAATGATTTTGCATAAAGGATATTGTACTGCAAACGTGACAGGTCTCCAAAGACCTGTCACAGTACATCACATTTTTGGACGTGGAAAGAAAAAGATAAACGCGGAAACTACAAAAACAGGTTTCAATTTCCGCGTTCATCCGCGTTTATCTGCGTCCAAATTCAAGATTTGTGATGTGCTGTGAAACAGTACATCACAATTTTGGACACAGATGACACAGAACACACAGATTCTAATTGTTTTTTTTCTGTGACATCTGTGAAATCTGTGTCCCAACCCCTAACCTGTGATGTACTGCGTCACGTTTGCAACAATTTTCATTGACGCGCGCCCAAAAGAAATTTATACTCGACGCATGGACATATCAAGCAATGGTATCATCACGGCAGTGAGTTTGAGCGCCGCACATACGATGGCGAAACCGAGTCAAGCGGAAATTTTTTTGGTGACGGGTTTGGGCGTGCAGGGCGATGCTCATTCCGGCGCAACGGTGAAACATCGTTCGCGCGTGGCGCGCGACCCGAACCAGCCGAATTTACGGCAGGTGCATTTGATCCATTCCGAATTGCACGACGAGTTGCGCGCAAAAGGTTTTGTCGTCGCGCCGGGACAGATGGGCGAAAATATCACGACGCGCGGAATTGATTTGTTGGGTTTGCCAACAGGCACGCGTTTGCATTTGGGCGCGAGCGCAATGGTCGAAATCACGGGACTGCGGAATCCGTGCGCGCAGTTGGACGGGATTCAACCGGGTTTGATGCAAGCAGTGTTGGACCGCGACGCGGATGGAAATTTGATACGCAAGGCGGGCGTGATGGGCATTGTGCTGCGTGATGGCGTTATCAAACCCGGTGACGCGATTCAGGTGGAACTGCCGCCCGCGCCGCATCAACCGCTTGCGCCCGTATAAAGATTCAAGAGGAAACATGAAGATTTCTGACCCACATGGCGCGCAGCCGATTTTGCATTACAGCGCGCCGCCGGAACAAGCGAACGCCGCGATGGTGATGCTTCACGGGCGCGGCGCGTCGGCGCAAGATATTTTGTCACTCGCGCGCGAATTGGGCGCCGTAAAAAATTTTGCATTTCTCGCGCCGCAAGCCGCAAATGCAACGTGGTATCCGTATCGCTTTTTGGAACCGATGGAACGCAACGAACCGTTTTTGTCGTCGGCGCTGTTGATGCTGGAACGCGTCGTGCAAAAAATCATTGACGCGAAAATTCCGCCCGAGCGCATCATCCTGTTGGGCTTTTCGCAGGGTGCGTGTTTGGCGTTGGAATATGCGGCGCGGCACGCGCAAAAGTACGGCGGCATTGTTGGTTTGAGCGGCGGCTTGATCGGACCCGACAGCACGCCGCGCAATTATTCGGGTTCCTTTGCGCGGACGCCGGTATTTCTCGGATGCAGTGATGTGGATTTTCACATTCCCAAGGAGCGCGTCATCGAGACCGCCGAGATTTTTGAACGGATGGGCGCGGATGTGACAATGCGTTTGTATCCCATGATGGACCATACGGTGAATCTGGACGAAATCGAATTTGTGCGCGGGATGGTGAAAAGGTTAGAGACTGGAGACTAGCGATTGGAACGACAAGGGATTGGGAGATTCAGTGATTTGCGATACGCGATACGCAATACGCGATAGGCGATACGCGAGCAAGATATGAATAAAGCATTTACGTACAACACGTTTCCACAGCAAGTGATATTCGGCGCGGGCGTGGTAGAAAAAATTGCCGATGTATTGGCGCAAAACGATTTTGCGCGCGCGTTGTTGGTGACGACGCGCAGTCAACGCGCCAACGGCAATGTCGCGCGGCTGCAAAATTTACTCGGCGCAAAATTGGTCGCGGTGTTTGACGCGACACAGCCGCATGTGCCGCAAAGCAATGTGGACACCACTACGCAGCTCGCGCGCGAAACAAATGCAGACGTCTTGATTGTGCTCGGCGGCGGCAGTGCAATCGGCGTCGCCAAAGCAACTGCCCACACTCTTCGGTCTCCGGTCTCTACGCTTGCAATTATCGCGATTCCGACCACCTATGCGGGTTCGGAAATGACGCCGGTCTTTGGCGTGACGCGCGAACGCGACGGGGTTGCGCGCAAGGAAACGGTGAACGACGCGCGCATCGTGCCGCGCGTGGTGTTGTATGACGCGCTGCTCACGCTGGATGTGCCGCGCGACTTGACGGCATCAACGGGCGTCAACGCGTTCGCGCACTGCGTCGAAGCGGCATATTCGATTACACGCAATCCGCTGTCGAGCGCGGCGGCGCTGTCCGGCGCGCGCATGATTTATCACGCGCTGCCGCGCTGTGTGGAACATGGCGCGGATTTGCAGGCGCGCAGTGAAATGCTGCAAGGCGCATATTTGGCGGGCGTTGCGTTGGGCAATGTGGCGATGGGTTTGCATCACGGCGTGTGCCATGTATTGGGCGGGACGTTGAACCTTCCGCACGGGATGGCGAACGCGATTGTGCTGCCGCACGCGATTCGTTTCAACGTGGAGCTGTGCGCGGCGGAATTGGCGCAGCTCGCGCGCGGGATTGGCATTGACGCCGAAAGCGATGAACTTGCCGCGCGCGAATTGGGGAAGCGTGTTGCGTTGTGGATTCAACACATGCAATTGCCGACGCGGTTGCGCGATGTAGGCGTGCGCGAACAAGATTTGGCATTGGTGACGCAATTGGCGACGCAGAGCAAGACCGTGCAAAACAATCCGCGCAAGGTTTCGGAACAAGAGATGGGGAGATTTTTGCGCGAGTTGTGGTAGTCGGGGCGAATAAATTCGCGGCAACGGATGGCAAATTCGACCTGCGTCGAATTTGGGAGAGCCGACGGAGGTCGGCTTGGCAATGTGTTGCCGCGATTTCAATCGCCCATTACCAATTCTATTAAATCCGCTTCGATTGCCAGCTCTTGCTCGTCTGCGATTTCCGTTTTCTCGAACTCATCCCACAGCGAATTATCACGATGGTGTTGTTTTTGATTCGCAATATATTCGTGGATTTGTGGGACCTCTGCCTTACGAACAGTAAATGCGCCATACGCACCCTGCCATTTGAAAAAATCGTCTGGCGCAATTTCGTGCGTCATCAAATGCGAAGAGGCGCCTTTAACCTCTTTGACAAGCGTTGCCACTGCAATCGTCGTATGCAGTCGTACCAGCAGATGTGTGTGGTTCTCAATGCCGCTGATGCGAATTGGCACACATTTGAGTTCGCGGCATTTTCTGATAATGTGTCCGTACAGGCGTGGCTCAATATCCGGGGTGATGAGCGGCAAGCGGTCCCACGTTGCCCAGACGAGGTGAACATAGAGTTGGGTATAAGGTTCGCGCATTTTTTTCCCCCTTTGGGCGAATGAATTCGCCACAACATATGGCGAATTCGACCTGCGTCGAATTTGGATTCAAGCCGACGCAGGTCGGCTTGGCAATATGTTGCCGCGATTTTAATCGCCCCAATACCTCATGGCAAATTCGGCACGCCCTTTTCCCATTCGCTCCAATGCTCCAGAATATATGTGTTGACGACCGACCCCGTGCGATACAAATTTTCCAGCGCGATGGGTCCGCCGCCGCTTGCCGAGTCCAACGCGAGTTGAAACGATTCCTGCGCCGTTTGTCCCGCGTGCTGTTGGTCAAAATTGGATGCGCCGCGCTGCACCATGACGCGGTTCAAATCTAT
>CAZXYP010000036.1:9716-22314 GCA_964644955.1 uncultured Anaerolineales bacterium | reverse complement strand
GCAGAATCCGGTCGTCAATGCCGCCGATTTTTTCAAACTGCAACATGCCGTCGCGGTCAATGTGCGTGACGAGGAAACCGACTTCGTCCATGTGCGCGGCGACCATGACCCGGCGCGGGTTGCGCGGCGCGCCGCGCTGCGACGCGCGTTTAAGGGCGAGAACATTGCCCAATGCGTCCACGCGATATTCGTCCGCGTATTTTTGCAAATGCGCGGTAATGATAGCGCGCACCGCGCCTTCATCGCCGGACGCGCCGCGCGCGTTGGATAATTTTTCCAATAACATGGTTCAACGTTTCCGTTTGGCGCGGCGCGATTTGGTTGGGCGCGCGACGCGCGGCGCGCGTTTGGGCGCGCGCGTGAACGATTCGCCCTGTAACGCGCGCGCGTCGTCGGCGTTCAGATTTGATGCAAACACGCGCAATAATTCCGCGACGCGCGCCACATCGGGCAGCGCGATGGTTTCGACCGAGGAATGCATGTACCGCAAAGGAATTTCGACGAGTCCGGTCGGAATGCCGTCGCCGGTCACTTGCATGATCCACGCATTCGTTTCGGTGTCGTCGCCATAGACCGTGACGTGATGCGGAATGGATTCGCGCAGCGCGGCTTGGCGCAATTTTTCAAAGACGAACGGGTGCACGTTCGCGCCGCGCGCAATGCACGGACCTTGACCCACGTGCGGCAGCGCGTCGTCGCTCAGTCCGACTTGCTGCGCGTGCGTCACGTCAAGACAAATTGCCAACTGCGGTTGAATGGCATACGCGGCGGTCTGCGCGCCCACATACACCGCGCTGTCTTCTTCGTTCATGTTGGCGACGGCGTAAATGTCCCACGCGTGCGGAACGTTCTGCATCTGGCGCAAGAATTCCAGCAGCGCGGCGAGTCCGGCGCGGTCGTCGAATGCTTTGCCCGCAACCATTTCGTTTTGCAATGGGATGACGGCGCGGTCGAGCGTTATCATGTCGCCGGGGCTGACGAGTTCGCGGACGCGCGCGTCGGTCATGCCCGTGTCAATAAACAATTCCGTCAGCGGGAGGGAGCGTTTGCGTTCGTCGGCAGTGAGAACATGCGGTGGGCGCGCGCCAATGACGCCGGGCAGTGTCTTGCGCCCGTGCACCAGAACATTTTGCGAAGGCAAGACGCGCGGGTCCCAATGCCCAATGTCCTCGAAACGAATAAAGCCGTCCTGAATTTCGGTCACTATCAGACCGATTTCGTCCATGTGCGCTTCGACGAGCAGGCGCGGCGCGCGGGACGTTTGCGCGCGACGGGAACGTTTACGCGGCGCGGCGGACGCGGCGCGTTGGATGCCAATGACGGAACCGAGTGGGGTGATTTCCACCGTATCCGTGAGTTTTTTGAACTCGCGAACGATGAGGGCGCGAACGGCGTCTTCGTGTCCCGACGTGCCGTGCGTGCCGGATAATTTGGTGAGGGAATCGGACAGGGTTGCCATACGGTTGATGTGGGGGGATTGTATGCAAAATGCGCGCGGCGTCAATTGGGGTGAAATTGCTTTTTCCCCAACAATCCTTTCAGCAACACCGCCGCGCCTTTTTTGTCCAACGGCTCGTTGTTATTACCGCATTTGGGCGATTGCACGCAGGAGGGGCAGCCAAAGTCGCAGGGGCATTGTTCAATCGTATCCAGCGTCGCTGTCCACAACGATTCCAACAACGCAAATGCTTTTTCGGTAATACCGATGCCGCCGGGAAAACCGTCGTAAATAAAAATTTGCGGCTTGCCCGTGTCGGGATGAATCAAAATCGAAAGCCCGCCAATGTCCCAACGGTCGCACATGGCAAACAAGGGCAAGAGTCCAATACACGCATGTTCGGCAGCATGTAACGCGCCCGCAAAATCACACCCCGCGCGCACAATCTCCAGTCGTAAGTTCTCCGAAATATCCCACCACACCGCTTTGGTATCAAACAACTGCGGCGGATAATCCAAATCCATCGTCGCCAAAAATTCTTCGGTGAATTGGCGCTTGCGCCGATATCCGACTATTTGTTCCCTCACGCGCACGTCGCCGTAATACTCGATGGTGTTGCCGACCTCGCGCTCGCGCAATGATTTCAAAATGCGCGTCTCGCCGTTCTCGCGCACTTCGGTATAAAAATCCACGTCAACGGGTTTGCAGTACGCCGCGCCCGCTTCCAAATCCAATTTCGTGATGAGATACGATTCGCCCTGATGAAGATAAATGGCGCCTTCGTAACAGCGCTGCATCGCCGTTGTCGCTTCGATTTCCTCCAGCGTTTTGAAATTGTGTTTCACGTCCACCAACGAAACAATTCGGTCGGACACGGAGCGGATGTTGACCTTTTCGGCGGGATAACCGAGGCCTTGAAAATACCATTGGTCGTTGCGATATTCGAGCGTGTTGCTGCGTTCGAGTTTAATCATCGCCTCGACAAAACCGGGACCAAACAAATCTTCATCCGCGTTCGTCAGCGGCAATTCGTACGCCGCGCACGGCAAATGTTTTTCTAAAATGTACGGATTGTCGGGATAAATCAACGCGTGCTCGACCGGTTTCGCAAACAACACTTCGGGATGCCGCATGAAAAATTGATTGAGCGGGTCATCCATACCGACGAGAATTGAAAGCGCGTCGCGCGTGCCGCGTCCCGAACGTCCAACCTGCTGCCACAACGACGCGATGGTGCCGGGAAAACCGACGACCACCGTCGCGTCGAGATGTCCTACATCAATGCCCAATTCCAACGCGTTCGTCGCCGTCACGCCCAACAATTTTCCCGAAAACAAATCGCGCTCGATGGCGCGCCGTTCGTCGGCGAGATAGCCCGCGCGGTACGATTTCACCTTGTCAACGAGTTCGGGCGCGGTGCGTTTCAAATTGTCGCGCGCGTACAGCAAAACCAATTCCGCGAGTTTGCGCGCACGCACGAACGTAATGTTCCGCATGTGTTGGCGCACGAGCGACGAAAACAGATACGCGGCTTCGGAATTCGCGCTGCGGCGCGTCGTGTGCGTCTTGTCAAGGAACGGCGGATTCCACAGCGCGAATTCGCGCGCGCCGCGCGGCGCGCCGTCTTCGGCAATCACTTGCGCGCGGCGTCCCGACAAGCGATGCACATGCTCGCCCGGATTCGCAATGGTCGCGGAACAAAAAATAAATTGCGGATTCGCGGAATAGTATTCGCAGAGACGCCTCAAGCGTCTCAACACACATGCGACTTGCGAACCGAACACGCCGCGATAAATGTGCGCTTCGTCAATGACAATGTATTTCAGATTTGCCAGAAAATCCGCCCACATGGAATGATTGGGCAAAATTCCCAGCGAGAGCATGTCGGGATTCGTGAGGATAATGTTGCCGCGCTTGCGGAGTTTGGTGCGCGCTTCGCGTTTTGTGTCCCCATCATACGTATCAAACACAATCCGCGTGCCGGTCTCCAGTTCTCCGGTTATTTCCCCCAACGCGCGCAATTGGTCTTGCGCCAACGCTTTTGTGGGAAACAAATACAATGCGCGCGAACGCGGTTCATCTAGAATAGATTCCAAAACGGGAACGTTGTAGCACAATGTCTTGCCCGACGAGGTGCTTGTGGCGACGACAACATCATAGCGCTCACGCGCGGCATTGATCGCGTGCGCTTGATGTGAAAAGAATTTTTCGATTTTGTTAGCGTGCAGCGCGTCGGCGAGCGCGGGATGCAAGGGATGTTCTAGCGCCGCGAATTTGGCGGGGCGCGGCGCGATGTGTTCCAAATGAATGATTTGGTTGGCGTAGTGTTTGTCGGAACGGAGGGAGGTGAGGAATTGGGTAGGAGACATGGGGATTGGAGATCGGAGATTAGAGATATGCGAATAGATGAAAAACCGCCATTCGTCGCCGACTGGCGGTCATTATCTTATCCAAAAGATGGAAACGATGTTTTCAACCGATTTGAATTCAGGGTCTCCGGTGATAACCGTTGCCTTTAGCTCTTGTGCCAGTGCTACGGCAAATGCATCGGCGTACGACAAACGATACGTGCTCTTGATTCGCGCGGCGGCACGAATACGTTGACGGTTGACTCCAACCAATGTCATGGGATATTCATCAAGATCCTTTTCGAGTTCTGCTGCAAACTCCGCGCCGCGTTCACGTTCAAAAGTGTAAAGAATTTCACCCCAATTCAACAAACTCATGTACAACGCGATTTCATTGTTTTGACTTGCGGCGAGTCGTTCCACGACGCGTTCTTGTCCATTTTCCTTTTCCAGAAGGGCGAGAATTGCGTGCGAGTCGAGCACGAATTTCGGCTTCTTCGCGCGCGACTTCCGCGCGCCTCTCGTCGAGGAGGGTTTGGGTGAGGGAGGTTGTGCCGGCATATTTCTCCTGCATCTCTTGAATCAAAACGCGAATATCTTTTTTTCGTTTGGGTGCGACTTTTGCCGCTTTTTTTGACGATGGGGCAAGTGAATGCTGACGCATCATCTTTTCCAATTTTTCAACGCGACGCGCCAGCGCTTGATGTTCGGCTAACGTAACAGGAGTTATTTGTGAAGGTGTCATAAACTTATCCTTTCTCCGCAAGGATAACATACTCGCGACAAAAATCAAAGCGATTGCGCAACCTTAAAATTTAAGCGCGCTTCCGTTCCTCTGCTTTCTCTGTCCCCTTGCCGAAAGCCGTGAGCTGTCTGTCGGAACGGAGAGAGGTGAGGAATTGGGTGGGAGTCACGAATTTCTGAATTTAGATTCCAAATAAGACGATAACGGAACGGCTTGTCATGCAAGACAAGAAATCCTTTGAGAGATTCCTCAACGCACTGCGCGCAGTCGTACACCACTTTGTCGGGCAGCGGGTCTTTTTTGCGACTTGCGAGGTCGAGCGCGGCTTTGTAATCCATTTCCGCTTTTGCGACCCAATCGTGAACCGCTGGTGTTTCCTCGCTCATAAAGCAACTTGCCTTTCTGCGTAATGTCTTGCATGAATGGATCCCCGCGCTCAAGACGCGCTTTCAACTCTTGCGGCGTCCTTACTAAAATGTCCATCCCGAAGCGACGATTGGAAAATAGTTTGTCCACAGTCATCGCATTCTTAATCGAGCGTTTCCGATTTCGCATTATCACCAACAAATCAATATCACTATCCAATGTCGGTTCGCCATACGCATACGAGCCGAACAAAATAATTTTTTCGGGATGTATGTTTTCGACGATGCGTTTTGTGATGGCGCGCAATAACTCGCGCGATACGAGTGTCTCACCGCGAAAATTTTCGATGATACTTTCCGAATCGCGTTTCATCTTTCCGCCTTCATCCTTCATCCCTTGTCACTGCACCCGCTCCGCGAGATATTCGATCAAATCAATTTTGCTCACGATGCCCGTCACCTTGTCGTCTTCGCACACGACGGCAACTTTGCCGTGACGAAATACTTCGGACAAGACCGCCAGCGACGTTTCGGGGCCGATGATTTCGGCGGATTCGCGGTCAATAATATCTTGGATGGTTTCATCCGCGTCGTGTCGGTGGTCCGAACTGAGCAGGTGGTTCAACAAATCCACTTCCGTAATCATGCCCGCGTAGCGTCCATCCGTTTCGACCACCGGCAGTTGCGAAATGTTGTATTGTTTCATGCGCGCAATCACATCCGTCTTGCGGTCGCTCTTGTGCGCTGTCACCATCGCCATCTTTTTGTGCGCCAACAATTCTTCGACGCGTCCTTCGCTCAACGGCGCGTCGAGCAAACGATTTTCGCGCATCCAATCGTCATTGAAAATTTTCGACAAATAGCGCGAACCCGAATCGGGCAAAATGACGACGACCAATTTGTCCGCGTCCAAATTTTTGGCGTACTGTAACGCGCCCGCGACTGCCGCGCCGCACGAGCCGCCGCAAAACAATCCCTCTTCGCGCACCAAACGCCGCGTCATCAAAAACGCTTCGCGGTCGCCCACCTGCACCACATCGTCCACATAATTCAAATCCAACGCGGTCGGCAAAAAATCTTCGCCGATGCCTTCGATTTTGTACACTTTGGGAAACGCGCCGTCGGGAATTTTGCCGCCCGCTTTGAACGTGTCGTACAACAGCGAACCGATAGGGTCCACACCGACGACTTGCACATTTGGCTTCTGTTCTTTTAAATATTTCCCTGTTCCCGTAATCGTGCCGCCGGTGCCCATCCCGCACACCAGCGCGTCAATTTTGCCCTGCGTCTGTTTCCAGATTTCAGGACCCGTCGTTTCGTAATGCGCTTGCGGATTCGCCGGATTCCAATACTGTCCCGCGAGAATCGTGTTGGGCGTTTCTTCGGACAAGCGTTTGGAAACGGAATAATACGAACGCGGGTCATCGGGTTCCACAGCGGTTGGCGTAATAACCACGCGCGCGCCGTACGCGCGCAGCAGCCGAATTTTTTCTTCGCTCATTTTGTCGGGCATGACAAAAATACACTTGTACCCCTTAATCGCCGCCGCAATTGCGAGACCGACGCCCGTATTGCCGCTCGTGCCTTCCACAATCGTGCCGCCCGGTCTTAATTTTCCTTCACGTTCCGCGCGTTCAATCATTGCCAACCCGATGCGGTCTTTGACCGAACCGCCCGGATTCAAAAATTCCAACTTGGCGTACACTTGCGCGCGCACACCGCGTGCCACTTTGTTTAACCGCACCAATGGCGTATTGCCAATCGCTTGCACCACGTCGTCATAGACGCGTAATTCTTCGTTCGACATAAGACCTCTGCTGAATCCGGGAAAAATTACAGGGGCAACAGTATAGCACGCGCGTTTGTTTTGGGTCAACGCGTTGGCGCGACACGGGTGTGTGTCACAATTTTGGAATCCGATTCGAGGTCGAATTTGCGATATATTGCTGCGAATTCGATTCGCCCGAAAACTCACCCCCCAACTGAATTACAACCGCGCAACACACCTATTGTCCCGCTGTAAACTTGAGCAATGCGCTGTGCGTCCCGAAAGGCGTACCCGCGTGGTCAAATCCTTCACCGAGAATTCCCACGCCCGGGCAAAATTCCGTCAAGATTCCGCCCGTGTTGTAAAAATCGTGCAGCACAAAACAATCCGTAAATTCGCCGGCAGGCACGCGCACGCGCGGCGCCGCTTCCACCGCGCGCAATCCCGGAAGCCCCTCGTCCACCGAAAATTGGGCGCGCTGTTCCGCGTCGGGATACCACCGCGCGCCTTCGGTAAGAGGCAATTGTAATTCCAATGTGGATGACATAACCACATCCCAATCCAAATCTTGAAATTGGGAATAGATTTTGTCGCCCGCAAAAATGTACCATTTCGTCGCGGGCGCGTTGTTGGCAAAATAATCGCTGCCGTAGTCGCCCAACTGTGCCAAATCCATTGTCGTCGAAATCACCGTGCGTTCGCGCGCAACTTGCGCCGCGTAATTGCCATTTCGCGTTCGAGTGTCCACGATGGTGTCCGTCATCAAAAGCGTCGCGGTGATTTGGCGATTTGTGCGCTGCGGCAGGACCTCATTGGGAATGGTGTCGTAGGCAATTTCTCGATACACCCACTGCGCCCCGCGTTTCAGTGGAAACACGTCGAGGGCATTCTCGGGCGAAAATGCGGCAGTCGCTTGCGGTTGCGGCGTTGTTGCAGGTGCCGGTGGCGTAAAAATATTCGCGGAGGTTGGCGCAGCTGCGGTGATGCCTGACATGTCGGGTTGCGGCGCGCTGCATCCGACAAATAACGCGCACAGCAATATCGTGAACTTGTAGAACATACCCTCATCACCGCTCATCCGATTTTTTCCGGCGCAGCACCAATTCGTACACGCCGCGCCGGTCCCGCCCGCTCGCGCGCGCCACGCGTTTCACCGCTTCGGTGCGCGGCATCCCTTTCTCGACCAGCTTGTTGAATTCGCGGTTGACGCGCGTGTCGTCCCATTCCACTTTAAACGATTCACGTTCGACGTTTGGCGCGCCCGCAATCACCAATGTGAATTCCCCGCGCGGTTCAATCTTTTCAAAATGTTCGCGCACTTGGATAACCGTCCCGCGTTGGAATTCCTCGAACATTTTCGTCAACTCGCGCGCCGCGCAAATTTGTCGCGTCGCGCCCAAAATGCTTTCCATGTCCGCCAGCGCCGCGCGCAAACGGCGCGGTGTTTCAAATGCCACAATCGTGTCGCGTTCGTGCGCGAGCTCGCGCAAAAATTTTCGCCGCGCTTGCGGTTCGCGCGGTAAAAAACCGACATACAAGAACGCGTTGGCGGAAATACCCGACGCGACCAGCGCCGCCAACACCGCGCTCGGTCCCGGAATCGGCGAGACGCGATGCCCGCGTTCTATCGCGGCGCGCACGAGCGCTTCGCCCGGGTCGTTGATGCCCGGCATCCCTGCTTCCGAAATCACCGCCACATCGCCCGCGGCCAACGCGTCGAGCAGCGCAGCGATTTTATTTCGCTTGCTGTGTTCAAAAAAAGAAGTGACGGGCGTGTGGATGTCAAAGTGATTCAACAGCTGTTTTGCGGTGCGCGTGTCTTCTGCTGCAATCAAAGCAACCCCGCGCAGCGTTTCCAATGCGCGCGGCGAAATGTCTTCAAGATTGCCGATAGGCGTGGCGACAAGAAAGAGCGTGGACAAGAGAGACGGGAGACGGGAGACTAGAGACTCGCGCGCCGGTCCCTAGTCTCCCGTCGCTAATTCTTACAACGCGTACAACTCGCTGTACTTGTGCTTGAGATACGCGAGATACGAACGCGTGTGCAGCGGCTCGCCGGTGATGCGGATGGCAAGTTCGTTGAGCGTAAACTTTCTGCCGTGTTGATAGACGTTTTGTTGCAGCCAATGCCGCAGCGGTTGAAAATCACCGCGCGCAAATTGCGCGTCGAGGTCGCCCAATGCCTTGCGCGCTTGTTCAAACAACTGCGCGGAAAAAAATGTGCCGAGTGCGTAGGTCGGGAAATAGCCGTACAAGCCCATGGACCAATGAACGTCTTGCAGCGCGCCGTTGGCGACATCCGGAGGCGTCACGCCGAGATACGACGACATGGCTTCGTCCCACCACGACGGCAGTTCGGATACGCGCAATTTGTTTTCGAGCAGCAGATTCTCCGCTTCAAAGCGCAGCATCACGTGGAGTGAATACGTTACTTCGTCCGCTTCGACGCGGATAAAGGACGGCTGCACCTTGTTGACGGCGCGATACATTTTTTCCGCGTCCAGGTCCGCCGCGTTTTTGCGAAACGTTTTTTTGAATTTTGGAAAAAAGAATTCCCAAAACGCGCGCGAACGTCCGACCAAATTTTCCCACAAACGCGATTGGGATTCATGCACGCCCAACGACGTACCGCCTGCCAGCGCGGTGCGTTCAAAGCGGTCCGGCGAACCTTGTTCGTACAACGCGTGTCCGCCTTCATGCAGCGCGCCGAAAAAGGCGGAATTGAAAAAATTGGGCAGAACGCGATTCGTCACGCGCACATCGCGATTGGAAAACGAAGTGCAGAACGGATGCGGCACGTGGTCCATGCGTCCGCGTTCCAAATCATAACCGATGGCGCGCAAGGCGTCGTGCGCCAATGCCCATTGCTTGGTTTTATCGTACGCGCGGTACAGCGCCCGGTCGTCCACGCGGTCCGCGTGCGCGTGAATGGCTTGCGCTAACGGCACCAGTTCGCGCCGCACCGAATCAAAAATCTCCGCCACCTGCGCGGTTTTCATATCGGGCTCGTACGTATCAAGCAAGGCATCGTACCGGCGCGCGTCATAGCCGATATATTCGGCTTCGCGTTGTTTCAATTCCAACATGCGCGCGAGGTGCGGTTCGAACGCGCGCCAATCATTCGCTGCGCGCGCCTGCGCCCACGCCGTCGTCGCCACGCCGCTGGTTTCCGTCAATTCGGCAACAAACGGAGCGGGCAAACGAATTGCTTTGGCGTAATCGCGTTTCAACACACGCAGCAGCGAGACCGTGTCGTCGTCGTACGGTAATTCGCGCGCTGCCGCACTCAAGTCGTCAATCAACTGTCCGACGCGTTCCGCCGTAAATTTTTCGTGCGCCACACGCGAAAGCGTACTCATTTGCAAAGCCCGCGCGTGCGCGCCGCCGGAGGGCATGTACGCCTGTTGGTCCCAGGAAAGCACCGCGCCGGCTTTGGCGAGGTCATCCACTTCTGCCAGGCGCGTCTTGAGTTCGTCGAGTTTTTCCATGTTGTCCGGAATCATCCGTTCCGCGAAAATTCTTGCTGTCGTTGTACTTCATATAATAACACGCTTGCGGCGCACGCCAGATTCAGCGAGTCCACCTGCCCGGACATGGGGATTCGCACCGCTTCGCCTGCGTGCAGCAAATTGTCCGGCAGTCCTTCGCCTTCATTGCCAAACAGGAGCGCCAGGGGCGGACGCAAATCTGCGCGCCAAAATTCTTGCGACGCCGCGTCCGATGTCGTCACCAAGCGCAATGCTTGTCGGCGCGCCCAATCCAAAAATTCCTGCGCCGCGCGCACGCGCACGCACGGGACTGTAAACAATGCGCCGCGACTCGCCTTGACCGCCGCCGGCGCGTACAAATCCGTCGCCGTGCCCAAGAGAATCACGCCGCGCGCAGCGACCGCATCCGCCGTCCGCAAAATCGCGCCCAGATTGCCGGGATTGCTCACTTGATGCAAGACCACAAACAGCGCATCGGAATCAAGCTGTAATGAATCCAACGCGCGCGACGTAATCTGGACGACGGCTGCCAAGCCCGACGGATGGTCGCGTTCGGCGAATGATTCAAACGCCGCGCGCGAAACGCGGACGATACGCGTGCCCGCGTGTTCTTGCGTGCGGACGAGTTCGCGCGCCGCGCGGCTCGTGAGCAAATCAGGCGCGACGACGAGCAGTTTGATGGGCGCGCGGGTTTGCGCCGCGCGCAGGACAATTTGAATGCCTTCTGCCAGGAATTCGCCGCGCGCGTCGCGCACTTTTTTTTGCGAGAGGGCGCGCAGTTCTTTGATGAGCGGATTCGAGGCGCTCGTGATAAGGAATTCATGCATGAGAGTTGTCGGCGAGTCGTTGGCTCGGCGGTCGCGCATGAAAGCGCAAGGACCAAAGCGAGCGAACCATCAATCCGCTTTCCGCAGATGTGCGGTTTGTTCTCAAATGAGTCAACGGAAATCCGAACGTGGGTGGGAGTGTGGATCGAATTGCGCTCCAGCGCGACAGTTGCGGAAAGATGGGGAAAACATCGGCAAGCAGTCTGACGCGGGGATTACAACGCTCAATTTTTTGTTTCGTCCAAACCGTGCAGCCAGGTTGCGTCGCGTTCCCCGAGCATCAGAACTTCATCATAATACTTTTTGTATCCGAGCGCGTCCAATTTCTGCTTGAATTGTTCCAAGTGATTCTTGTCGTCGGCTTCCCAAATCTCGAGCAATGCGCCGGGCGTGGACAGGGTATAGCCGACAATCGGCGTGACGTTCACGCTCTGCGCGGCACGCCGCACCCGCGCGGCAAAACCGACTTGTTCTTCTTCGGATAATTTTGCCCACTCGGGTTTGAAATGCGTAATGACGACGAGCGCGAAACGTTTCATAGAGAATGGAAGGAGGAGGGATTTCATCCTTCATCCTTCTGTCTTTATCCTTTATTTTGGCATTTTCGGCGCGTGAATTGGATGCTTGTGCTGCCCGACCAGAACAGCGAGCATCCCGCCGCGCTGTGCTACATTCACCACTTGTTTTTGCGACGCGCGTCCGAGCACGGCGAGTCCGTACTTGGTCGGCGCGAAACCGTACACGACGTAAAACGGCGAAACTGTTACCTCGCCCTTTTCGGTCAACACCGGAAATTCATAGACCGCGATGCGCGCGAGCCGCTGGACGACCCACGCGGCAGGTTCATTGACTGCGCGTTCGATGGCGGCATTCCAATCGTTTTGGGGCGTTGACGGACCGATTAAAACATCTTCGCCGCCGTACGCGCGATTCGGCTTGATGACCAGGATTTCACGATTCGCGCGCGTAAACTCCAACAGCTCCACCAACTCGCCCATCGGGTCAGCCGTGCGCGTGTCGCGCAACACGCGTGTCCACAAGACATGACGGCGAAACACATTGCGCTCGTCCATTGTAAAGTGCGCGGCAAAGCGCGGGTCGCTCAGCACTTCAAAACACGACTTGTGGTCAAAATCGCCCGCCATCGAACTGACCATTTGATTTTGGCGCAAGAGCTGTTTCATCGGGCGCACGTTCATGCCCTCCGCTTCCATCTCTGCCAATTCGCGCGTTTCGTAATCGCGATACGCCACATCAATCAAATGATTTTCATAATACACTTCGCCGTTGCGAATATACAATTCTTCCGGGTCGGCGTGATACACTTCAATGTCGCGCGCGCGATAATACTGCAGCAGTGTTTCTTGTTCGTTCGGTCCATCCTCGGCGTATTTCGGGTCAATGAAACACATCGCGCGCCCGCGGCGCCCAATGACTTCGGCATGGTCGAGCATTTCTTGCATAAAAATTTCGCGCAAATCACACGTGGTCTTGAGTTCCAGTTCCGGCGCGACCGATTCCATCACCGGCACAGCCGTTTCCATCACAATCTCTTCGGCAGTTGGTATCAAATGAATCCCACCCGCGCCCACGAGATTGGCTTCAATAAAGGCGAGCGA
>CAZXYP010000036.1:0-9706 GCA_964644955.1 uncultured Anaerolineales bacterium | reverse complement strand
GAATCTTTGGAAAACGCGCCCGACAAATCCGCCACCGCGTCGAGCCGACCAAAGACCGTGTGAAATTGATTGTGACTCGCACCCCACGTATCCCACAACCATTTCGCTTCGCCGTCTTCCAACGGCACCACTTCGCGTACCTGAAAATCCTTCAGATACAATTCCGGCATTCGTTTGAGCGCGCCGAGCAGCGTTTGCGAAACGTAATGAAAATAATTGAGTTGTTCCGAAAACATGGCAAGCGGGCGCATCATCACATTAATGACTTCGGTGTTGCCCTCGTGGTAATAGACCAGCTCTTTGCGCAGCGCTTCATCGTGAATGGCTTGATTGAGCTGTTTGAGCGTTGCCGGCGGCAGAGACGCGAAAATTTGGCGGAGATACAAATCGAGCGAAACTCCGCGCAGACCATGTTCGTCAGGGCTAAAGGGAGATGCCACGTGGCTCATCGTGACCAGAGTGTAAAACGATTTACGCGGGGCGTCAATGGGGTGGACGCACCAATTTTTTCAACGGGCGCCGGTCAATGCGCGCAGCGCCTCGTACGCCGCTTTTGGGGAAAAATCCGCGCGCAGCAAGCCGAAATGTCCCTCCGGGTCGTCGCCCGTCGCGCGGTCTTGCAGCTGATACCACGCAATCGTCGGCGTCAAATCCCACAATTGCGTAAACACCGAATTCAACCACTGCGCCGCGCCTTGTTCGGATTGAATCGGCGCGGTTTGCCACCACGGCACATTGGTCGGCACACCGATTTCGGTCAGCCAGAGTGGAATCGTTTCGTCGCCATTTTGGTTCATCAGCGCGCGCGTCGCGGCGATTTTTTGACGCAGCGCGTCAATGCCGCCGTTGGGCAGCATGTAGGGATGAATCGCCATCACGTCAAAATAACCGCGCGCGCCCGCGCGATACGCGTCTGCCAAAAAATGGCTTGCCAATTGCGCGTCGTCGTTGCCCTCGACGCCGTTACCGCTCAAGCCCGCAAACACAACCACCGCGTCGGGGTCGGCATATTTCGCGGCGAGATACGCTTCCTGCAACAGGTCAGCGTAACGCGCCGGATTTGGTTTTGGTTTCCAAAAGGTTTGTGTATTCGGCTCATTCCAGATTTGCCACACGCGCACATCCTTTTTGAAGTGATTCACGACGCCGTAGGTATAACGCGCAAAATCAAAATCGCTTAACGGTTCGGAATACAATCGCACCCGCCAATCGTTGGAGTCCTGCGCCGACGACGCCCACCAACTCACATAATCCACAATACCCAATACTTGCAAATCGTTTTGGCGCGTGATTTTTACAACCGCATCATAGTCGTCAAATTTCCATTCGTCGCGCGTCGGATTCAGCATGTCCCAATTGAAATCCATTCGCACAAATTCGATGCCCGCATCCTGCATCATTTGCGCGGCGCGCGTTACATCATCCAACGTCGGATAGTACGGCGCGCGGCGGCGTTCCAAATGCGCGGTGACGCCGTAACGCCACGCGGGCAGTTGGGGGGACGCGAACGCGACGATGCGGCGCTCGACGCGCGTGTCCTGTCCGTTCGCGTCGGTCACAGTCAGCGCGGCGTTGTACACGGCGGGTCTGGTGTACACAAAAGGGGGGGGTGATGTTTCGCGGCTGTCGGTTTTGCCGTCGCCGTCAAAATCCCATTCATACGCATATGGCGGTGTTCCGCCGGAAACGTTTGCGCGGAATGTGACGGTAAAGGGCGCGCGTCCCGAAACATTTTTATAGGACTGTTCCGCGTCGGGAAAAATTTTTGCCGTGAGTGGGATTGGCGTTGGCGTGGGAATCGGTGTTGCAGTGGGAACGGGTGTCGGCGTCGGTGTGGGTGCGAATGTATCGCAACCACTCACGAACAGAATCAACAACACAAAAAGCAGTTTGTTTTGCATTCATTGCATTATAGTGCAAGTCTCTATGCAGATGCCGGATAAAAAAGGACGGCGGAAAAACCGCCGTCCTCACTCTTCAAGGATTGATTGTGAATTTCCATTTAAGCGTCTTGACACACGCTGCATCATAGCAGGCAGAGACTTGCCATACATAGCTGGCGCCGCGGGCGAGTCGCTTTGTCTTGTACTTTGGCGCGAGCAAGCCCGTTTTGCTGTCAACCAACACGGTCGGTTTTCCTTTTTGCCAAACCGTGACTTGGTAATTGTTGGCGCACTGTACACGTTCCCATGATAATGGCACGCGCGTTTTATTGATTTTGGCTTTGCTTGTCGGGGCAATTATTGCAGGCGCGCCGGATGGACCTGCTGCGCAAAATGCGGGGTCAAACTCGAGCGCTCCGACGTCGCAGCGTACAATCGAATCACCATTTCCATCCGCGCGTGTGGTGCCGATTGCGTCGGTGACAAGCGGATTGTTTTGGTCATCGGTACAGCCGTTTGGGTTGCCCGCATCAATCGCGGGGCTAACGTTCAGCATCAAAATCCCATAGCCGTTATCGCCGTAAATGTCCAGCATCGGGTCAATCCCCGTTTGGTCATTGACACTCAAGATACAATTGCCCGTTGTCTCAATCAAGTTGTATCCCTGCGAATCAATCGTGCCGCCCAGACCTGGGTCATTGTAACAATCATTGTTGACCGAGTTCGCCAGAATTGAATTTTTGAGATGAACTGTGCCGCCCGAATTGTGGAGCGAAAGTTTTTCACTCCCGCCGATGGTGACGTTACTCAGATACGCGGTCGCGTTGGACACGGTGAGCGCCGCGCCATCGCCGCCGCCGCTGTTGTAGATGGTGGTGTTATTGAGAATGACCGTGCCGCGCGCTTGAATTCCGCTGCCCGTCGCGTTCTGTAAACTTGTAATTTGATTTCCATACAATTCGCTGTCGCTGATTTTCAAGGTGCCGGTTATCGTCGCAATCGCGCCTCCGCCATTCGTGCTCGTGCCGCTGCCATCGTTACCCACGCTATTCAATCTGAATTGTGAATGGCGAATCGTGACGTCTCCTTGATTCAAGATCGCACCGCCACTCACCTGCGCCAAATTTCCCGAAAGCAAGGAATCATTTATCGTCAGGGTTGCGCCGGGCAAATTCAAAATGCCGCCCCCACTTCCGGTACTCGCGGGTGTAAACGCAATATTGTTATAAAGGGTGACGTTGTTCAGCGTTAGATTTCCGGCGTTCAAAATCCCACCGCCACCTTGATTCACGGCGCCTCCTTCCTGGAGCCACAAATGCTCCAGTGTCGCGTTGACCCCGCTGCTGACTTGGACGCCGCGCCGGAGCTGTGCCCCATAAATCATGGTCGTGCCATTTTGCGCCGTAAAGGAATCATCCCAACCTCCGGAGAGGGTCGCATTCTTGTCCATAACAATGAGGGTGTCATCACTGCCGGTATATTGACCGGCGGCGATTTGAATTGTATCGCCCGCGACAAAACCGCCTTTGGCGAGCACCGCGTTCACACTCGCGCACGGATTGTCCGGCGTATCACACGCGTTCGTATCACTACCCGCCGTCGTGACGTACCAAGTTCCCGCTGCGCGCGCCATTTTCGCAGGCAAAGCCAGCAGCATCAAAAGCGCCGTGCCAACCAAAAACCCGCGCACAAAAAATCTGACCATTCTGTTTTCCTCCTATTTGGATTTGCGCGCCTCGCTCGTCTCCTGCGCCTGTCGCTGTAAAGTTTCGACGCGTTCGACCCGCTGTGCGCGCTCGATTTTGATTCGTTCCCAAAAATCTTGCGATTTGTGCGCGGCATCCTGGACCCGCCCGGCGACGACAGCCAACATGAAACCGAGAGCGAGCGCAATCACAAGTATGCTCAACCACCGTTTCCACTTTTCCCGCCCCTTGGCACCATCGGGCGATGTTTTCATCACGCGCCTCCGCAAAACGA
The DNA here is from genome assembly GCA_964644955.1 of uncultured Anaerolineales bacterium. GTDB lineage: Bacteria > Chloroflexota > Anaerolineae > UBA4142 > SHND01 > SHND01. Next base: position 5,843 of record CAZXYP010000036.1, on the reverse strand, counting down.
ATTGTGCGCAGAATATCGAAAAGGCACTGCCAAAACCAGAGCGAGGACTGCCAATTGACGCCAAATCTCTTGCAGGCAATAAAAAAGCCGCGTTTGGAAACGCGGCTCGTCTCGCTCAAAGCTCTGCTTTCACTTCCTGCGCCAGACGTTCAAAAAACTCGCGCATGAACGCGTCGCGCTCTTGCGCGATTTTCTGCGCGGTCGGCGTGAAAAAACGTTCGCGCAAGTGTTTGAGTTTCACGTGATACTCGTCCACGGGCGTATGCGAGGCATTGTGCTGATGCCGCGTCGCCACCGCGTCTGCTTTTGGTTCGCTGTAGAGTTTTTGATTCGTCGCGCCCGCCACCGCGTAGGCGCGCGCGATACCAATGGCGCCAATGGCGTCGAGTTTGTCGGCGTCGAACAAAATTTTTGCTTCCAGAGAGTGCGGTGTTTGCACTCCCCGAAAACGATGCGACCGAATCGCTGCCGCGACGCGTTCGCCAAACGCTTCGTCCGCGCCGTTTTGCATAAGCAGATTTTTCGCGTCACGCGCGGACATTTCGGCGTGGTCTAAATGCGCTCCACCATGGTCTTCATCATGCCGCGCAATGTCGTGCAGTAACGCCGCCGCGCGCACAACCGCCGCGTCCGCGCCTTCCGCTTGCGCCAAATGTTCCGCCATTTTCATTACGCGCAAAATGTGTTCGAAATCATGCGCGCTGTCCGCGTCCGCATACAACGCGCGCGCCTGTTCGATGGTGATAAAGGTTTGAGACATGCGGCGATTATAGCAGATGGAATTTCGGAATGTGGAATTGCGAATGTGGGCTTGGATTTGCGGCAAGCCATAAGCGATAGGCGATTCGCGACTCTGTGCTATAATTTTGGTGTGGAAAGCAAGACAATTCCCGCGAAAACGCGGGCGCAAATTGTGGTGCGCGGCATTGTGCAGGGGGTGAATTATCGTTGGTTCACGCAGCGTCGCGCGGATGATTTGCATTTGACGGGTTATGTTCGCAATATGCCGGACGGCACTGTATTTGTGGTGGCGGAAGGTCCGCGCAAGGAGCTGGAGGCATTGATGGATGCACTGCGTATAGGACCGTCCGCCGCAGTCGTGGAAAGCGTGCAGGTGGAATGGCACGCGCCGTCCGGGGAGTTTGACCGCTTTGAAGTTAGACCTTGAGTCGTGCGCGCTGACCAACACGGTGCGTGTGACTCAGCCGCAATCCCTCGTCTGGCAGGGCAAGCCCGAGCGCGCCGCTTGGCTCGTTTTGTTTGGCGCGTTTTTTGTGTGTATCGCTTTGGGCGCCCTCGTGCCGGTATTGGGCTATCAGTTTGTGCGCTATTCCTCCGACACGCAGACGGCATCGCTGCAAGCCATCGGCGTCACCAAAGAAGGGGACACGCCGGTGCGCGTGAATGTGCCGAACGCCGCGCTGCCGATTGCCATCAAAGACCCCGCGCCGGTTTCCGAAAATTACACTATCGTTACCGACAAGACGGATTCGTCGCGCGGCTTGCTTACATTTTTCGACTCCAGCATTGCTACCATCACCCCCAACACCCGATTGACGCTTCGCGAAATGCGCCGCCCGCGTTTTGGCTGGAGCGATCAGCCGAATCTGGTGACCGTCGAACAAATCAGCGGCACAGTGCGCTATGCCGTCGCGCCGACGTGGAAGCATGAGGGCAATCCCGATGGGCGCCCGCTGCAATTTCTCGTTCGCACCCCAAGCTTTGACGCGTGGCTCAATCCCGGCGGCAGCTATGCCGTAACGGTGGGTGACACGAATTCCGAAATCGCGGTGCGCGAAGGCAGCGCCATTGTGCAATCCCGCGACGGAAGCCGCCAACGACTTGTCGGTTTGAGCCAACGCATTGTGGCACACGATGGCGCATTGTTGAGCGACCTTCTGCCTGCCGCCAAAGATTTGTTGGACAATGGCGCCTTCGAGCAGACGATTACGTGCGACCCGAACGAAATCGGTCCGTGGAAATGCTACAGCGACCAGGGGGGCGACGGCGGCAACGTCAACGGGTCCATTGGCATTGTCAATGCGGGCGACCGGCGCGCGGTGCAAATCAAACGCACGGGGTCCAATCAAAACAGCGCTATTACCGGCATTCGCCAAGAAATCAATCGCGATGTTTCCGATTTTCGCACGTTGAATTTATCGGCGGACGTGCGCGTGGACAATCACAATCTTTCCGGCGGCGGGTATCAAAGCACCGAGTATCCGCTCATCCTGCATTTGACGTACAAAGACGTGAACGGCGACCAACACGAATACTTTCACGGCTTTTATGTCCAAAACGATACCAATAATCCGCATGAAAACGCGGACCTTATTCCCCGTGCCACCTGGATTCCGTTTGACTCGAGCAACCTGCTCTCGAGTTTGCCGGTCAGACCGTTTCGGATCGTGTCGGCGGAAATTTACGCGTCGGGGTGGGATTACGAAAGTTATCTTTCCAATGTTCGCTTGACGGCAGAATGAGCATATGCCCATTCAAATCGTTCCCGAACGCCCCGACACACCCGACGCGCGCGCGTTGATTGACGAGCTGCAAACTGCGCTCGCGCTGCTGTATCCCGCCGAAAATCAATTCGGCTACAGCGTCGAAAAACTGCTTCAACAAAACGTCGCGTTCTTTGTGATACGCGTGGACGACGCGCCTGCCGCGTGCGGCGGTGTGCAGCTGTTTGGAAATGAGTACGGCGAAATCAAACGCATGTTTGTGCGCCCGCAGTTTCGCGGGAGGGGTTTGGGGAAACTCATGCTCGCGCAGTTGGAAGCGTACGCGCACGCGCGCGGCGTGCCGCTTTTGCGTTTGGAAACAGGTACACTGCAAACGGAAGCGATTGGTTTGTACGAACAGTACGGCTTTGCGCGCATCCCGCCGTTCGGCGATTATCCCGACACACCGCTCAACATGTATTTTGAAAAACGCGTCGCGCCCGGTTTGGAGCAAATCAAAAACTATCCGCGCGTCGCGCAAAGGGACATTCAAATCGTTTCACAGCGCGTCGTCGAGGATTTGCAGCGCGCGCTGTTGGTCATTCAAACGCCGTTCGGGTACAAACGCGCGGCGGAGATTTTTGCGCCGCAAGACGCGCATACCTGCGCGGCGATTTTGTTTGTGCATTGGTACGAACCGCATTCGCCCGACTCGAATCGCTATCAGTTTGTCGCGGAAGCCAAAGAAATCGCGCGCAGCGGTTCGGTGTGCATGCTCGTGGAAACGCTGTGGAGCGACATTGATTTTTTTATCAAGCGCACGCAGGCGAATGACATTGAGAATTCGGTGCAAGAAGCGGTGAATCTCCGCCGCGCGTTGGATGTGCTGCTGCAGCAGCCGGGCGTGGATCCAAAACGCGTCGCGTATGTGGGACATGATTTCGGCGGCATGTACGGTGTGCTGATGGGCAGTGCGGACCAACGCCCGACGCACTATGTCGTCATGGCGGCGACGCCGCGTTTTCCCGATTGGTATTTGTATGCGCCTGAAATGACGGATGCGGCGCGCGAAACATTCCAACTGCAAATGGCCGCCTACGACCCCATCACGCACATCGCCAAGCTTGCGCCCGCGCCCGTCTTGTTTCAATTTGCGACGGCTGATTTTCATGTGCCGAACGAACGCGCACAAGAATTTTTTGACGCGGCGCGCGAACCGAAAGATTTGAAATGGTACGTCGCGGGACACGGCTTGAATGCATACGCGACGGATGAACGCAAAGAGTGGTTGAGACAGCAATTGCGGTTGGCGCAAAAATAAAAAAGCGAGCCGGATATTCATCCGACTCGCTTTTTGTTTCAGGGTTTGTTCACGCGTATTACCTGCGTCCACTCGGTATGCCCGTCGAGATAGACGATTTCGATTTTGTAGCGATACGTCTTGTCCGCATTCGCTTTGCGGTCAATGAAACGATATTTGTCACCAAGCGCCGCGCCCGCATGTTTCGCCTGACGGAATTTGGCGTTGATTTGTTTCCACTCGCCCTGCTTGCCTTGACGATAAATGTTGAATCCGGCAATTTGGGTTTCGGTGGTCGTCTTCCAGCGCAAAACGATGTTGTCGTTTTTGTTGACGAGACCTTTGACGCCCGTCACGTTCGTCGCGGTCGGCGCGTTGGGCGCAAGCGCGAGCGGACTGAGCGAGGTCAATGGCGTGGCGGAAGCGATACAGTGATAGTCAGGTGCATAGGTGGTATTGTCCAACACGCCGCCGAACTCCACCCATGTCGAACCGTTGTAGTGATAGAGATGTAGTGTGGTTTCATCTTGTCCCGTCAACACGCCCGGGTCGTAACACAATGTGACGAATGCCGAGAATGGCGATGTTGACGCGCGTGCATCCCACTGAATCGGGAGCGCGTTCGCGGGTGGAACAGGCGTGGTGTAGAGGGATGGTGTGATGGTGACGGTGAAATCTATCGGCGCGCCCGTGGTCGGTGTGATGATGGCGAGCGCGGGACCGAACGAGTGTCGGGTGTTGTTGGCGTTGTATTGAACGGTGACGGTGTTGCTGTTGGGCGGTGTGGTGCCGTATCGGAGTTCGAACGCCCCGACGTCACAGTTCAAGTCGTCGCGCAGCTCGCCGCGTTGGTCGAGTGAGTTGACTGAAGTCGGTAGGGCATTGTCCGCGCAAACGGTGTCATCGCCTGCGTCAATGGCGGGGCTGTTGTTGGCGAGCGCCATTGTTTGTGTTGGTCCGCCGTTATCTTGCAAGGGTCCGAGATGGATCGAACCGACTATCGCCGCCCCGTCACATGCGAAATCAACGAGATTGTGAGAATCGGCGGCGATTCCGCCCGGGGTATATCCGCAGTTAAAATTCACGGTATTGCCGGCTACGATAGTGTTTTTGAGCGTGGTTGTCCCGGCTCCGGATTGATTGAAAATGACGGTGGAAGTGGAAACCGTTCCCGTGTTGGCGCTAAAGGTGCTGTTGGTTACATTGACTGTATTGCCAGTGCCCCTGTTGTACGTGCCGATGCCTTGTGCGGCGCTGTTTCCACTAAAGGTGCTGTTGGTCACATTTAGCGTGCCCTCGTTGTAGATGCCGCCGCCGTGGTTGGTCGCACTATTGCCCGAAAAAGTGCTGTTCATCACGTTCATTGTGCCGCTGTAGTTGTAGATGGCGCCGCCGTTGCCTGCGCCGGCGGTGGTTGTACTATTGTCAGAGAAGGTGCTGGTGGTTACATTGACCGTGCCGCCGTTGTTCAAAATGGCGCCGCCATTGAACGCCGCGCTGTTGCCGGAAAAGGTGCTGTTGGTTACGTTCAGCGTGCCGGTTCCGTTAAAGATGCCGCCGCCGTTGCCGATTGTGTCACCATTTACAATGGTCAGGGCGTTGACGCTCAGCGTTTTTCCGTTGTTGACCGTCATCACGGTTACCGCATTGTCGCCGCTGACGGTAATGTCCCCGTTGTTGGGTGCGCCGTCAATCGTGACCTCGTCGTCAATTGCGGGCAATGTCCCGAGCGCGCCAAGCGTGATGGTGCAAACATTATCGGCAGAACACAACGCGCCCGCGTCATCGGGAATATCAAAGGTAATGGTGTTCGCGCCTGCTTGATTGTTCGCCGCGGTGATGGCTTCACGCAAGGTGCAGTCACCGGGTAGCGCGTCGCAGGCGGTGTCGTCGGTGTCGGAGGCATCATTCACAACAAAACTTGGTCCGGTTTGAAAACAGACAGACGCGCCAACACCAGAGTTAGAGCCGGAGGGACATGGGGTTTGTGTCGTCGAGGCAGCCGTTGGCACATAGTTTCCGGCAGTCGCCTGATTACAAAGCATGGCACCCATGCTGGACTGAAAATAGCCCGGGTCGCAAGGCGTCGCAGAGGTCGC
>CAZXYP010000035.1:0-22517 GCA_964644955.1 uncultured Anaerolineales bacterium | reverse complement strand
GTTGTGGGGCGCGACGTTCATGGTGTTGGCGCCCGAACATCCGTATGTGGACAAGTTGACAACACCGGAACACAAAGCGCGCGTGCATCAGTATATCAAAGAAGCAAGCGGAAAAACCGATGTCGAACGCGCCGCCGAAGGCAAGGACAAGACGGGCGTGTTCGTTGGCGCGTACGCGACGAATCCCGTGAACGGCGAAAAAATTCCGATTTGGGTCGCGGATTACGTGATGATGAGTTATGGCACGGGCGCGATTATGGCGGTTCCCGCGCACGACCAACGCGACTTTGAATTCGCGCGCAAATTCCATTTGCCAATTCGCGTCGTGATTCAACCCGAAGGTGTGGCTTTGAACGCGGATGAGATGGAACGCGCGTATCCGCACGACGGCATCATGGTGAATTCCGGTCCGTTCGACGGAACGGGCGCGGAGGTCGCGGTTGAGCGCGTCACGCAGTGGTTGGAACAAAAAGGCATCGGCGCAAAACGCATCAATTACAAATTCCGCGATTGGGGCATCAGCCGTCAACGTTATTGGGGCACGCCGATTCCAATCATTCACACGGACGAGGGCGAAGTTGCGGTTGACGAAAACGCATTGCCCGTCGAATTGCCGAATGTAGATTCGTACGAACCAACCGTGACCGGCGAATCGCCGTTGGCAACCATTCCCGAATTTGTAAATGTGACAATGCCCGACGGCACACGCGGGCGACGGGAAACGGATACGATGGGCACGTTCGCCTGTTCGTCGTGGTACTATATGCGCTTTACCGACCCGCACAATGTCGCGCAGCCCTTTGATTCCAAAGAGGTGAATTACTGGTGCCCCGTTGACACCTACGTCGGCGGCGCGGAACACGCCGTCATGCACTTGTTGTACGCGCGTTTTTGGACCAAGGTGTTGTACGATTTGGGTTATATCAATTTCATCGAACCGTTTCAACGCCTCCGCAATCAGGGCATGATTTTGTCGCCGCAGATAAAGGACGGCAAGTACGAAAAAATGTCCAAATCCAAAGGCAACGTCATTACGCCCGACGAAATGGTATCGCAATTCGGCGCGGACGCGCTGCGCGCATACGAAATGTTCATTAGCGATTTTTCAATGGCGACCCCGTGGCAGACCGACGGTTTGGCGGGCACGCATCGTTGGCTGACACGCGTGTGGAATTTGTTTTTGGACCCCGCGCGCGACAATCAAATGCGCGCGGCAACGGATGATGAAATCAAGGCGCTGCGCCGCGCGCTGCATCAGACCTTGAAAAAGGTTGAGGACGACATTAACGCGTTTGCCTTTAACACGGTGATTTCGTCGCTGATGTCCCTGACCAATGTTTTGATCAAAGCCAAAGATACCGCCATGTATCCCGACGCGGTGTGGGGCGAAGCGATGAAAACTCTGCTGCTGATGTTGGCGCCGATTGCGCCGTTCATGGCAGAAGAGATTTGGTTTCGTTGGGGCGGCACGTACAGCGTGCATCAACAATCGTTTCCCGTGTATGACGCAGCAGCTGCCAAAGAGGAAGCGTTCACGTTGGTCGTGCAAATCAACGGCAAAGTGCGCGGTAAAATCGAACTGCCCGTCGGCGTGAGCCAAGACGAAGCGAAACAAAAAGCGTTTGACGACGCGAATGTGAAAAAATGGACCGAGGGCAAGACCATCGCACAGGTGGTGTATGTGCCGGGGCGATTGCTGAATGTGGTGGTGAAATAGAAAATAAAAATCCGATGCCAAGACCGCATCGGATTTTTTATTTGAGGTTCAAAAAATTACGCGCGACATTTCTCACTGCTCGCGCAATCGTCAAAACCGCGCGCGCCTCTTCAAGCGTTGGTTCTTCGCCCGCATGGCGCGTTTTTACCGCTCCCGAAAACTATCTTGCCTGTTCATATAGGGTCTTGCCGCGCTCGGTGATTTCTTGAATAAAGAAATTGCCTTTGGTCATTGCTCTCGTCATCTCCTGCGGCGTTCGCAAAACAATATCCACCGCGAACGGGCGCGGGATAAGACATTCGGAAACTGCCAAATAATTTTCGCGATGGCTGTTACGGTTTTTCATCACCACCAGCAAAGCCACGTCGCTGTCGGGCGTCGGATTGCCGTACGCGTATGAGCCGAACAAAATAATTTTTTCCGGATGCAGTGTTTCGACAATGCGTTTCACGGCAAGCGACAGGGTCTTGCACACGGGCGCATCGGAACCGATGGGTGTGACGTCGGGAATTTTCCAGCGCGGCGCGCGATACGCCGCGCGTTTTTCGCGCGCGCGGCGCGGGGTTGTGCGCGGCGTGGCGCCGCGTTTGCGCGTTTTGGTGGGTTTGGACTCTTGCGCCATGCACGGGGTTGTGCGCGGCGTGCGCGCAATTTGCAACCGCTGCATTTTTTGCGCCAACAAAATGTGCGTCGAATCGGCTATAATAGTTTTCGCTTGCAATGTGAGTGAACCGATGTGACTTATGCTTTTCATTGCGCTTTTTGCTGCGTGGGCGTTTAGTTTCATTCCCGCATGGATTTATTCCTATATCGTCTATTGGTTCGACCGCTTTGAGCGCGAACCGAAAAAATTGCTGCTGGTCGTTTTTTTGTGGGGCGCGCTCGTTGCCACCATCGGCGCTGCCATCGCGCAAGTGATTTTGGAAACGGGCGTGACGGAATTGACGCACGATAAATCGCTTGGGGAATTTGTCACGCTCGCGTTTTTTGCGCCGTTCACCGAAGAATCACTCAAGGGCATTGCAATTTTGTTGGTTGCGCTGGTCTTTTGGCCCGAATTTGATTCGCTGCTCGACGGCTTGGTGTATGCAGGCATTGTGGCGCTCGGTTTTGCCGCGACGGAAAATTTCTTTTATTTGTTCAGCGGCTATGACGAAAAAGGGTGGGGCTTTTTCTTTACGCTGTTTGTCCTGCGCGTGATTTTGACCGGATGGAATCATGCCGCGTTCACCGCATTTATCGGCATTGGCATTGCATTGGCGCGCTTGAACAAACGTTGGTGGTTGTGGCTTGTTGCCCCGTTCTTGGGTTGGCTGGGGGCAGTTGTTTTGCACGGCACGTACAATGCGCTGGTAAGCAGCGAAAGCGGCGCGGGCTTACTTTTGGCGTTGTGTGTCAGTTGGACGGGCTGGCTCACGATTTTGGCGCTGCTCTTGTGGGCAATCACGCGCGAGCGCGCGCGGATGCGTTTGTATTTGCGCGATGAAGTGGAACGCGGCGCGATAACGCCCGCACAGTACGAGGTCGCCTGTTCCGCGTTCACCCGTTCGATGGCGCGCTTTGGTTCTATCGGTTCGGGCGCGTTTTGGCAGACGCGGCGGTTTTATCAAGTGTGCGCGGAATTGGCGCAAAAAAAAGAGCAGCTGCAAAAATACGGCGATGAACGCGGGAACGCGGCGGCGGTGGAAAAATTGCGCGCGGAATTGACGCAATTGGCGGCAGTGGCAAAAACATAACATTGGCGGAATTTGGCAGCTCAGGGTCTGGCTTTGGCAGGGCGTTTGCGTTTGAATAGATGGGAGATTAGGAAAAAAGGAGTCCACTATGAAACTGCTATCGCTTTTTGCTTTGGGGTTTATTTTCTTGATGGCGTGCGCGCCGAATACGCCAATGCCTCCGGTTGCCACAATCACCCCGAACGCGGTGGCAGTGGCACAAGATGTTGCGCCGACGATTCCGGCGACGGCGACGACGGCGCCGTCGAATACGCCGCAGCCGACCAACACGATTCCGCCAACCGATACACCCATTCCGACCAATACACCGACGAATACGGCAACGGCGACGCCGACAAAAATTCCGACGAATACGCCAACCTTGACGCCGACCGAACCGCCGACCAACACACCCGCGCCTACATTGACCGCAACGCGCGCGCCGACGAAACTGCCGACGAAAGCGCCGACACAAGCGCCCGCGCTTTCACCGCTTGCCGCCGCCGTGAATCGCACCGACACAACCTCGTCGCGTTTTGAAACGATTGCGTTTTACAGCAATCCGTTCACGGGCTTTGAATTGTTTCGCGGCCAAGGCGAACGCGGTCCGCAGGGCGCGCACTTTTTCATGACCGGCGAATTCTGCAACTGCCTCGGCGCGGCAAACAATACCATCGAATATCTGCGCGTGGGCGAGCAATTGTATCTCAAAGGCCCCGTGCCCGGATTCAAAGCAGACCAGGACCGCTGGTATTTGGTTCCGCCCGACAAAGCGAGTACTGCCAAATCTACGGAATCCAAAGGGCTGCTCAGTCCGGGTCTGACCGAGTTTCAATCCGTCGGTGATGAAGCCATTGACGGCGTGAATTATCATGTGTATACCATTGACAAAAATGTTGCGCGCCAACGCTTGCGCGATGTGCTTGGCTTTACGGAGCAAGAGTTGGGCAAAGTTGTCAACATCGAAGTTTCGTTTTGGGTGGGTGACGATGGATACGTGCATCAATCGCGCACGCGCATAGACGTCCAAAGTTTCTTTAATCCAAACAGCACCGACATTATCAAGTTTGACACGCGCTATTCCGATTTTGGTATTCCCGTGCAGTTCACCAAGCCGGCGGATGCAATCCCGCTGCCGGAGTGAACAATATGGACCCCGAGACCGAACTCAAAGCTTATGTTCGCCGCGAACTCGGGCCCTTTATTTGTCGCACACTCGACCCTTATTTGGCGCGCGGCGTCATTCCCGCTCGGCTCGTCAAAACTCTGCGCAAACTCGACAAGGATCTCGGGTTTGGTCTGGCGTTTGTGCAGAGCGAGGCGGAGATACAAGCTTTGATTGCGGCGCTGCATAGTCCGAATGTGATGCGCCAAATTGGCGCGGCACAGGACGCGGCGTGGTTGGCGCCTGACCCCGCCTTGGTTGCGGCATTGCATCGTGTCGCGGCGCACGATAGCAATTATCACGTGCGCGTCGCGGCGCGCGAGACGCTCGAAAAAATTGCGCCCGCCGAATTGGTCGAGGTTTATGCTCAAGACCAAACCCTGAAAACGAGTTCCCCCTTCGAGGTCGCGGGGATTGCGCGGAGCGATGGCACGGTGGTTTTCGACGCACCCATGTTCAGTGGCGCGCTCCATTCTCTATTTGCGCTTCTCGGGCTCGGCTGTGCTTTTTGCCTTTGGGGCGGACTTGTGCTCGGGCAGTTTGGCGTAAACATACTCGGGAATTTTAGTTTTGAAGGCAGTGTGCTTGTGCCGATTGTGATGGGTCTGGTTTTTGCAGGCGCGGGTTTGTGGAATCTGTTTCGCGCGTTTTTGGATTTTGAGGTGCCGGATGTGATCTTTGACCCGCCGCACAGGAAATTACGTTTACAGACGCGTTTCCGACCTGTGACAGAATTTAGTTTCGACGAAATTGTGGAAATTCGAATCCATCCTTTCCGAACAAGATATGGAGAAGAGGGGCTAACCGTTTCCATCGGGATGGTGAATCAAAAAGAGTACAAATTGACCCCGGTGCAAGACAGGTATCATGCTGTGCCGTTGCTGCGCTGGCTGGTGGAAACTCTCGGCAAACCGATTGCACAGCGCGAGCTGTCCGTTGAATGGGCTGACCTTTTGCGGGATTTGTGAGATAAGGGAGCAACGAGTATGAATCATTTCATTCGGCGTTTTGATGAAATCACAAAAAACGACGTTCCGCTCGTCGGCGGCAAAGGCGCGAACCTCGGCGAAATGACGCGTGCGGGTTTGCCTGTGCCGCCCGGATTCTGTGTTGTCGCCGATGCGTACCGCGAATTTAGCGCACACGCGGAACAAACCATCGCGGACATTTTGCAAAACACGCGTATGGACGACGCCGAAGATGTGGAAAACAAAACCGCGCAGCTGCGCGAATATCTCATTACCCAACCGATGCCGGATGAAATCGCGCAACAGGTGATTGACGCGTATCACGCGCTCGCAAGGGAAATCGAAGGAGACAGGGAAACGGGGAAACAGGGAACCGACGATACGCGATTCGCGATACGCGATTTGCGAATTGCCGTGCGTTCTTCTGCCACTGCCGAAGATTTGCCCGACGCGTCATTTGCGGGACAACAGGACACGTATCTCAATATTCAAGGCAATGACGCGCTGCTCGAACACGTCAAACGCTGTTGGGCATCGTTGTGGACCGCGCGCGCGGTGACGTATCGGCACAAACAAGGATACGCGCACGAACAGGTCGCACTCGCAGCCGTCGTGCAGGTAATGATCGAGAGCGAGGTCGCAGGGATCTTGTTCACAGCAAATCCGGTGAATCAAAACCGCGACGAGATGGTGTTGAACGCGAGTTGGGGTTTGGGCGAAGCGATTGTGTCGGGACTCGTCACGCCGGATACGTGGATTGTGAAAAAGGGCGGCGATATTGTCGAGCGCGAAATCGCGTCCAAAGATATGGCGATTGTATATGCGCCCGACGGCGGCACGCACGAAATCGAAATCGCGGCGGACCGGCGCGACGCGCCGAGTTTGACCGACGCGCAATTGCAGGCGCTCGCCGCGTTGGGCGAAAAGGTTGAAACACATTACGCGCGCCCGATGGATATCGAATGGGCGTACGCGCGCGGAAAATTTTACATGCTGCAAGCGCGCCCGATTACGACGTTGGATGTAGGGGCGAAGCATTTTGATTCGCGCGCGTTACGGGATGCCGCGGTTGTGTCTCAAAATGCTTCGCCCCTACCCGCAGACGGCGAATACAACCGCTCGATGTTTATCGAAATTTTTCCCGACCCGTTATCGCCCGCGTTTTTATCCGTCATTGCGCCATTGTTTCACTCGATGCTCGATTTCACGTTTGTGACATTGGGCTTTAAACCGCCGCGTGACATTCCCGCGATTGGCGTGTTTTACAATCAACCGTATTTTCATCGCGAATATATCGAAGACGCGCTCGCGCCGTTGTCGCCGCAAGTGCGCGCCGCGTTGGTGACGCAAATCGTCAATCCCTTCGGCAAACACGAACGCACACTGCCAACCGAAGCATCGCCCGCGTTTGTGAGTATGGTTACGCGCCTGTTGCGTTTCATGAACGCGTTTCCGAAACAATTGCCCGCTTTGATTGATTCGTATCGCGCCGCGATTGACGAACTGAATCACGCGCCGATTGAAACGATGCCCGACCGCGAAATTCTCGCGCGCATTCGTTCCTTGCTGTTCGACCACGCGAGCAAATTGCTCAATTACGATTTCTTGATGATTGCGCTCATCGGCATCACGTATCAAATGCTCGGCTCGCTGTTGGAACGATATTATGGCGACGACACGGAACAAATTCGCGCAAGACTCATCAGCGGCGTCACGGGCAACGTGACGATGGAGACGAACAAGCGCATTTGGAATTTGGCGCAAGAGGCAAAACAAAGCGCGGTGGTGTCCGCGGCGCTGCGCGCGGATGCGACACCGGGCGTGCGTGCGAAATTGAGTGAAAGCGGCGACGGGCGCGTATTTCTTGCCGCGCTGGACGCGTTTTTGGAACAGTACGGGCATCGCGAGGTGCGGATGGATATTTTGTATCCGACGTGGAGCGAAGACCCGTCGCCGGTTTTGCAATTTATTCGCGGCTATCTCGACGTCGGCGACGAAGCGAGTCCACAGCGTCAGCAAGCGCGCTTGGTGCAGGAACGCGAACAATTGGCGCAAGAGGTGGATACGCAAGTGCAGCGCGATCTGGCGGGACGGGTTGCGATTGCGCCGCTGTTCCGTTATGTGTTGAAAAACACACAAGCGCACACGCGCGAACGCGATACGATGCATTTTGAATTGACGCGTTTGTTTCCGCCGTTTCGCCGCTGCCTGTTGGAGCTTGCCGCGCGATGGCAAGCAAAGGGCGTGTTGGATGCGCCCGAAGATGTTTTCTTTTTCTCGCTGACGGAATTGGAACAATTGGCGGAACTGCCGCAGCCGTATCGCGAATTGGTTGCGCGGCGCCGCGCGGAATTTGCTGAAAACGCGCGACGTACCCCCCCCCCCATCGTGCGCGACGGCGTCGGCGTGGAAATCGCGCGCGTTGGGCATGGCGAAAATATCGCGGGGCAGTGGCGCGGCATTGCGGGCAGCCCCGGCGTTGTGTCGGGCATTGTGCGCGTGGTGCGCGGTCCGCACGAATTTGAAAAATTGCAGCGCGGCGAAATTTTGGTCGCGCCGCTGACGAATCCCGTGTGGACGCCGTTGTTTGCGATTGCGGGCGGTATCGTGACGCAGGTCGGCGGCATTCTTTCGCACGGCGCGATTGTGGCGCGCGAGTACGGCATTCCCGCCGTGATGGCGGTGCAGGACGCGACGAATCTTTTGCAGGACGGTCAGCGCGTGACGGTGGACGGGAATAAGGGGGTGGTGTATGCGGAGACGTGATGAATTTTTGATTTTTGATTTTGGATTTCTGATTTTCGATTTGACGCATTAGCGGGAGCGAGCTGTCATGAAGACTTTGCATCGCGTCATTCTGACGTTTGCGATTCTGTATGCGTTTTTCTTGATTGCGCCCGCGCTCTTGAGCAGTCAGTTCGCGCCGTACCCGCTGCTCAAGAACGGCGACATTTTGGATTTGTTCACACCGTTAGTGTTGCTGCCGTTATATTGGTGGATGTTGGAACACGGCGGGACGGGCGAAGCGACGGCGCGCGAACGTTTTGTTTTTGTCGTCCTCGCGGCGGCTTGGGCAATGGGGCAAGGGATGCATCTCGGCGCGAACGCGGTGGGACATTTGCTGGGTGATTTGCGAGCCACCGATGCGTACACGCTGAATTATTTTTTGGATGAAGATTTGAGTCATTACCTTTGGCACGCCGCAAGCATCGGATTGATTGTTTTGCTGTTGGTGCGCCAAACGCGCGCGCCGTTTGCGGACGAGCGTTCCTCGTTTGTCACGGAAGGCATCGCGGCGTTGTTGTACGGTCTGACGTATTTTATTGTGACGATTGAAGCGGGAACACTGCCGCTGGGATTGCCGTTTGCGATTGCGCTTGCGGTGTTTGGGTTTTTGCGGCGCGCGCAGTTGCGTCAACAACCGCTCGCGGCGTTTTTTGTTTTTGCGATGCTGGTCGCGTTGATATTGTTCACGGGATGGGGCTTGTACTGGCGCGGTTTTCCCGAGTTTAGTCAAGTCGGTATCATCAAGTAACGGGTTCGCGCACAGTGAGAAACAAGGTGAAAAAAAAAATCCAAATCGTAACCGGATGGGTGTAAAATAGATTTGCGTACAGCAAGGCGTCGGGGGCTGCCCGGCGTGTTTTGAGGAGGCAAATCTATGCTCAAGCGTTTGATTCTCGCGGGGATGCAAATCATCGGCGTTTTTCTCACGGTCCTTGTCTCGTTTGGTTATGCGTACTTGAGGATGAACGCTCTGCCGGTGACCATCGCGGCGTGCGCGCTCGTGTTGGGCGGGGTGTATTGGGCAACGCTCGATTTGGACAATGAACTGGCGCCGTGGGGGGACCGTTTGCTGGGCGCGGTTTTTGCCGCGTGTGCGTTTGCATTGTGGGGGCAGCTGCGTCAAGTGCG
This sequence comes from uncultured Anaerolineales bacterium, assembly GCA_964644955.1. Lineage (GTDB taxonomy): Bacteria > Chloroflexota > Anaerolineae > UBA4142 > SHND01 > SHND01. The sequence goes on along the minus strand of CAZXYP010000035.1, from coordinate 13,037 downwards.
CTCGCCTATGCGGCGCAACGCCACGGTGCGCCGTCGTGATATTGCCTGATACAAACCCGTGCGCCGACAGGACGAATTTGAGCGAAACTGTGATGTGTGTTGCATCACAGTTTTTTTTATTTTGGCGTTAATTGGCAGTGTTTTTTCTGGTTTTGGCAGAAAAGTTTCGCTATCTTGAGCGCAGATATTGAATTGCTCAAGGAGGCATGAAATGACCGCGCACAAAATGTTTGGCTTGTTTCTCCTCATCACGGCGGGATTGTTGTTGAACGCCTGCAATGCCCCCGCAACACCATTGCCTGTCGTCGCACAAGTGGGTGTGACGAAAACCGCCGTGCCGACCCTTGTTTCACCGACGGACGCGCCGACGGCGACCACCGCGCCGCCAACGGCAACCGCAATTCCACCGACGGACACGCCGACGAAAATCCCGCCGACGAATACGGCAATGCCCACCGCGACCCATACCGCAACCGCGACGGCAACGCCAATTCCTACCGACACGCCGACGCTGCCGCCAACCGCGACTGCCAAACCGACACAAAAGCCGGCGACCAAAGCGCCGACCAAACCGCCCGCGCCCGCGAAAGCATTCAGCGTGACCTGGAATACCAACGTCGGCTATGAAGGACGCAATGCAACTTCGTTCTGGTGCAAGTTTCACAATCAATATCAAAATTTGAGCGCGCAAGAATTTCCGTTTCAAGGATTCGGCGCGGATGCCCAAGATACGCGCGTGCGTTTGTTGACGTTTGACCCGAAACTCGCGCAAGGCGGCTATCAACCGGTTATCGGTATTGCCAATCCGGACGGCACCATCAATCGCTGGCGTTTGGCGGGGTGGTATGCGAAGGCATTGGGTTGGCCCAACGGCATCGAACCCTTTCCGCCAAATCCCCTCGCGGCAAATGCGCCTTCCGATGATTGGACGTGGTATTCGGTTTCCAATCAGGGCGAATACTGCAAATACGCGTATGTGAAATGGCAGGGGCAAACGAGCGCGGTGGAATTTGCGCCCGACGGCACAATCGTGAACACAAACGCGACGCTGCCGCCCGACGCGCCGTAACGAATATCGTCGCAATGCGCGGACAATGACTCGCAATTCATTTTTGGGCAGGGAAAAGCGGAGGTCATCATGGCTGCACCGATGGATGAATCCCAAATCCAAACCTGGCTCGAAAGTCTGGCAAGCGCGGAATCGAAACGGCATGAAGCCGCCGCGCTTGCCATCGCCAAAACACCGACGTATGACGCGCAAATCATTGCCGCGTTGAAACGGCTTGCGCGCGAGGACCCGCAAAAGTATGCGCGTGACGCGGCAAAAAACGCGTTACAAAAAATTGCCGAAGCGCATTTCACGGCGGGCAACGACATTCGCGCGTATTTGGAACAATTGCGTTTGGAAGGTGACAAGCCGCGCTTGACGCCGGTGCAAGCCAAGCCCGTTGCCATCGAGCCCTCGTCACCCGTTCACCCCGTCACCCCGTCACCCGTTCACTCTATCGCCTCGTCACCCGTGCATCCTGACACCCCATCACTCGTTCCCTCCATCACTCCTTCTCCGACTCAACCTCCCGCGCCTTCTGTCCCGTTTGACCAGTGGCTCTTGAGCGAACGCAACATCAAACTTGCGTTGTATTCCGGTGGTTTGCTGCTGCTGCTCGCGGGCTTGATTTTTGTCGGCATCAATTGGGCGTACTTGCCGGGCATTGCGAAATTGGGCGTGACGCTCGGTGTGACGGGAGTTTTGTATCTCGGCGGCGCGTTCTTGTTTCGCCGCCCCTCACTGAAAATCGGCGGTACGGCGCTGCTGGCGATTGCGTCGGGATTCTTGCCGTTGAATTTTGTCGTCACGCATTTGTATCTCACGCAAGGCAATGTCGAGGTGATGTGGTTGGTCGCTTCCGTCGTCTGCGGAACAGTGTACGCTGCAACCGCGTTGTGGACACGACAAAATTTGTTTACCGTGTTCACGCTGTTTGCCGTCTATTCGGGTGTCGCGGCGGCGCTCGGCATGTGGGTCGTAGAATATCCGACTCATTCGCTCGGCTATGCGCTGTTGACGTTGTTGGTAATGCTTGCGAGTTTTGCCGCGCGTCAAATTGCGCGTGTGCAATTCACTGCGCGCACGCTGCGAATCAGCGCGCATGTCGTCGCGCCGCTGGTTTTTGTCGCGGCGCTGGTCGCATGGGTTTTCGCGTCCGCCAGTTTTTATCAACGCGGTTGGGGCTGGAGCGCGCTGGCGGCGATGCTGTTGATGGTTGTCTTGTACGCGATTGACGATTGGCGTTCCAAGTCACTGTATGCGCGTTGGGGCGCGGCGGTGACGTTCGGTGTGCTTGCGGTCTTGACATGTGCGCAATTGCAGCTGTCCACCATCCAAACCGGCATCGTTTTGAAACTGGTCGCGGCAGGATATTTATTACTTGGAAGATTCTTGCAGCGCGGCAAAGCATACACCTTCGGCTTGCCTTTGTATGTGGTGAGCGCGCTGCTCGCCGTGTTGGTGACACTGCAAGCGGCGGCGGTATATGCCAAAACGCCGGAGCATTTGGCATTGGCGTTGACGGGCGATGTCGCGCTGTTGGCATTGGCGACGTATTTGTTCCGCCGCGCGGAATTGATGTACGCCGCGGCGTGGCTGTTGATTGCGCCCGTGTTTATTGCGACGCGCATCTATTTGCCCGAATTGTTGTGGCGCGGCTGGGCGATGGGCGTGTTGATGTTGGTGTATGCGGTGATGGGACTCGCCATCGGACGCGCGCGTTTGCGCTGGGGCGGCGCGTTTTTGTCGGCAGCCGCGTTGTTGAGCGTGATTGTGCCGGCGATGCTGTATCCGGATTATTTTGCATTGACGATGGCGTTCGCGGCGATTGCGTTGTTGTATGCGTGCTTTGCACTGTGGCTGCGTTGGCAGTGGCTGCTGCTTGCTGCGCTCGCGGCGTTGAATTTCGCGCTCGTTACCGTCGTCTTGAATGGGTTTGTGTCGCAGCTCGACATTGTGCGCGCGTTGTGTGTGAGTTTTGCCGCAGTGGGTCTGTTGTTGACGATGGGGGGCGTGGAATGCAAACGGCGCGGTTGGTTGGTATGGCGCGCGCCGTTGTATGTGGTCGCCGCGATAGATTTGGTGTTGGCGTATCTCTTGTCACTGCCGGCGGGCGAGGTGTTTGTCATCGCTTTGGCAGTGGTTGTCGGCGCGGTTGCTTTGGCGATGCAGTGGGTCGAGCGCGCGCAGCTGCACGCGTGGAAATTGCCCGCGTTGTTGACGGGCGGCGGCGCGTTGATTTGGTTGAGCGGATTGTATGCCGCAATTGTTTTGCTGAACGTCCCGCGTGAATATGCCGCGCTTGTTTTCGCAATTGCAGGCGCATTGTACGTGGGCGTGGGTTTGTGGCTGCGCGACGGCGAACGCGCGGAATTGTTTGGCGCGCCATTGCGAATTGTTGGCTTGGCGACGGTGGGCTGCGCGTTGTTGGCAGCGGCGGTGTTGAATGTGCCGCCCGTCGCGGCGTTGACGTTTGCCGTCGGCGCGTTGGCGTTTGGCGCGGATGGTTTCTTGCGCAAACAAATCGCGTTCGTCTATCTCGGCGGACTGACGCTCGTCGGCGTATGGGTGTGGGTGATGCGCTTTTTCAATGTGACGGAATGGCAAGCGGATAGTATGCCGCTTGGCTTGTATGGTCTGCTCGTCGGGTGGAGTGAAATGCGGCTCGGGCGTACGCGCATGTTTCAACTTGCCACGCTTGCGGGGTTGGTGGTGTTGTTTGGTTCGGCGTTTTATCAATCGTTGTCGAATTGGAGTTACGCGGCGCTGCTGCTCGTCGAAAGCGCGCTCGCCTTTGCGTATGGTGTAAAAACGCGCTCGCGTTTGTATGTGCAAGCCGCAATCGTGGCGTTGTTGCTGAACGGTATCGCACAATTCGGACCGGCGTTCGTACAATTGGAACGGTGGATTCAGATTGGCGCGATTGGAAGTATTTTGTTGGTCGTTGGGCTCGTCGCATTGTTCCGCCGTCAGAAATTGTTGGAGACGCGGCGCGCGTTGACGAGTGAATGGAAAATGTGGAAACCGTGAACATGAAGCAACCGCTCTTGAATCGTTATGTTTGGATCGGGGCTTGTGGTTCTTGTGTTTGGTCTGCAATCCTTCCGTCGATTCCGCTCCGCTTGGAGGTGGTAACGATAGGAGTGGCAGAGATTCAAGCGCATCGCGCGTTGAGCCAAACAGAAAAGCAAAGTGTCGTCTTGTTTGGCGTGTGTGTGCTGGTGCTGCTGCTGCTGCCACTCGGCATCGGTTGGTTCGTGGCGCGCGGGAGTACTTGGGCGCGCATCGAGGCACGGTTGTCCAACACTGCAAGATTCAGCGCGTTGGGCGGCGCACTGGCTGTTGGTCTGGGCATGCTGCCGGTAACGACGCTCATCGTTTTTTGGAATTTTACGCGCTCGCTGTTGGCGGGACAAGTTTCCGATATTCTGGCATGGGTTGTTGTTTGTTTCAGCGCGGTAGGTTTGGGTGCATTGGGCGGCGCGCTTTATTTTTGGACATGTGGCAGAAAAATAACAAGCTCGCACCGCATGTCGGAAAATGCAAAGAACGAGTTCGACGCACTATCCTGAAGGGACAAGTTCTGCATGGGAATGCCAATCACCCGAACGTCATTTGCTTTCATTGTGATGTGAGAGATAAAGTCAAATTGCAGACGACGTAAAACCGAGAGCAGCAACGACCTGCGCGCAAGTAGGCGTTATTCTGATATACTTTGGTTGTCGCCGCTGCTGCCGGAACTTGCTGTTTTTTTGCTGGATGAAAAGGAGTACAAGATGCAGCGCCTTGGTCCTCTCAAAATCATTGCCTATAGCTTTGGGAATCTCGCCGCGGGTGTCTATTACGCGTTCAATAGTTTTGCGCTGCCGCTTTACCTCTCACTCTTTACTTCGAACGCGATTCTGATTGGCTGGTTGAGCAGTACGCGTTCGTTTGAACAATTTATCATTCAACCCCTTGTGGGCGCGTGGAGTGACCGCACGTGGACGCGTGTCGGTCGCCGCGCGCCGTTTTTTATTTTGGCAATGCCGGCGGCGGCGCTGCTGCTCGCACTGACCGGGAATGTGCCAACCGACCCCGCGTATCTCTGGTTCGCGGTCGCGGGCGTGTTTCTGTTTTCGATTGTGTTTAACATTGGCATTGACCCGTACATTGCTTTGCTGGCAGATGTGACGCCTTCCGAACAGCGCGGCACGGTGAACGGGATTGCGGCGGTATTTGGTTTTGTCGGGCAGGTCGCGTTGTTGGTTGCGGCGGCGATTCTGTTTGAAAAAAATCCGACGCTGGTTTTTTATCTCATCGGCGCGAGTTTGATTGTAGGGTTTGCGATTGTGGCATTGGGCGTACGCGAAAAACGCGCGCCCACCTATGCGGAAGACCACCCCGGCGAAGCGCGTCCGATGCTGCGCGGTTGGCGCAAGTATTCTCGCGAGCGTTGGGCAGAAGACCCCGAAGCCATTAAACTGCTCGGCGTGAAATTGATCTATCAATTCGGCATCAACGCGGCGGTGCCGTTTCTCACATTGTTTGTCGTAACCGCGATTGGAACGGCGGGTTGGCGCGAAACCGTGGGAGGCATTCCGGTTGGTGGTAACGCGTTGGGAAATATGGACGCGAACGCGATTGCGTTTGCGATGGGCGCGATTTTGCTCATCTCGACGGCAGTGTTTGCGTTTCCCGTCGGCTTGCTCGGCGACAAGTTTGGCAAGAAACGCGTCTTTGCCTTTGGCTTGTTGGTGATGGGCATATTCGGATTGGCGGCGGCGTTCGCGCAAACGATTCCGCAACTGATGTTTTATCTGGTATTTCTCGGATTCGGTAACGCGGCGCAGACCGTGTTGTATTTTCCCTATCTCACTGATTTGATTGCGGCAGATCGCGCGGGCGAGTTTCAAGGATTATCGGCGGCGGCGGAAACGGGCGGCGTGTTTCTGGCGATTTTGGTCGCGGGCGAACTCATCAACTTGAATTTGTTCGACTTGCATTATCGTCTCGTGTTTATTTTGACCGGCATATTTTTGCTGTTGGGTTTTGTGGCGGTGTTGTTTGTTAAAGGGACGCGCGCGCCGCAACCGGAAATGCTTGCGCCGCTGCGCGTTGAACCTGCCCTCGATGATTGATTTACAATTTTGGACCACGCTCGTTAATTTGACCGCGTTGGCAATTGCGCTGTGGCTGGGCTTTTATGTTGTCACGCGCAGCCCGCGCAGTCTCATTTCGTGGCTCGCGGCGGTGACGCTCTGGCTGCTTTCGGGCTATTTTTTCCATAATGCGCTTGCCGTGAATCTGCCGCTGCAAGGCGTCTTTACGTGGCTGCGCCAAACGGTCATTCTCGTGCTGCCGGTTTGGTATCACCTCACCGCGCTGCTTTCGACGACGAGCAGCCGCGCGCCCGGCGAATCGAGACGCCTCGCGTTGAATCGCATTGGTGTGCCGTTCGCGTATCTGTATGCGTTTACACTGATTGGGTTGGGGCTCTCGTCGCATCTCGTGTTGGTGCAAGTGGAAACAAATTCCGCGCTGTACACCAACAATCGGCAGCCGGGGCCACTGTATCCCTTGTTCATTTTGTTTGTCGCCATCGGCTTTTTCCCCACCTTTTGGAATTTGTGGCGCGCGCGCGCATTGGCGACCAATTCCAATCTCAAACAGCGGTATGTGCCGTTGATGCTGGCGACCATTCTGGCTGCGCTCGGCGGCTTGTGGTTCGGACTCGGCACGCAGTTGGATTTGGCGCTGCCTTCGGTCGTCGGCGATTTGCTTTTGGGCTGCGGCGTGATTTTGCTCGGCTATGCGATTGCGCGTTTTTCGGCGTTCTTGGAAGGGCGTTCCATCGAACGCGATTTTTTGTACACGCTGTTGGTGGTCGGGTCGCTGACGCTGTTTTATGTATTGATTGTGACGGGTTTGTATCTCGCGGGCGCGGTTTCGTTTTTGACGCTCGCGTTGACGGTGGTGGGAACGGTCGCGGCGAATTCGTTGTTTGACGGCGCGCGGCTCACGCTCGACCGCATTTTTTATCAAGGACGTTTCCGCGCCTTGCGCGCGAATTTACGCGCGTTGGCAGAAGAAGCCGGCGCGAGTGGGGGCTTGCACGAACGTTTGCAGGCGATTTTGGATTCGATGTGTCGCGCGCTGCATCTGACGCGCGGCTTTATTGCGCTGCGGCGAGAAAACGAATATGTGATTTATGCCACCACCAACGGGGACGCGCTGGACTCGGTATTTTCGAACACGACGCTGGATGCGGATGAAATGCTCGGACTGACGCTGCCCGCGCGGCGCGGACTGCACAACATGACCTTGTTGGTGCCGCTGTTCGCCGAGGACAAACAAATCGGCGCGTTGGTTTTGGGTCCACCGCAGGGCGACCCGAAATATCAAGAACACGATTATGAATTGTTGGAAGACTTGAGCGACCAAATGGCGCGTGTGATTCAAGACGCGCAAGCGCAGCGCGAGAACGCCGATAAAATCAACAATTTGGTGGCGCAGTATCGCGAACGGGAACGCGCGCTGCAATTACAGGTGCAGCAGTTGACCGCCGAACGCGACGCCGCGCCTGCGCCCAAAGCGCCGGGCGCGCCCGACGATGAAACGCTGATTCCGCAGGTCGAAGATGCGCTGCGACACATTAACGATTATCCGTATCTGGGTGAACACGCGCTGTCGAAATTGCGCGTGGTCGAACGCGTGATGCAGCAGCGCGCCGACGCGACGCCGAGTTCGTTTGTGGACCGCGGCAAGGCGGTGAGTCAAGTAGTATTGGCGATGCTCGACGAATTGAAACCCGAAGGCGCGCCGCCGAAAGGAAATCAAGTCGCGCCGCGCGAATGGCATTTGTATTTGATTCTGTATGACTCGTATGTGTTGGACGAACCGAACCGCGAAGTGATGAGCAAACTGTATATCAGTGAAGGCACATTCAATCGCACGCGCCGCCGCGCGCTGCGCGCGTTGGCAAAAACATTGGCGGAATACGAAACGAGTGTTAGTTGAATGTAAATTAAATCGCGTATAGTTGAGTACAACCCGCAAGTCATTGCAAAATGACGTGCGGGTTATTTATTTCTAACGCGCGCAAAACTGGGTTATACTCGTGTGCATCCATTCTGCAATGAATTCATTATCACAAATGGTGCAAGGAGCTCGACAATGACGGCAATGGTTGCAACGGCGATGGATTGGGGTGAAAGTATTGTTTGGCGGCGCGTGTGGGGACTTTCGCTGACATCGTGGTCGTTTGTTTTCGCATGGCTCGCGGCGTTCACGGGCTTGTTGTGGGACGGCGCGTGGCATGCATCGTGGGGACGCGATACGTTTTTTATTCCGCCGCATGATTTAATGTACGGCGGCATCACGATTGGTTTAATCATGGCGGTGGGTGTTTTGGTCACATCGTCAAGGCGTCCGCGCAATGCGGAATTTGTGCATTTCGGTTTTTTGCAAGCGCCGCTCGGGATTTGGATTGCGTTGGCGGGCTTGGCGGTCATGTTTTCGTCCGCCGCGTATGATGATTGGTGGCACACCAATATCGGGCATATCGAAGGCGATCCCGTGTTGTGGAGTCCGCCGCATTTTATTGGCTTGGTCGGGGCGATTGTGGCGTTGAATGGCGCGCTGATATTTATGCTGCGCGAGATTTCCGTGCCGCTGCGCGCGGATGGCAAGCCGGTCTGGTTTTGGGAAGCATTGGACGCGCCCAATCTCGGATTGGTGCTCATGTTTACGTCGTTGGCGTTTTTGCTTTCGGCGGCTTCGCTCGACCGCTATATCATTTATGACAAATTGCGTTTCGACGGTTCGGTGTATCCACTGTTGGCAATGGTCTTTGGTCCGGCGGCATTGGTGATGGGACAGCGCGTGACCAATCGCGCGGGCATGGCAACCTTTGCGATTTTGTTCGGCTTTCTTCTCGCCGGCGGCATGGCATTTTTGCTCAAGGGCTTTATGGGCTATCCCAAAGCGGCAAGTCTGCCGATTATGGCATTGTTTAGCGCGCTGACACTGGACCTCGCGTTCAAGCGTTTTGGACGCGGTTACAAATGGCTGCTCGTCATCGGTCCGCTGTTTGTGACCATTTTTTACGTGACGGAATTTCTGTGGGCGTGGTATCTCACGCGTTATCCGTGGTGGCCCATTGACCGGACGCTGCTCATGTTCCCGTTGGGCGTTGTGGTGGGAACGACGAGCGCGTTGTTTGGCGCGTGGGTGGCGGAACGATTCGAGCGCGCGGGGTGGGTGAAACATTACGCGCTGCGCGAACGCGTTTTCGGAAAATAAACGCGCCGTGTGCGGCGCGCGTTTGGATGACTATTCACCCGAAAACGTTGGCTTGTCGTTCATGCTGTGCTACAATCGGTCGCGCTGTGGTACGCGCATACGGCGCGACGCGCGGCGCGAAATTATCAAGCGGAGGAACAATTCTCATGAGCACAATGGCGGACTATACACAGCAAGAAATCGAAAAAATGATGGTCGCGCCGATGCTGGTTTCCATGTATGTCATGGGCGCATCGGTGTCGGGACCCATCGGTCTCGTCAAGGAAATGATGGCGGGCGTCGAGACTGCCGTCAAGGTGGGTAAAGCATCCGAGCCCGGCTCGCTGTTGAACGGTCTGTTTTCGGAAGAGAACATGAAAGCGCAGCAGGACAAGATGCAGCAAGGCACCAAAGAAAGCACGCAGGGCGCGCAAAACATGGACGAGGCAAAAGCCAAAATGCTCGCCGATTTGCAATTGGCGGTTGGCATTGTGGCGCAGAAAGGTTCGCCGGAAGAATTGACGGCGTACAAACAATTGATGGTGCAAGCCGCCGAAAACGTGGCGAACGCAGCGAAGGAAGGCGGATTTATGGGCATTGGCGGGGTCGTGGTCAATGATGCCGAAAAGCAAGCCATCGCCGAAATCACCGCTGCGCTCGATGTGCCGGCTGCGCCCGAGGCAATTGCTGCGGCGTTGAGCGCCGAAGCGGCTGCGGCACAAGCGCCTGCCGCCGAAACGTCTGCCGCTGAAACGCCTGCGGAAACGGCTGCGCCTGCGAGCGATGCTCCGCCGTCGGCATAAGAAACAATCCCTTGGCTTGCATTGCCCAAAGACGTTGACCGCATCCAAACCTGTCGCGCCTTTGGGCAATTTTTTTCCTCGCTCCGCACCAACGAGGAGGACGCGTCATGCAGTTCCTGTGGGCTCCCGCGTTGTGGCTGCTCGCCATCGTGCCGCTGGTGGGCTTGATGTATCTGTGGTTTCAAACGCGCCGCCGCAAATATGCACTGCGGTATGCGAGTCTCTCGCTGGTGCGTCCCGCGCTGGATTCGCGCGCGCGTTGGAAGCGGTATATTCCGCCCGCGTTGTTTTTGCTCGCGCTTGCGGCAATGCTGCTTGCCCTCGCGCGTCCCGCCGCGTTGGTGCGAACGCCGCGCCAAGAGGGTATTGTCATTCTCGCGCTCGATTCGTCGCTCAGTATGCGCGCCGAAGATATGGAGCCGAATCGGTTCGAAGCGGCGCGCCGCGCGGCGCGCGCGTTTATTGAAAAACGCGCGGTCGGCGCGCAAATCGGCATGGTCGCGTTTGCGGGGAATGCGGCGATTGTGCAAATGCCGACCGACGACGCGGAAGATTTGAACGCCGCGCTCAATCAATTGTTTTTGCAGCGCGGCACCGCGATTGGCAGTGGCATTCTCACTTCGCTCGACGCGATTGCGTTGGCGATGCACGGCATCCCCGCGTCAAACCATTCCGCCGAACCCGCAACTCAGCCGACGCTCGCGCCCGCGCCAAGTGGTGCGTTCATTCCCGCGATTGTGATTTTGTTGACCGACGGACAAAATCGCAACGGACCGGACCCGCTGGAAGCGGCGCAAACGGCAGCCGAAAGCGGCGTGCGCGTTTATACCATCGGCATCGGTTCGCGCAATCCGGTGAACGTGCCGAATCCGTTTGGCAATCCGCGCGGCTTTGGCGGCGGCGGCTTTCGCGCGGAATTGGACGAAGGCGCCTTGCGTGGGATTGCAGAGATTACGCAAGGCGAATATTTTTACGCGGCGGACGCGCGCGAATTGGAAAAAATCTATTCCAATCTCGGACTGAACGCGACGCTGAAATTGGAAAAGCTCGAGTTGACCGCGTATCTGAGCGCGCTCGCCGCGCTGCTGCTCCTCGGCGCGTTGGGGTTGTCGTTGTGGTGGGGCAGTTGGCATTGAAACGAATTGTACATACACTGTAGCCATGCTCCTCATCCCCTTTCTTATGTTTCTGGCAGGTCTCGTGCTGCTCGCCATCGGCGCGGAATTGTTGGTGCGCGGCGCGGTGCAATTGGCGTTGGCGTTGGGCGTCTCGCCGCTAATCGTCGGCTTGACGGTTGTGGCGTACTGCACCAGCGCGCCGGAATTGGCAGTTTCGCTTTCGTCCACCGCGTCGGGGCAGGACAATCTCGCGGTGGGCAACATCATCGGCAGTAATATCTTTAACATTTTGGCTCTGTTGGGACTCGCCGCGCTGCTGCTGCCGTTGGCTGTCAATTCGCAACTGCTGCGCCTGGATGTGCCGGTGATGCTTGCGGCTTCGATTGGCGTGTACTTGCTGGCGCAAGACGGCAATATCTCGCGCATAGACGGGTTTGTGTTATTGGCGGCGATGCTGGCGTACACCGCGTACCTCATCTATGCGAATCGTCCGGGCAAACTCAAGCCGACTCCCGATGGCGCACAAGCAGTGTCCGTCCCACCGCGCGTTTCATGGCGCAGCGGCACCATCAATCTCGCGCTCGTCGTGGGCGGTGTAGCGATTTTGGTGCTGGGCGCGAATTGGATGGTGGACAGCGCGACGACGTTTGCGCGCGCGTTCGGCGTGAGCGAATTGGTCATCGGCTTGACGATTGTGGCGGTTGGCACGTCCTTGCCCGAAGTGGCGGCTTCGTTGGCGGCAAGCATGCGCCGCGAACGCGATATTGCGGCGGGCAACGCCATTGGCAGTAACATTTCCAACATTTTGCTGATTCTGGCGCTGGCGGCGATATTTTCGCCGCTGGGTTTGCCCGTCGCGCCCCAAGTGTTGAATTTTGACTTGCCGGTGATGATTGGCGCGGCTTTGATTTGTGTGCCGATTTTTTTCTCGGGCAAAATGATTGCGCGGTGGGAAGGCGCGGTGCTGCTGATGTTTTACATCATGTACACCATTTACGTCTATCTGTCCGCGACCCAAGCCAGTGAATTGAGTTTGTTTCAGGCGGCGCTGCTCTTTTTTGTGATTCCACTGACGGTGTTGGCGCTGCTGGGGACTGCCGCGCGCACGTTTTGGCAAGACCGTCAACGCCCGCGCGCCGAATAAGCGAACGTGTTACCCGCCGCCGCGCTCGCACGTAATAACTTGCGAGGACCGCGAATCCGTGTGGATGAATGCGCCCGTAGCGCGTCCATCCGTTGCGTACATGGATTCGCGGTTTTCTGTTGTAACCCATTCGACAGGGTTTTCATTTCTCTCGACCTATGAAACCATTTTTCCTATTGAGCGCAATGCTCATGCTGTTGTGTACTGTTTCTCTCGCCGACGCATCGCCGCGCGCGCAAACGCGCAGTGACGCATTTGAACCCGTGCCGTGTGCGACGTTCAAAATCAATAACGACGATTTTGAATGCGGTTACGTGCACGTGCCGGAATTGCACAATGACCCGAACGGGAAAGCGGCTGGTGTCTCGAGCCGAGAAATCAAACTCGCCGTCGCGATCTTGCCGTCGCCCAACGCGAATGCCTCGCGCAATGCGTTTGTCGTCGCGCAAGGCGGACCGGGCGGCAGCACGCTCGACACATTCGCGAATTTTTTTGGCAGCGATTATTTTCCCGCGCTTGAAACGCTGAATGCGGAACGCGACATCGGTCGTTGTCTGACCTCGATAAAGCATCTCGCTTGGGAAAGACAACCGTACGAAATTGTTGTGGTGGACAATGGCTCTACCGATCGGACTCGACAACTTGTTCACGAGGTGGGCTTT
>CAZXYP010000034.1:0-22605 GCA_964644955.1 uncultured Anaerolineales bacterium | reverse complement strand
GAACTCGCCGTCGTCGTTTTTAAAAATACCGCCTGCGTGACGAGCGCGAGATGCTGTGCCCCGGCTGCTAACCCATCATGCTCGACGGCGTCCAGATAAAACGGTTTCGCGCCCAACAAGGAAACAAAACCGGCAAGCACATTCAACGCGTCGGCATCGGTATCGGGTGTCGGCGTCAAACAGTACTGCGCGTCACGAAACAATTCCGCGTTCGCCTGCGCGCGCGGCGCGGCGGCGTCGAGCGTCGGACGAAAAATCGGATGCCCGCCGATGAAATGGACCCCCAGCTTGAACGCGCCCGCAGCTTGCAGAATCGGCTGCTTGATGAATGCGGTATCGGTGACAATGACGCCGGGCGCAATGTCATCTTTCAAGAGTTCGATGGTTTCCAAAACGCCGGCGAGCGGCATTGCCAATACAATCAAGCCCGCGCCTTGACACGCGTTGTACAAATTCCATTCGTGTTTGTCTATGGCGCCCGTTTTTTGCGCGGCGTTGCCGACATCGCGCACCTTGTCATGCCCGATGAGTTCCATGTCCGCGCCGCTTTTTTTCAACGCCAGCGCGATGGAAGTACCGATGCGCCCTAATCCAATGATGGTAATTCGTGGTTTCATGTGCTCAACTATTCCCCTGCCCACGCGGGTTTGAATCCGGGTGCGATCGTTTGAATCCGATTGCCGGTTATATCCATGAGATACACTTCGCCGTTGGTCGAAAATGCCAACCAGTTACCGTCCGGTGAAAAAACGGGACTGAACCCTTCAATCAAACGGCGCATATTGCTGCCATCCGCATTCATCATGTAAATAGCAAATTGACTCGGTCCGTCTTGATTGGAAACAAACACCATCGTCTTGCCGTCCGGTGAAAACGCGGGCGCAGTCGTATCTGCGTTCAAATGAGTCAACTGCGCGGGCGCGCTGCAGGTCGAATCCAATTTCCACAATTCGGAGCCGCCGCTGTAATTGGATACAAAAACAATTTCGCTCGTTATCGGTGAGACAGCCAGCCCGCGCAGGGTTTCCCCGCTGCGCGCGCCAAAACATTCGCGCTTGTTCAACCCATCGGCATTGATCAAATAAATTTTTTGATTCTGAAGATTATTGTCGTAACCAATGTACGCCAATTGCTGCCCGTCTCCAAACCAGCGCGGCGTCAAGATTGCGCCGTGCGATGCCACATCCACAACATTTTGATTCTGGTCAATCGTCTGCAATTTGTTTTGCGTGCCGCTGCCGATGACGTACGCCAATTTTCCGGCACGCGCCGACCAATCCAGCGGTGACGCGTTCGTACCAAAGGCGTGATTCAAATCCCCCGGGGCGGTGCCGAGCGTGACATCCGAAAAAATTTCATCTTTTTTATTCGGACGCACCCATGATGTGGTATAGCTTTCGTCCGCTTGCTTGACGACAAAATAGATGCGTCCTCCGCTCAACGGAATGTCCGCTGTTGGCGTAAACGTCGGGCGTAAGCGCGGCACCGCGATTTGTGTCAACAACGGCGTCGCGGTCGGCGGTTTTGCAATCGTAATCACCGGCACGCTGCTGGTGCCGCCGCGCACGGTTGTAAAATCTGCCGCAATCCATCCCATTTTTTCTTCAAAATCAATTTGCCACCATTGACTGTCTGCGCTCTTGCCCAGAATTTCTTTTGAAGTATTGCGCGGCAGCTTGCCCAAAATCGCAAACGCCGCGCCCGGACCGGCGCGCACATTCACGATAATTTTGGTCGTCGCAATCGGGGGGGGGGGCGTCGCCGTGGGCGGTGCGGCAGTCTCGGTCGGCGGCACGCGCGTTGCAGTGGCGAGAGGCGCAGTGGTCGGCGCGGATGTCGCTGTCAATGTGGGCGCGGGAGTATCCGTCGCCGGCGGCAAAGGAACGATGGTAGGGGTCGCGGTGGGGCTGGGTTGACACGCGGCGAGAACAAATAGCAATACCAGCAGCAGTGCAGTAAAGAATCGAAGCGGAAACATTTTTTAATTCACATCGTCAAGCTGTTTTAAAGCGCGCTGCCAAGCGCGGAGCTGTGCGTCTTGAAACGGCATCACGGGATCTTGGTGCGCGCGAATCAGGGTCAGCGTCGGTTCGGTGATGCCGGCTTGCGCTGCCAATTGCGCGCCCATTTCGGGATGATGCAGTGAGACATAAAACGGATAACGCCAATCGTTTGGGGTGTCGCGCGCGACACGCGCCAGCGCCCCGGGCGAAAGTTTGTTCAAAAGAATGACGCCGGTGCGATACCCCAAACCGAGATTGCGTTTGGCGACATCATGCAGCAGCGCGGCTTCCAGTAATGGACGGTCGCGGTACCCTTGCGCCAGCAGCCCATCAAAAATATTGAGCGCATGGCGTTGGTCGCCGCGCGGCATCGTTTGGTAAAGGGCAAACGCGCGGTCACCCAAGAAATCGCGGACGCGCTTGTCTTCGGTCGGGTTCAAGGGCGGCGTTCGAACGGCGCGCACAAATTGCTGCACGCGATAAACCAGCCCGGGCATTATATTCCGGTAATCAACTGCACAAGGGCGATTTGCGGACCTCGCAATACGGTCGAGATGACCGGACCGCCAAACCAAATCAATGCCATCAAAATCAGCATTCCGAATTGCTGCGTCTGAATATAAAATTTCTCTACGGCATATGCCATTTCACCGGGCAAGAGCGCGAGCAGTACTTTGGAGCCGTCGAGCGGTGGAAACGGAATCATATTGAATAATGCCAAACCCACGTTCAACGAGATAATGATCAAGAAAATCTGCAGAACCGCCAACAAAGCGTCGGTTGAGTCATCCGTCAGCATTCCCGACAGGATTCGAAAGCCAATCCCGAACACGACCGCGATAAGGATGTTGGTAATCGGTCCGGCGATAGCGACCAGCGCCATGCCGGTGCGTCGGTCCATACGAAACGCATACGGATTGACCATCACAGGTTTGCCATAGCCGAATCCGATAAACAAAATCATGATGGTGCCCAACACATCAAAGTGCGCCAGCGGATTAATGGTTAAACGCCCGTCCCGGACTGGGGACATGTCGCCAAGGCGATAAGCAACCAGCGCATGTGAAAACTCGTGAAGTGAAATTCCAATGACGACAGCCAATAAAGTCCCAATGAACAAAATCATGGCACTCTGCACGTCACCGTTCTGCAAATTCTGAAATAATTGTGTTAACACATGTAACTCCTGCATCAAAAACGGCGCGGGGGAATGCCGCGCCGAACGACTTGCCCTAGAAGAAAACGCCGAAATTATACCATCACATCCGCCATCTTCCGAAATTGAGATGTGACACGTTTCCGGAAACGTGTCACGTCCTGAGAACAAGGGGCTTGGACAAGACGAGGGCAATCACCAATGAGATTTCTCGCAAAAGCCGTTTGCAATGACAGCCGTGCAAGGCCTATTTATTTTGTTCGACAGCGGAGAGCGATTGGTTGGCGCAACGTTACGGTGAATATACTTCCGTGCAGCTGCATGTGGGTTTGGGTATCACAATTGTTGCGCCGCCCAAGGCACGCGCGTAATGTGCGGTATAGTTTTTTTTGATAGCGCGCGCAAAAAAATTTTTCACGGCGCAATTTTTCTAAAAAAAAATTATTGGCGGCGCGCGCAGAATGTTTTTTGCGCGAAAATTTTAAGGATGCAATTGTCCGCCAATACGTTATAATGCAATGCGAGATTGAAAATAAAAATTCGCGCACGCACTCGACGCAGAAATATTTTTCGCGTGAGTGCGGCGTGATGAAAGTTTTTTTCGGCGCGCAACGAAAAGAAAATTGCGCGGCGAAAAATGCACGAGGAAATTGTTTGAAAGTTCTCGTCGTTTATAATGTTGTAGATTTGTTGGACAAAGGACAGCCCGAGGATTTGCTCGCCGAGCAAGAGACCAAAATCGTCGAAGACGCGGTGGCAAATTCACTGCGTTCGTATGGACATCAAGTGGTTTCGGTGCCGATTCGGCACGAATTGTGGGAACCGCTGCGCGAGTTTGACCCGAACGAGTGGCTCATTTTTAATCTGTGCGAAAGCATTCGCGACAAGACGTACCTTGAACCGTACGTCATTTCGGTGTACGAGTATTTGCATTTTCGGTACACCGGTTCGAATCGCTTGACGCTTTCGACCTGTTTGAATAAAGCGCGCGCCAAAGAAATGCTCAAGGCGCACAACATTCCGACCGCGCCGTTCCAGGTGATTGCGCCCGGCACCGTGCGCCGCCAATTGGAATTTCCGCTGTTTGTAAAACCCGTTGCCGAAGACGCGTCGCTCGGCATTACGTGGGATTCGGTGGTGAATAACGAACGCGAACTGCGCCAGCAGCTGCGTTTTATTTGGCAGACGTATCGGCAGCCCGCGCTGGTGGAACAATTCATCGAAGGGCGCGAATTCAACGTGACGGTGTTGGGCAATGACAATCCGCGTGTCTTGCCGCTTTCGGAAATCAATTTCGGACAGATTCAAGACCCGAAAAAACGCATCGTGACTTTCAAAGGCAAATGGATTGAAGATTCCGACGACTATAAATTCACGTCGGTGATTTCGCCCGCCAATGTCAGTTAAACGATTAAAAACCGCATCGCTGAATTGGCGGTGGGCGCGTACCGATCGATGGGTGTGCGCGATTACGGGCGCGTCGATTTGCGTGTCATGAACGGCGTGCCGTATGTGTTGGAAGTGAATCCGAACGCGGACCTTTCGCCCGACGCGGGGATTGCGCGCTCGGCGCGTGTGGCAGGCATGAGCTATGCGATGCTCGCGGATGAGATTATTCGTCTTGCCGCGCATCGTTATCGTCTCAAAGAACCGCGTCCGCGTATCATTTCGCTGCGTTTGAAAGCGCGCAGCGCGGGCGCAGATGGCGTGCGCGCGATTCCCGCCAGCGCGTTCAAACACGAAACGCCGCGCCCAGAACTCGCTGCGCCGCAACGTGCGGCACAACCGCTTGCGGTCAACGCGTAGGATTCGGGTCCGCAAGCATGTTGAATTCTCCTCAACCCGCTGAAGCAGAAATGCTCGTCGCCTTGACTGAGGCGACGGGCTTTTTTAATGCGGAGGAAATCAAAATCGTTCGCGAAATGCTGGACGCGTATTTTGAAAATCCGGCAAATGACGAATATCACTGGCTGGTCTTTCGCGAAACGCCGGATGCGCCGCCGTGCGGGTATGTGTGTTATGGTCCCGCGTCGCTGGCGGCGGGCACGTACGATTTGTATTGGATTGCAGTAGATCGCGCGTATCAGGATAAAAAAATCGGCAGTGCGTTGCTGCAAGGCATGGAACACGATTTGGCGCGACGCGGGGCGCGGCAAATTTATATCGAAACCTCAGACAAGCCGCAGTATGCGCCGACGCGCGCGTTTTACGAACGACGCGGTTATATCCTCGTCGCGCATTTTCGCGATTATTATGCTGTGGGCGACGGAAAGGTGATTTATTTCAAGGCGCTGGATATAAATAAAATATAAAAAACCGCGCCACCGGTGGCGCGGTTTTTGTATTGTCGCAGGGCGCGGTTACTTGAACAAGTCGAGCGCACGTTGGCGTTGTTCGCGCAGCAGCGCAATTTGCGGGTCATGCAGCGGCATGTTGGTCAAGAGCTGCGTGAGCGCTTTTTCATACTTGACGAGCGCGGCGTGTCCGGCGGAACTCGTCCAACGTCGCGTGAGGACGACATCATGGGTTTGAGCGCGTTCCAGCAAATAAACGAGTTCCATACCGACCGCGCGCGTCTCGAGCGCTGCGGAAGACATGACGGTCGCGTGCGCCAAAAGCTTTGCCGCATCCAACAACAGCTGCGCCAGCGCCGGGTTGGTGGCGGGCGTGGATGTGTCTGCGGCGGGTGAAAGGGGCGCGGTTGTTTCGGCGGGCGGCTGCCCGAACGCAGAAGTGGAGATTTGATTTTTTAATTCCTGAATGGCAAGCGCAATCGTCGCGCTGTTGGGATTGGCTTGGCGCGCGCGCTGGATGCATTCCATGCGCCGTTCCAAATCGTCAAAGGTCTGCGCCAACATGAGCCACGCCTCTTCATTTTGCGGTTCATCTACTACAATGCTAATGAGGATGCCTTGCGCTTCATCGGTCGCGCGGCGTTCCAGTGCCGCGTGGGCTTGGGGCAAGAGATTCAGCGGGGCAGTTGTTTTTGCCATGGCGTCATTATAACATCGTGACACGCGGCGCGGTATCGGATTTTTTTCCTACGCGCGACGCGCGAAACATTCCGACGGATTGTGCGTATAAAAACGCGGAGGTTGTCCATGTCAGAGAAATCATCCGATGGAATTCATTTGTCGCGGCGGCAAGCCGTGGCGGCGTTGGGCGCGGGCGTTCTCGTGGCGGGCGGCGCGGCAGCGTTGGCAGGAACGGAAGCTGCAAATTGGGCAAAGCAAGATGCCGCGCTTGCCCTGCAGGATTTGGAACTTGAACTCGACGCGCTCCGCAAGCAAAACGAACAAGCGCAGCTGCAATTATCCGAAGCGCAGCGTCAATTGGCGGCGGCGAATGTGCAACTCGAAATTTACAAAGGGCTGGTGGGGCTGTTTGACACGCTTGACCAAATCGGGCTGGACGCCATTATTGGCGCGGCGCTGAATGCGTACGCAGGCACGTTGGCGGCGCTTGAAGCGGGTGTGGATGCGCTCAAGGCGGGCATTGTGACTGTCGAAAACGCGCTGGACAATTTTGAAAATACGTTTGCGTCCATTCGCGGGGCATTGACTGCCGCCGAAAATGCCTTGGCGAATGTTGGCGCGTTGTTGAAAAACGCGCAAGAGTTGGTGGCGCAGGCGACCACGCCGATACTGCCCTTTGTAGATGGGGCGCGCAAATTTTTTGACGACCTGCTCGGCAAGATTCCGTTCGGCGCGGGCGAGTCGGCGCGTCAGACCCTGAACGGCATTGTGGGATTGATTGCGGGCGTGCCTGCCGCGTTGACGGAAATCGAAAGCGGATTGTTCCGTACTCTGCGCGAGGGTTGGTTCACCGAGGACAATGCGCGCACGGTCGAGGCGACGTTGACCAAGCCCATCATCAACGGACTGTTGGAACCACTGCGAAAGTTTTTGGAGCAGGTGGATGCGGCGTTGAACGGCTGGGAAGCGCAGGTGGCAAAACCTGTCAATCACGCCTTGGCGCAGCGCGCGGTTGTGCAAAAGCAGATTGCGGAATATCGCGAGCAGAATAATGTTTGAGTGAACGTCAAGTCATTGCGAGGAGCGTTTGCAATGATATGACGTTCAATGCGACGAAGCAGTCTCACGATGCGGAGATTGCTTTGCCAGTGCGGCTCGCATTGACAGTTTCGAGACAGTCTCGTTCATTTTGCAAACGATACTGCGGGATACGAAAAATAGAGACCGTCGCCCCTTGATTCGGGGCGGCGTTTTTTTTTGACACCGCCGATACCGCACGTTATACTCGCTGCGTTTGGAATTCGTAAGGGGGAGTTGCCGTGTCGTATCGTGCGTTGGATGAGTTGGCTTTGCCGGTGAGTTACGTTCAGCCGGCGCGTCGTTGGAATGGTTTTGATTGGCGCGAAATGTGGGAACGGCGCGAGCTGGTGGTTGCGCTGGTCGGACGGGAATTACAGCTGCGCTATCGGCAGACGCTCGCCGGTTTTTTGTGGGTGCTGGGGCAGCCGTTGTTGACGACGCTGGTGATGAGTTTGCTGTTGACGCGGTTTGCGGGGCAAGTGCGGGCGGGGGTTCCCTATCCGTTATTTGTCTATGTGGCATTGATGGCGTGGGCATTTCTTTCGCATGGGTTGACGCGCGCGAGCGTTTGTTTTTTGGAGAATGCGCCGTTGGTACAGCGCGTGTATTTGCCGCGTTTGATCTTGCCGCTTGCGACGGTGACGGCGGCATTGGTGGATTTTGGGCTGGCGCTCGCGTTTTTGCCCGTGCTGCTGCTTTGGTATCAAGTGATTCCTTCGTGGACCATTCTGGCGCTGCCGGTGGTGATTCTTTTCATGTTCGTTGCGGTGTTTGGTTTCAGTCTATGGGTTGCAACGATGAACGCGATTTATCGGGATATCGCGTATGCGCTCCCGTTTTTTTTGCAGTTGGGTTTGTTTGTGTCGCCTATTTTTTATTCGACCGAAATCGTGCCGCTGCCGTGGCGCTGGCTGTATGCGTTGAATCCGATGGTCGGTATTGTGGAAGGGTTGCGTTGGACGCTGTTGGACCCGAATACGCCGCCGCCGCTCGGAACGATGTTGATTTCGGCATTCGCGACCGCTGTGATTTTGCTTGCCGGTTTGTACATGTTTCAACACCGTGAGCCGAATTTGGCGGATGTGATTTGAAATGACGATTGCGATTGCGGCGCGCGGGCTGAGTAAACAGTTTTCGGCGAAATATAGTCGAAACGGGTTGCGTCGCTCCATAGACCGCGTGATGCTGGCGCCCTTACAGCCAGCTCTCTTTCCTGCCCCGGCGCAGTTTTCGGACCACAACCGTTGGGCGCTGCGCGATGTTTCGTTTGAAATCACGCACGGCGAATGTGTGGCGTTGGTGGGGCACAATGGCGCAGGCAAGTCGGTGCTGCTGCGCGTGTTGGCGCGCATCACGCGTCCGAATGTGGGCGAGGCGGAATTGCATGGTCGCGTCGGCGCCGTGTTGGATGTCGGTATCGGTTTTAATCGCGAACTGACCGGCATGGAGAATATTTTTTTGCAGGGCGCGATTCTGGGCATCCGAAAACAAGACCTCGCCAAAAAACTGGATGCGATTGTGGCGCTTTCGGGCATGCAAGAGTTTTTGCATTATCCGCTCAAGGCGTATTCGAATGGGATGCAGGTACGTTTGGCGTTTGCTGTTGCCGCGCAGTTGGAGCCGGAAATTTTGTTGATGGACGAAGTGCTGGCAGTGGCGGACGAGGAATTTATCAACACTTGCGTACAGCGGCTCAAAGAATTGAACCGCGAAGGGCGAACCATTGTTCTGGCTTCACATGATACGGCTTTGTTGGAGCGTGTGTGCGCGCGCGTGATTTGGCTGGAACAGGGTCGCGTGGTGGGTGACGGACCTATCCGTGAAATTCTCGAACAATATCACGCGCGGGTGGCGAACAAAGTTTGAGGCGCGCCGGTTTTCCGCGCGGAACCGGGTACCGGAAACCTGCCTTGCAAAGCGCGCGAGGCAGGTTTCTTTGGCGTGATTTGCGCGCGCGTAGTTGTGCCGGTCATTGGACTTGGCGCGCGCTGAGGAGGTCGCGCACATTTTCGTACGTCAGATACGCCCCACCGACGAGCAACGCGCCGATAATGATTTGCCAAAAATACGTATAGACCAGAATCAGCGCGACGGTCACGGCAAGTGCGATAGTGATGTTGCGCACCGCGTCGGGGAAACGCCCGCGAAAAATCGCTTCGAGCAGCATAAAAATGACGACGAGGATGACGGCGCCGCCAAGGATGGCGCTCGGGTAAAACAAAATCAGCAGGACAAAGCCGACCATCAGCAAGCCAATCGAGAGCGCTGCCCATGCTTCGGTCACGCGTTCAAAACGCATGTTCTCGGGGGTCGTCGGTTCCTGTTTGATATTGATATGCGCTTGCGGCGGGTCATCCTGCCCGGCTTGCAAATGTGCGATGCGATTGTTGAGCGCGTCCAAAATGTTTTCGTTTTGCGCGTGCGTACGGCGCAGCGCTTTGATTTCCGACCCGTGCGCGAGAATTTGTTTGTCCAGTTCGAGCGCGTCCCGGCGCAAATTGGGGAAACCGGTCATCGCCTGACGCTTGACGCCCAAATCTTGCAGCGCTTGCATCTTAAGTTCAATGTTCTCCAACAGCTCGCTCTGCTGTGCCAACAATTCGTCGCGCTCTTGTGTCAAGCGGGGTATCCTTAACGGTGGGGGCGGGACGGAATCGAGTCCGGCATAGCCCAATAAATCGTACCACGAACTGCGCGGCGTGCCATCACGATTAAACATCGGACCGGCAGGCGCGTTTTCACCGCCGATGGGGTCGCGCGCATACAAGCCCCATAACCCGCGATACTGTGTCAACCAATCGGGCGGCGGTTCCAGCACAATGGCTTCCCATTCCGCAGCTTGTCCGGGACCAATGCTCAAGCCGTCGCCGCGCGCATATTCCACAAATGGAATCGCCAACAAATTTTCTTCACTGCTTATGGCTTCGCCCGTGCGCAGGATTTTGGACCAGAGCCGCCGCAAGACTGTGATGAACGGCGTGATGCGCTTGAGCGGCGGAATTTCGGATTCAATCATGTATTCGCCGGGGCGATAATAGTGCGCGTGCGAACCGGCGCCGACATACGCGACAGGATGGTCGCCGACGAGTTCCAATTCCGCGCGGTCATCCCAGCGCCGCCGCAAATCATTGCCCGTAAAGTCGTGACACGAAAAGACTGCCCAACGCGGTTTGTATGCTCCGTCGTCGTCCTGATACAAAAAGACCGAAATGGTTTCCCAATCCGCTTCGTGGTCATTGACACCTTCAAAGCTCGTGCGCCAATCGTCGTAATGATAAAAATACCAATACTGTAAGGCAATCCATCCGCTGTCGCGCACAACGCGGCTGTAGTAACAATAACGCGGTGTGTCGCCTTGAATCTTGCGCGCTTGTTCTTCGGCAATCGCGGCGACGGCGCCCGGCACTTTGCCGCGCGCAAAGAGGGTGAGCGTAAAGAGCGCGTCAATGAGACGCGAAAACATGCCGACGCGCGCCAAACGTCCGACGCCCGGCTGCCAGCCGCGCATGCGCGCGCGTCCTTCCAAATTATTGCCCTTGAGCGCGCTTTGCGTGACCTGCGCGAGCGAGGGCGGACTGACGAAGCGGAGAAACAAGACTGCGCCATTTTCAAATTGGCGCGGCGCGGCGAGGAGCTCCGGCGTAACCTCTCCTTCTGCCAAAAGTTGCTCTTCGCGCCCGTCGGGATGACTGACCCACAAACTGCAGCTTGCGACATAGCGGTCAATGTCGGTGGGAAAATACAATTCGCCTTTTGTAAAACGCAAAATGGGTTCGTAGCGGCGCAAGAGCTCGTTATCAGAAACGGCAGCGCGGTTTGCAGGCGTTGTGACGGTATTATTCATTTGGTCCTGCCTTTTCGCCGAACGCGCGACGCACGGGCAATTGATTCAGCAAAATGACATTGATGACGCTGATGACATTGCGCGCGGCAACGGTGTCGCCGCGCAAAAAGGTCAGCAGTGCAAGCGTGAGGATGAGCCCTTCCAGCAGCATAGCGCCGGTTAATGCCCACCATTTCATTTTTAGCAAGCCAAAAATTACAACAACCGCAAAAATTTCGAGCGGCGGGAGCGCGATGGCGGTGATGATGGCAACTACATTATCGGGTGTGATGACAATTTGTTCGAGGGAATACAAGTCGTCGAACGAGGTAATGCCCAGTGACGTGACCGCATTGAGCCAGGTCCACGCGGCAATGACCATCTGAAACACGATAAATAGAGCAACAATCGTCACAACAAGGGGGCGAGTGGATTGTTCCGCGCGTGTCATACCTTCTCCTGTGAAGCATTCGCAGCAAAATGTATTATTCAAAGACGCCGATAACTATCATATCATATTTTTGAATGCATGATGGGGTTTCTTGTGAACTTTTGGAATGGCTGACTCGAAAATAACCCCTCACTCCCGACCCTTCTCCCTGACGCATCATCACACACAATCCTATGGATCTTCAGGTTAGGTTTTGGACTATCAGACCTTTCGGGTTTCCCAAAACCCGAAAGGTCTTGACACACGCTGTTCAAAATTTTTTCTGAACAACTATAGCATTCCAAAGTTTGCGAAACTTTGGAATGCTGAAAGTGAACGGAGCGCAGGTGGACTAGCCCAAGACTTCCGATGATGGCGATGCGGTTCATCGCAGGGAACATCGGAAGTTTGAATCCCGCAATATTATGTTGTTCACGAACGAGCGCTTTGATAGGGGATGACAAACCTGTTGTTGAGTGATATAACCATGTTCGCCATTGCGGCAGGATCACAATGGCGCGTGTTTAAATTTTCCCGCTGCGCGCGGCAGGTCGCTGTCTGCCAAGGGCGCACAATGCAAATTACCGGACGAAAGATAACCGAAGGATTATGAGCACTCCTGAAAATACAATGCTCGGACGCGCAATGAGTGAAACCATTTCGCTCAACGGTTTGACCGAAGCGCAAGCCCGGGCGCGGCGCGCCAAAGGACAGGGCAATACCGCGCCCCCGCGCAGCGGACGCACCTATTGGGACATTATTCGGGAAAACGTTTTTACATTTATCAACATTTCCATTTTGGGGCTGAGCGCGGTGCTCTTTTTGCTGGGCGACCCGTTGAGCGCGTTTTTGGCGGGTTGGGCGATTGCGTTCAATGTTATCGTCAGCATGATTCAAGAAATTCGCGCGAAACAAAAACTCGATCAACTGCAATTGCTTGTGGCGCCCAAAGCGACCGTCATTCGCGAGGGCGTTTCCAAACAAGTGGCGCCGGAAGAATTGGTCGTCGGCGATGTTTTACAAATCCGTCCCGGCGACCAAATCGTGCTTGACGGCAGTGTGATTGACGGAAAATTTTCGGCGGACGAATCTGCGCTGACGGGCGAATCCGATTTGATTCCAAAAACGTTGGGCAGCCCGGTGTATTCGGGCAGTTTTTGTGTCAGCGGCACGGCGCGCTATGTCGCGGACAAAGTCGGCGCGTCCAGCTTGACGAATCAAATGACAGCGGGCGCACGCGTGTACCGCCGCACATTGACGCCGCTGCAAACGAATGTTGCGAGTATCGTGCGTGTGATTGTGGCAATCGTTTATTTTTTGGAAGTGGTGTTTATCATCAATGCGCTTGTGCGCCAATCCGACCTCACGGTTGCCATTTCGAATTTTATTATTGTCATGGGCTTGGTGCCTGCGGGCTTGTTCCTTGCGACCGTTGTGGCATATTCGCTCGCGGCAGTGCGCGTTGGCGACAAGGGCGCGTTGGTCCAGCAAGCAAACGCGGTCGAGTCATTGAGCTATGTGAATGTATTGTGCACGGATAAGACCGGCACGTTGACGACCAATCGTTTGAAATTGCAAGCGGTTCACGCGTTGGATGGAAACGCAAGTGATTTCCGACGCGTGCTCGGCGCTATGACACACGCGACGGCGAGTCCGAACAAAACGAGCGAAGCGATTGCGGCAGCAATTCCTGCGAACGCGCTTTCCGCAGAGAAAATCGCGCTGGTGAATGAAATTCCGTTTTCGTCGGCGCGCAAATGGAGCGCGACCGCGTTTGACGCGGAAAATTTGCGCGGCGTGTTTGCGTTGGGCGCGCCGGAATTTTTGCGTCCGTATTTGGGTGAAGCGGGACAAGCCGACGCGGCAGTGTGGCAAACGATTCAAGCGCAAGCGAACGAATGGACCGCGCAAGGATTGCGTGTGCTGCTGATTGCGTCACATCCCGACGCGCACGCGCTCCAAGATGACGGGGACGCGTCGCGGTTGCCGACGCCGATGCAGCCGTTGGGCTTGGTGAGTTTGTCTGACGAACTGCGTCCCGACGCGCGTGAAACATTGCAAGCGTTCATCCGAATTGGCGTCACGCCCAAAATCATTTCCGGCGACAATCCGGAAACGGTCGCCGCGCTCGCCAGACAAGCGGGTCTGCCGGAGGATTTACAAATTGTTTCGGGTTTGGATTTGGAACAGATGGACGACGGCACGTTTGACGAAACCGCCGTCAAGACGACAGTATTTGGACGTATTACGCCGCAGCAAAAGCAGCGTCTGGTGAAATCGCTCCGCGCGCAAGGGTACTATGTGGCAATGACGGGTGACGGCGTGAATGATGTGCTTTCGCTCAAAGAAGCAAATCTCAGTATTGCGATGGAAAGCGGCAGTCAGGCGACGCGCAACGTTGCGGATATTGTTTTGCTCAAGGACCAGTTTGCCGCGCTGCCCTTTGCGTTGACCGAAGGACAGCGCATCATTAGCGGCATGGAAGATATTATCAAATTGAATGTGGCGTACAGCGCCATCGTCGGGGTTGTCATTATTACGTCCGTGATGGTGGCGTTGTTTCCGATTTCGTTACAGCAAGCCTCGCTCGCGAATTTCTTTGCGGTGGGGATTCCCGGCGTCTTGATTGCCCTGTGGGCGCGCCCCGGCGCGCGACAGGTAAATCGCAACGCGCGTATTTTTCACTTTATCATGCCGCCGATTGCGGTGACAAGTATTTTGAGTCTGCTCGTCCTGTACGGCGTTTTGTGGGTGCGCTTGTATATGGAAGGCGCGTTTGCGGTCGGCGCGTCGTTGGAGGATTTGAGCGCAGGGGTCACGGCGCAACTGCCGTATGCGCAGACTGCCGTCGTCACCTTCTTGACGTTCACGCTGTTGATGTTGGTGATTTTTGTCAAGCCGCCGTTCCAATTCCTCGCTGTCATTTCGCCATTGTCGCAGGATAAACGATTTGCGCTCCTTGCGGTCGGATTGATGTTGGTGTATCTGGTGATTTTGGCGCTGCCGTTGGGACGTACCGTGTACGGACTGGAACTGTTGACTCCGGCAACGCTTGTGGTTCTTGGAATCGCGCTGGTGGTTTGGGTTGTGCTTGTCGTGACCATGTGGCGCAAACATTCGGTGGAAAAATTTTTGGGACTGGAAACGGTGACCGCGCAAGCGGACGCGGTACGGGGATAGAAATTATTCCGGTTGGGTCGAATCTGTTTTCTGAAAAATGGTTCGCTGCAGGTGCGCCAGTCCGAGCGCCGCACAGGTTGAGGTAACAAGCGCGGTGACGCCGTAAGCGATAACGGTTGCTGACGTGCCCGGCAGGGTCGCATACACTTGACCTGCAATCAAAAGCGCGACAGCGCTGGAACGGACCATCGTCATGACCGCAATTGTGCGTCGTTCACCGGTATTGGAGCCGCCGAATCCATAACCCAAGCCAAAACTCGCCGCTTGAATAAACAGAATTAACAACATGGTTTGCGACACGAGCAGCGCCCTGAGCGGTTCGGCAGAGAGCCAAATTGCCGAGACAATCAAAACGCCGAGTGCGAGATTTGCAATTCTTTTGGAAAAATTTTCCCACTTGCCGGTTCGATGGCGCAGCACGCGTTGAAGTCCGAACCCAATCAGCAGCGGGAGCAGAATATACAACGCCAGGGTGACAAAAACGCCAAAGAATGCTTGTGCGTCAAACGGCGTAAACACACCTAGCCATAACGGAATCGTGACGACGCGGCTTGCCTGAAGTACCGACACAAGCAGTAATGCGAATGCGGCATTTCCATTCGCCAGCTGCGATGCAGTAAGCCCAAAAGGTCCGCCTGCGGCGGCTGCCAACAACAAGAGTCCGATGCTCGTTTCCGCGTCCACGGCGAACAGGCGCGTCAATCCCCAAACCATTGCAGGCACGATAACCAAATTCAAGACCAACGCGCGCGTGAGGGCGCGCCCCTTGCGCAAGGACCCGACTATTTCACCGGGCGCGATGGTCAAGCCGATGCGAATCGCAGTCGCCCACAAAACGACACCAAGCGCCAGATTGTAAAGGATTTGAATTTGTGCCGGATTGATAAACACCTCCCCGCCCCAGACCGTTGCAAAATTGTATCACGAACAAACAAGGGCAAAGAAAATAATTCATTGCTGACGTGGGGCAGGATGCGATTGAATTGAATTCAACGTCTGAACAAAGGTCAAGCAAAAACAATACGGCTTGAAACCTTGTTCCGCTGTTGCCTTGTTTTTTCTCCATGACTCTGCGCCCGACATTTCGCTTCAAGCTGTTTCGTTTTTTCGCGCGCGCTCTTTTTTCTTGCGTGTTCCGTTGGCGCGTTGTGGGGTTGGAACATGTCCCCAAGACGCCGTATATTGCGTGCGTGAATCATCTCGGTTGGGCGGAAGGAATTATGTTGATGTTGTTTTTTCCGACCGAACCGTTATTGCACGCGTTGGGGGAACGGGATGTGATGGAACGCGCGGCGTGGCGGCGTTGGCTGTGGCGCCAGCTTCCGCTTTTTTTGCCGCTCGACCGCGCCAAGCCGCGCGAAGCATTGCGCATGATGCAAGACGTGTTGGAACGCGGTGGCGCGCTGGGCATTGCGCCGGAAGGAAAATTAGGTACGCAAGAAGGAACCATCGGCGAATTGCAAGATGGCGCGGCGTATTTGAGCATTCGCACGGGCGCGCCGCTGTTGCCTGTCGGCGCGACGGGAACCCTCGAATTGTGGTTTCGAAAAGAATTGACGCTGCGCGTGGGCGAACCCATTGTGCCTGAAGCGAGCGCGGAACACACGCGGGCGCGCACGCGCGCGTTGACCGCGCAATTGGATACGGCGATGCGCGCGTTGTTGCCCGGCGACACGCAGTCGCCGCGTTATAAACCTTTGCGCAATTTCTTGACGAAATTGCTTTAAGCCCGATTCATTTCAACAAACCGAATAGGTGTGCGCGCTGGCATTCTCCGGTCTTTAGATAAGCCGCGTCCGCGTAACGCTGTGCGCGCGTAGAGACAGGACAAAAAATTTGGGGGTGAGAATAGGAATCTCCCCTAATACTACTTTTGCTTTGTGTCGGGCGATTCAAATCGCGGTAACGCACGGCAAAATCATCCTGCGCCGATGGAGAGATTCGCTCTTTTCGAAAAAATTTCAGTCTGCGCAGGCAGACTTGGCGATGCGTGGCTGCGGTTTCCAACCGCTTGAGGGTCGTATAAAACATGATAGGAAAAACGCCGCGTGGTGAAACGCGGCGTCTGTTTCGGCGGGAGTATCGGTAACGCAAGTAACGCAGTGGTGACTTATGGATTGCGCACGTTGGCAATCACAATCATGCTGCGGTCGCTCATGAACTGCTGACCGCCATTCCCTTTCCACTGAATCCGAATACGATGATTGCCGGCGGGGAGCGCAAACAAATAGTAATTGAAACTGTGCGCGCTTGCGCCGACTTGGGAGCTGGTCGGCTTGGCAAAAATTTGCGTGTCGCCCGGCAGCGCGTTTGTGCTGTTGACGCGCGCGCGCGTGTACAGATAATCCGGCGAATTGACTACGCCGCTAAACTGAATGACAAAGTCCGCGACTTTGCCGGTGGGAACGGTGACGGTGGTATCGAGACCCGGCACGTCAACGAATGAAGTAGCGGTAGTGTTGATGACATCGCTGCCCTAAACGGCGGCGACGTACATTGCGCCTTTGGGTTGGAACGCGTCGGGCAAATATCCAAACGCTGCAGCGGCAGCGCCAACTGTGAGCAGTGTGACGACGACGAGGATAGCAGTGAGTTTGAGATACGATTTATGCAACATGAGTTTTCTCCTGATTGGAATGTTCGGCAGGGTTTCACCGTAAATCCCGCCGACGAGATTTAGCTGTCCTGCACGGTGTGACGTATTTTACCTCAATTTTTCGCGCTGCATCGAGCGCGCCCTTGCTTACGGCGCGATGGTAAAACTCTGCCATACGCTTTTGGTACAGCCCTGCGCGTTACAGGCGAGGACGCGCCAGAAATACGTTTTGCCCTTTTCCAATTTTGCGGTCAAGTACCCCTCCATCGTCAGATTTTTGACGGAATCTACTTTGGGTCCTTGTTTGGAACCCTCGCGCACGGCGACGCGATACGTGTCTGCACAACTCGCGTGGAAATATAGCGTCGCCTGCAACAACGTCACCTGCGCCTTATCGCCGGGAAAATTGAGCGAGGGCTGTGACGGTTTGCCGCTGCAATTTATCACATACGGCGTCGCATTGTGTTCAAACGCGCCCACATCACAGCGCGCTTGGTTGTCATTGTTTCCATCGGCAAGCCGTTGATAGCCGCGCTGGTCGTAAGGCAGTAGGGTCTGGTTGTCTGTTTTGCAATGATCGGGATTGCCGTTTTCGATTGCCCAACTGACGTCCGGTTTGAGTGAAAGGGTCTTGGTGGGGCCGCCGTGATAATCAAACGTGTCAAAGTCCGGCGAGAATCCAATCAAGCTGTTGCCTGCGTTCACCACGCAGTTGGTTGGGGCGTGAATGAGATTGTAACCGACGCCGCCGATGCTGCCGCGACAGTCTTCCCATTTAAAGAGAAAACTTTCGACATTGGCATTTTGCCCGAGAATGGTGTTTCCGAGTGTGACCGTGCTTGACGGCGTATTGTATATGCCACCGGCAAAGCCCACGCTGTCGGCATCGGCATCGGCAGCGTTGTAGCCAATGGTGGAATGAACTACAAAATTATCGCCGTAAGCCAGATACATGCCGCCGCCGTGCCGGTCTGCCTTGTTGAACGCGATGGTGCTGGTGAGAATCTGCAAGGCGGAGCCGTCATGCCAAATCCCGCCGCCGTCAAAATGCGAAATGTTGCCGCTGACGGTGCTGGTGAGTATGCCCAGTGTGCCATGATTGTAAATGCCGCCGCCGCCCGGTTGTTGGTCGGACGCGCACGTGCAGTCATTCTCTTGAACCGTGCTGTCTTTGAGAACCAAGTACAACATTGTAGCAATGCCGCCGCCCTGACCGTCGGCGTGATTCGATTCGATTGTGACTTGCTTGAAATACGCAATCGTTTCCACCAACACGCCGCCGCCATTGCCGGTCGTACTGCCCCCGCGAATCGTCACATCGGCAAGCTGTGACAAAGCAGAGCTGCTTTTACCGGCGACGACGAAATGTAATACACGGTCATGCGTCACTGCGTTGTTGCCGTCAATCGTCGCGCCATTGCCGCGCAAGTCAATACTCTCGCGAATATCCAGGTCGCCGTTTTTGGCGTTATCGTCCGCGCCGGCGCGCGTGAGCGTGTAGGTCGTGTTAGCTTGGAGGGTCACAACGTCCGTGCCTTTGTGTTTGTTGGCTTCCATAATCGCCGCGCGCAGCGTGCATTTGCCGTTCGCCGCCGCGCACACGCCGTCGCCGGGATTGGCGTCCATGAGATCGGCGGTGTCGTTGACTTTGAAATTCAAACCGTCCGGCGCGGCAGAGACGATTGCGGTATTTTGCAAAACACCGCTCGTGACGAGTACGCCCAGTGTGAGGACAACGGCGAGTTTGAGAAAAAGTCTTGGCATGTTCATTTGGAATGCTCCTGTCTGTTTTTCGTGTATTTGATGATGCCATTAAACCAGAATCGGGGCGCCAATGTAATACCACTCACTTGTATAAAAAGTGATACAAAAAAACACCGCGTCGCGCACCGCGGCGTTTTTTTGATTGGGATTTTGATGGATTGCGCCGGTTGGCATTCACAATCCTGCTGCGCTTTCAATATTGAATCGCATCCAGCACAACGTCATAGCCGGTGGACGCGGGATTCTTTTCGCGCAAAACCTGAATCACAACCGAGTGCGACCCTGCGCCGAGGTTGCTGAACGTTTTGGCAGCTTGCCACTCGCGTGTCGGCGCATACAAGTCAACGACGCCGTAATCCGTATTGTCAATGAATACGCGCGCTTTGCCATACATCGGACCGACGGCAGTCACCCAGGTGAAACTTGCGCCGCTGATCCCAAAATAGAAACGTGCGTTTTTGGCTTTGGACATGCGATAACTGCCGTCTTGGGCATACGGGGTGGTCACGCCGCGCCACGAGTTGTATTTGATTTTTGGGGAATTCCACGCCGTGAGATTTCCGTCCACGATGAAACCTTCGACGCCGACAAACGGATTGTTGGCGTTTGGATTCATTGTGCCTAACGGCTTGATAACAATGGTGTGTTTGGCGTTGGCGAGTCCTTGAAATTTGATTTTGTGGTGTGGTTTGGGCACAGCCCTGTACAAATCAAACGTGCCTTTGTTGATGCCGTCAATGATGACTTGGGCTTTGCCCATGTTGGGCGCTTTGGCAGTGACCCACACAATTTCTGTGCCGTGAAAACGAAAGGTTGCCGCGGCAGTGTTGAGATGGTTATAGCGCATGGAGTCGAGTCCGCTGAATTGACTGGCGTACCAACCGTGCAAAACAATGTGCGAGTCATTTTCTTGATAGACAATCGCGGCATGGGTTGCCCCGGTTTGCGTAAGCAATCCTGCGCCAAAAACGCACCACAGCAAAAGCGTGACAAGCAATTTTTGCGACATTCGAGTATCCTTTGGAATTGCGGCAGGGTTCACGACCACGTTCGTGAAGCCCGCCGCGTGTGATTTGTTATTTCACCGTGAACGTGTCCATGCGCTTTTGGCGCATTGTTTTTGGGCGTTGCACGCGTTGACTTGCTAGAAATAGGTATGTGCTTTTGCCAGATTCGATACCGTGAATCACATGGCGGCGAGGTTTTTTTTTGCGCGGTCACTCTTGTTTCCCGCTACACGCGCATAGCGGCGTTGGTGCATACCATTTGTGTCGTTTGCGCAATTCCCCGGGACGCCCGCGTCAATTACCGGA
Organism: uncultured Anaerolineales bacterium; assembly: GCA_964644955.1. Classification (GTDB taxonomy): domain Bacteria; phylum Chloroflexota; class Anaerolineae; order UBA4142; family SHND01; genus SHND01. The sequence continues at coordinate 2,285 of CAZXYP010000034.1, read as the reverse complement.
CTGTGATTCATTGGCAAAAGCGTTCGCCGATATTGGCATCCACCTCGTCTGTCGTGCTGGTGACGACGAACGTCTTGCCCAAGACGTTCTTGCCTTCCGCGTGAACCGCAGCATTCGACATGACAATCAACAGCGCGAACAGGATGCCCGGTCCACTGCCGAGTTTGAGTTTCGAGAATGATGGATGAAACATGTTCCATGTCCCTCCGGTTTTCCGAACGCGTTACTGGATTCGCAACGCGTTCGGCATTGATGGAATAACTTGTGCGGATAGGGTTCTCAACAAGTCACAGGAAGTTTTCACTCCACGTGCGTTTTGGTCTGGACACGCATTTACTTTTTGATATTAAACGAGAACCAGACGCTCTTGGTGCAGCCAGCATCGTTGCATGCTTTCACGCGCCAGAAATAGTCGTGTCCTTTTTTGAGTTTCTTGGTGATATAGCCGCTCGTCTGAACGGTTTTTCGATCGGCGACGACGCCTTTTTTGCTATCCATTTTGACGAGGACTTTGTATTGGGTCGCGCATTGCACGCCGTCCCAATCGAGCGAAACGTGTGTCGCTGTCACTTGCGCGGCGTTGGTGGGAATTTGCAGCGTCGGCGCGGCAGGTTTTTGATTACAGTTCACCGCCGGCGTCGTGGGCGTGGGCGTGATGTAATGCGAACCCGCTTCGTAGGCGCCAATGTCGCACCATGGGCTGACATTATTGTCGCCGTCTATATGGCGTTGATAGTTGCGTTGGTCGTAGGAAAGCAGCTGTCCGTTCTTGTCTTGGCAGCCGTTGAAATTGCCCGCATCAATCGCCGGGCTGCCCGCTTGGAGCGCGTGCGTCCACGTAGTGCCGCCGTTCTTTGCCAACGGCGCGAGCATGGGATCCAAATAGGCGTTCGGTCCACCCGTTTTGTCGCCGGTGGCGGTAAAACCTTGGCACTGCCAATTATGTCCGATGAGGTTATAGCCGTCGGAATTGAATTTGCCGTAGCAGTCGTCGTCGTCGGTTGATGTCTTGTCAACATTTTTGGCAATGATGCTGTTGCGGACGACGATACTTCCTTTGCCGCTGCCCAAATTGACAATGCCGCCGCCTATGCCGCTGTCCGAGTTGTCATCGTCGGCGACGTTGAACGCAATCGTCACGTTGGACAAATCAATCCACTTGCCCGTTGCATCAAGATTCGCAATGCCGCCGCCGTCGCCGTTGGCGCGATTGGCGCTGAACGTCGAATTGGTGATGACGGTTTGTCCTTCGTTAAAAAGCCCGCCGCCGTAATATGCCAGATTGCCGATAAAGGTGGATTGGTCAATGGTCAGACCGCCCGCATTGCTCACACCGCCGCCTTGTGTCCAACCGTCCCCGGCGACATTGTTCTTGACGGTCACGCGCCACAGTGACATTTGTCCGCTGTTGTTATAAATGCCGCCGCCCACGCCGCCTTTGTTGTTATCCAACGTGACGTATTTGAGTGCAGCGCTTGTGCCGCGCGCATAAATACCCCCACCCGGAAAATTGAGGTCACCTGTATTGCCGTTCTGAATCAACATGCTCGTCAATTCGACTTGTGTGCCGCCGTGCAAATCAAACACGCGGTCCTTGCCGTTACCGTCAATGACGCTCCACACAGCGTTGAAACCGGAAAGTTTGACGCTCTCGGTAATGTCCAAATCCCCGATGGCGGCATTGGGCGTGTCGCCGTCTTTCCCGCCGACGGTGATTTTGAACACATCGGGCGTCGAACCGGGCGCAAGCCGCTGCAAGCGGATGGTATCTGTGCCGGGGTGCGCGTTCGCCTCCATGACCGCTGCGCGCAGCGTGCAAACATTTGCCGCCGTCGCGCACACATCGTCGCCGGGATTCTTGTCTATCGCGTCGGCAGTGTTGTTGACCATGTAGGTCGAACCATTCATCGCCGCGCCGACGACGCCCACAAACGCAAGCGCCGCAAAAGCGACACACAAACTGATACCGAGAACGAATTTACGCATTTGCATTTTCTTTGCTCCTTGCAGAGAATCTGACATTGCTCGGTTCTGCCGAGTCAACGCCCTATATTTGAGTTTCGATATGCCGGTCGGTATGTTCGGGAACTGAAATTGCGCCGGGTGACTGCATGACCCTTACCAGCTGCGCGTACCACCTTTGCCATGCTTGCCGCGTTTCAAACGTAAAACCCTCACCCAGTCCTTTTTCCAATGTCCAAAGCAAAGCTTCACCGAATGTTTGGTAATGTTTCGGCTGCACACCGTAACCAAGATGGCGTCTGCCCAGCGCAGCGATTTCAGAC
>CAZXYP010000033.1:0-22731 GCA_964644955.1 uncultured Anaerolineales bacterium | reverse complement strand
TATTGGGATGAATGGATGCCGCGTCTTCACGGGCAAACGGGAAACGCGCCCTGGACGGAACGCGAGGAACTGCCGCTGTCCGCGTTCATCAAGGGATTGTCCGCGTACGCGCCGTCAAACAATTCCGATACGGTCACGCGTCTCTTGAAGGAATTGACCGCCGCGGCGGATGTTTCCACGCGCGCGGCGTTACTGCGCGAATTGGCGCAACGCACCCGGCGCGGTCCGGCGCGTTTGGCGATTACGCCGTATGCGGGCAGCGCGATTTTTGTGTTTCCGTTTGCGGGGCGTTTTTATCAGGCGTGCCGTGTCGAGTATGTGCCAACGGCGGGGACGCCGTATCGCGTGTTTGTGGATGTTGAGAGCGGACAGGCATTGGGGGAACCGGAAGCGCTGGTGTTGTTTGCCAACGTGTATGAGCATTCCGCTGATGTGCCGGGGCATCCCGCGAATCCGGCTGGTAGTCCGCAGCAATTTGTTTTTGCAATGTCCGAGAATGCCAAACTCAATGCCTTTGCGCACGTCTTTGACAAAAACTGTAATCCTGTGGATGTGACACGCGCGAATGATGAAATCACGAATGTGGCGCATCATGTGACCCTCATGCGCGACTATTTTGTCGACTTGGCAAACCCGGGTGAAGCCATCGTGGTGGACCGAATTGACGCGCAAGGCGTATCGGTTGCGCCGGGGTTGGAAGTGAACGTGGGGTTGGAACGCCCCGGTTTGGCAATGGGCTTTTTGTGGTTTCAGCGGACCGCCCCGCCCCCGGGTTTGCAATTGGAATTGGGCAGCACACCGACGACGCCGATTGACCCGTGTGTGGCTGTCCCGGACGCGGCGGATGGCGCGAACGGGACCTTACGCCGCGCGCGCAAATTGCTGCAATTTCAAACAGACCTCGACGGCGCGGGTCTGTCCATACCTGACGGCAGAAAAGTTTTTACGCCGAGTTTGGACCCCGAAGTGATTTATCACGAAGTCGCGCACGCGTGCATGTGGATTTTGAATCCTTCGCCGTTCGAGCAAAACAATGTGAATGTGCCGTTCTGGCGCGCGTTGACGGAAGGGTATGCCGATTATTTTGCGCGTTCCTTTGCGGCTCGCCGCGAAACGGCGGCAGTCGCAAATGCGAACCCAACACAACGTTGGGCGGCGGCGGCGTTTCGCGCGTTTGGCGACGAACGCGCGTTGGCACGCGGCATGAACAATCCGCACGATGGGCAAGACCGTTTGGGCATTGCCAATCTGTATCCCGAAGACCAAGTCGAAGCCGCAGGCACGTATCGCGTGGGCATGATTTGGGCGCGCGCCTTGTGGGACATTCGGCAGTTTTTTGCCGTGCCGCGCAATCAAAACGCGCAAGCGCCGTGTGCGCGCAGTTTTAGCGCGCGCGGGATTGCGGACGTGGACCGGTGGGCGCTGCACGCGTATATGCACATGGCAGGTTTCGTGTGTAATTTTGAAGCGGCTGCCGAAGCATTCATCAGCGAGGCGCAGCGAACGGGACAGGCAACCGCTTGCGAAATCGAACACATCAAATCCATCTTTTTGGCGCGCGGCATTTTCGCGGAACGGGGCATGCAAGCGCTCGCGGCGCAAGGAAATGTGATTGCCGTCGGCGCGGATGCGGGCGTGCGTCGCTTCGTGTCCAATCCGCCATCTTGGGCAAATCCCGCATTACAAGATGTGGTCGCATTGGCGGCGAATCAAACCGCTGCCAATGCCGTCACGCTCTATGCCGCAACGGAAACCGGGGTTTTCAAACACGATAATTTTCCAAACGGACAATGGAGCAATCTTGGTCAATGGATTGTGGGCGAGACTCCGATTTGCATGTTGTTTGAACAAAACTTGCTGTTTGTCGGGACCGCGCACGGGCTCTATTCTTGCGACCCCGCGAATCCGCAGTGGCGCGCGTGGAATCCTCCGCCGGGCGCGCGCGTACCGTTTTTGGGGGTGACATTCAATATGACCTGTGGGGAATTGCGTGATGCAGCCGGCTTGTCCTACCGCGCATGTTTTGTCGCAGACCTTTCTGCGCCGCTGCCGCGACCCGGGAATGGGGTCAAGCTCAATATCATGACGCAAAATCCGCCGCTCGGTTCGGCCGCGGGTACGCAAGGCGCACTGCGTCCGCTCCAAGACCTCAATGGCTGGGTGAATCTGGAAGTTATTCCGAATGTGACGCGAACGGAGAACGGCGAGACGCGTGTGATGAGCGGACGTCCGACAGCGGTTGCTTTGGGAGTGATTCCCTCGAATGTTCCCGGCGCAAGTCCTTCCACCAATTTGTATGTCGGTACGCTCGGACGCGGCGTCTGGCGATTGCAAGGAATTCTTCATGAACGCAATTCGGGTTTGGTCAATCAAACGCTGACCGCGATGCCAAACAACATACCCGAAGGCATTGCCGTCTTGTGCCTGGTGTGCGACACACTAGGCGGGCGTAATCGTTTGCTCGCCGGAACGAATGTTGGTGTGTTTGAACATCCGATTGCGCTGCCGAACAGCGGCTGGACGCGTCTGGCGGGTTTGCCTGCCAACGCGATGGTTCGCCAAATCGCGGTGACGGCGGGACAACCGCTGTGTGTGACATTCAATCAAGGATTGTTATTTCACAACGGTGTGAATTGGCAATCCCTCTCATTCTGAAAGGAGCGCGATGAAAACACATTGGAAACTTGTTGTGGGTGCGCTGCTGCTTACGGCGCTGTTGTGGGGCGCGTTGGGTTTCGCTGCGACGCCGCGCGCGCAAGCGCAGGGCGGCTGCGCGAATCCGTATGTGGTGCGCTATGGCGATTGGTTGGCGCAAATCGCGCGTCGGCACAATACAAGCGTTTCGGTATTGATGCAGCTCAATCCCGTCCTGTGGTGGAATCCGAACCTGATTTATCCGGGGCAGGTGCTGTGTTTGCCGGGGGTGTCGCGTCCGCCGCGCGCGCTCGCGTTGGAAGCGAGCTACGAGTACGCACCGCAAGCGGAGATTCCGGTCTTGCAAGGCAAACGCGCCACGTTCCATCTCACCGAAGCGCGGGTTGTAACCGATGCCGCAAAACTTGAATCCGCCATCAAAGGTTCGCCCGCGCCCGCCGCAATGATTCTCAAAAACACCAATGCGCCGGGCTATGCCTTGTACGAAATCGGCAAGAATACATTGACCCTCTCTACGGTGGTTACACCAACCGCCGCATTGAATCTGGAAGAGGGCTGCAACGCAATTGCGCCCGTCAATACGGCATTGAGTTCGATGCAGGCGCTCAAGACCACAATGGAATTGGCAATCGAACGTCCGGACGGCTTTCGCGTCCCGTTGGAGATTACGGATGTGGGTTTGCTCGACCAGCCCGACAAAATCTTTACATGTGGTTCGGACCGCATTGTCAGTATCTTGTTCCCCGTGCGCGGGCAAAGCAATGCGTATTGGGCGCTGGTGCCCGGCAAAGAATTGCAACCCATCTCCGGACCTTCGCCGTGGTATATTCCATTCTCGTTTTTCTTTGGGGGGTGGTCGTATTATTGAAAACGCTCACGCCCTCATCGTCGGCATCGCTGATTATGAAAAGGTCACGCCACTCTCGCGCGTGGTGTTGGATGACGCGCGCGCCATCGCGGAATTGTTAATTGACACTGCATACTGCGGATACGCGCGCGAAAACGTGCGCGTCCTGCTCGATAAAGACGCGACGCTCGACGCGCTGCGCATGGAATTGGACGCGTTGGCGCGGCGCACGGATGCGGAATCTACCGTCGTCATTTATTTTTCGGGACACGGTTTGCGTGCGGCAGAGGGCGAACACTCCGGCGAATATCTTTTGCCGGTGGATGCGGATATTTCGACGCGCGCGCGACTTGCGGCAACCTGTCTGCGCGGCGATGTGTTCACGACACTGCTGCGCGCGCTGCCTGCCGCGAAGATTTTGGTCCTGCTTGATTGTTGTCATGCGGGCGGCATCGGTGAGGTCAAGGCGACAGATGCATTCATGCTAAAGGCAGGTTTGAGTGATGCGTATTACGAACAATTGCGCGCGGGACGCGGGCGCGTGATTATGGCGGCATCGCGCGAGGACGAATTCTCTTGGATTCACGGCAATGACGCGCACAGTTTATTTACACTGCATTTATTGAATGGTTTGCAGGGCGGCATTGTGAGTGATGACGGCGTGATTCGCGTGTTTCAATTGTACGATTATGTACGCCCGCGTGTGCGCGCCGCACAGCCGAATCAAACGCCGGTGTTTAAAGCCGACATCGAAGATAATTTCGCGGTGGCGTTGTATCGCGCGGGAATCAAGAACTCTGCACCCAAAGATGCGGAAGGATTCATGTACGACGCGTATTTGGTGTACGCCGACCGCGAACCGGATTCGACGTTTGTGTGGGATACCTTGACGCCGCGCTTGGAGCAGGAAGGATTGCGCGTAGCGGTTTCCGGTGACGTGGAAAAACCCGGCGTCGCGCGCATTATCGAAATTGAAAATGTCGTCAAGCAAGCAAAGCGCGTGGTCATTGTGTTGTCCGAAAATTATGTGAATGACGCGCGTTCCGCGTTTGTTGATACGTTGGCGCAGACGCTGGATGTGAATGAAAAAACATATCGTTTGCTGCCGGTCTTGATGCAACGCGAAATGCCGCCGAACGCGCGCGCGGGAATTCAAATGCTCGAAACATTACAGCTGGCGCATCCACAGCGCGCCGCGCGCGAAATGCAGCGGCTCATCCGCGCGCTGCGCGAACCCTTGCCGCGTCGGATGTAACGCCCGTCACTTGCAAAAACACGCACCTATGTTATAAATGACGCGCCGCCGCAAGCCCGCTTTGCGCGGCGCGTTTTGGCGTATGCGTGAACTGCTCATCCTGTTTGCTTTTTTCTGGACACCTACTGCGTTCGTTCCACCGGTTGTGGCACAACAAAACAATCAGGTCATTGACTGCCAAGCCGAAGGGCGTCCCATCATTACCGGCAACGGCGCCGGCACCGGGATTGTGGTGCAGGGCAAAACCGGCGTCGTCATTCAAAACTGCATCGTCAAAGGGTTTGAACTCGGACTGCTGGTCGCGGATTCCTCGAATGTATTGGTGCGTAATTCCGATTTCAGCGGCAATTATGTGGACGACAATTCGATTTTGGACCTCGGCGGTTGGTTACCCAAGGGCGGCATCATGTTTCACAATGTCACCGATTCGACGATTCAAAATGTGACCGCGTCGGGCAATGTGCAGGGCATTCAAATCGTCAAGGGCGGCAACAATGTAATCCGCGCGAACGATGTGCGGCGCAATCGCGGGTGGGGCATTCGTTTGTTGGAATCGCCGGGCAATCGCGTCGAGGACAATGACGCGAGTTACAACAATCGCAGCTGTCCCGAATGGGGACACGACGCGGGCTGTGAGTCGGCAGGCATCGTATTGGTCAACAGCGACCACACGATGGTTGTCGGCAACACTGCGAATTTTTCCGGCGATGGCATTTATCAAGGCAATACGCCCGCGCGCGCGAGCCACAACAACGCGTTTTATTGGAACACGCTGAATGACAATGTGGCGAACGGTATCGAAGCCACGTTCTCGCACGACAATCGCTTTATCGGCAACGAATTGCAGCGGAACAATTACGCGTTCTGGCTCGGTTACGCGTCGTATGCGCTCGTGAGCGGCAATTACACCAATGGGAATCGTGTCATGGACTGCCGCGCGGAACATTCAAGTCAGATTATTGTGCAAGACAATACGTTCGCGGATTGTCCGAAATAAATCGAGATTGGAGACAAGAGACGGTGGAACGACGAATCATTCACACGGAACATGCGCCCAAAGCAATCGGTCCGTATTCGCAAGCGGTTCGTACAGGCGACATGATTTTTTGCGCGGGACAAATTCCGCTTGACCCGGCGACCATGAAATTGGTCGAAGGGGATATTACGGTTCAAACGCGGCGCGCGCTGACGAATTTGTCGAACGTGTTGGAAGCGGCAGGCAGTTCCTTGAGCCGCGTCATGAAAACGACGGTGTTCCTCGCGAACTTTGATGACTTTCAAGCCATGAACGCGGTGTATGCGGAATTTTTTCCCGAACAGCCGCCGGCGCGTTCGACGATTCAAGCCGCGCGTTTACCCGCCGGCGCGTTGGTTGAAATCGAAGCGATTGCGGTAGCGAACTGAGCGGCGTTCGTGAAGGTGCGCGCGCTGCATTTTTTATGCAATCACGCGGCAGACGCGTATTTTTGTCTAGGTTGCCAAATCATTCTTTTCGTCTATAATCAATCAGGTCGGTAGATACTGTTTACCGATGTTCGTTGCTACGTCCCCACCACTGTACGTCGGAGTTAATTTGATGGATTCGGTTCAAGGGAGCCAGGCGCCCCAGGGAGGAGAAACCTCACAAAAAGGTGACGCGACCCAACCGGTTGTTTCACAAAAAAAGGCCGCGCCCAAATCGGCAAATGACAAAAATGCCAGTTTTATGGCAAGCTTGTCGGAAGAAGAATTTACCTACAAACGCCCCAAATTTGGAGATATCGTTTCGGGCATTGTTGTCCGCGCGACCCCGCACGAAGTACTGGTAGATATCGGCACCAAGTCGGAAGCCGTTATTGCGTCGAAAGAAGTGGACGAATTGGCGCGCGAAGGCAAACGACTTGCGCTGGGCGATGAGATTCTCGCGTTTGTGCTCAAGGCGGAAGACCAGGACGGTTTGACCGTGCTTTCGGTCGCGCGCGCCCAAGAAGAACGCGATTGGCGCGATGCCGAAGTGGCGCAAAAAGCGGACGCCATCATCGAAGCGCAAATCGCCGGGTACAACAAAGGCGGCTTGATTGCGCGCGTCGGCAAGATTCGCGGCTTTATTCCCGCGTCGCAATTGGAAATCGCCGCGCGCGGGCGCGGCGAACGCGATTTGACCGAGCAAGACCTCGCGGCGCAAACCGGCAAAAAACTCAAACTAAAAATCATCGAGATTGACCGTTCGCGCAATCGCCTGATTCTGTCCGAACGCGCGGCAATGCGCGAAGTGCGCCGCGATGCCAAAGCGCGCTTGTTGGAAGAAATCCAAGATGGCGATGTGCGCACCGGCACGGTGACCAGCGTTGCAGATTTTGGCGTGTTTGTGGATCTGGGCGGTTTGGACGGTTTGATTCACGTGTCGGAATTGTCGTGGTCAAAAATCGGACATCCGAATGAAATCGTTAAACCCGGCGATACCGTTCAAGTGCAAGTGCTCGGCATTGACCGCAACAAGAATCGCATCGCGTTATCCATGAAACGTTTGGCGCCGGAACCGTGGACGACGATTGAAGAGCGTTACGCGGTCGGGCAATTGGTGGAAGGCACGATTACGAAGCTTGCTTCGTTTGGCGCGTTCGCGCGCGTGGATGACGGTATCGAAGGGTTGATTCATGTTTCGGAATTGTCCGACAAACGCATCAATCATCCGAAAGAAGTCGTCAAAGAGGGTGAAACGTATCAACTGCGCGTCATCAAAATTGATTCTGCCAAGCGGCGTCTTGGATTGTCGCTCAAACGAGTGAATGATGAAGATCTGAGTGATTATACCCAAACGGACGCGGAAGATTGGGAAGAGCAGGTTGAGGGCGAACAGGTCGAAACCGATGCGGTCGAAACGGAAAGTGAATAATGATACAGGCGTCCCTGTGACCAACGGCGGACGCCTTTCTTGTCTGTAACTCATGGTCCGCCCAAGCGTCATTTTGAGCCGTCTTGGCGAGAAAGCTCAGTGGAAACAGCGAGAGTTCTCACTGCGTTCAAAGTGACAGATGTAAGGTGAGTCTGTAAACAATTCGCGGTTAGATTCTTTATTTCGTTTGTATCGTATACTGTATGGTGGAACGGCAGGCGCTTGGGTGGATTGAAATCGCGCGGTTTCACAGTCGAAATACATTGCCTCACGCGCGTCGCTGTGCCATTTGCTCCATTGCGCTGGCGGCGCGTTTGCTTTAGAATAGGGTTAGATTGAGACGGTAAACTTGCTGGTCTCTGCTTCAGTTTCCGTCAGGTCTCTTGTAATGCTGTCCGTAAATGGGCGTAAGAATCCCGCTCAACGGTTATCCAATCAGTACGGCTGCCGCGCAAAGGTTTGCTCAATCGGTGAGCCGCGGTTTTGCAGCATCGGCAAGAGACGGAATGAACGAGGTGACACGTGATGTCCGACAAATTTGATAAATTTACCAAACGTGCGCGCAGGGTGTTGACCTTTGCCCAAGAAGAGGCGCAGCGACTGAATCACAACTACATCGGCACCGAACATATTCTGTTGGGACTGATTCGTGAGGAAGAAGGTCTTGCCGCCAAAGTGCTGCGCGATTTGGGGCTTGACCAAACGCGCGTGCGACAGGTGATTGAAGAAATTGTGGGACGTGGGCAAGCCGCGCCCGGCACGCGGCTTTCCTTGACGCCGCGCACCAAGCGCGTGATTGAACTGGCGGTGGATGAAGCACGCCGCATGGGGCATCATTACATCGGGACGGAACATCTTTTGCTCGGACTCATTCGCGAAGGGGACGGCATCGCGGTCAATGTTTTGAAATCGCTCGGCGTTTCGCCGGACAAGGTGCGTTCCAATCTTGCCAAAGAAGTGATGAATTCCGCGCCCTCGCAGCCGGAACAGGAAAAAGCAGCCGCGGGCAAACAAAAACGCGGCGAATCCAAAACGCCGCTGCTGGACCAACTTGCAATTGACCTCACCGCGCTCGCCGAAGAAAACAAACTCGACCCCGTCATCGGGCGCCAAAAAGAAATCGAACGCGTGATTCAAATTCTTTCGCGCCGCACCAAAAACAATCCCGCGTTGATTGGCGAACCGGGGGTGGGCAAAACCGCGATTGTGGAAGGTCTGGCACAGCGCATTATCGCCGGGATGGTGCCGCATCAATTGTTGAACAAACGCGTTTTGCAGCTCGACGTCGGTTCGTTGGTCGCAGGTACGATTTATCGCGGTCAATTTGAAGAACGCATGAAGCGCGTGATTGACGAAATCAAGGGCAGCAAGAGCATTCTCTTTATTGACGAAATTCACATGGTCGTCGGCGCGGGCGCGGCAGGCAGCGCGGTAGATGCCGCGAACATTTTGAAACCCGCGTTGGGGCGCGGGGAACTGCAGTGTGTCGGCGCAACGACGATGGAAGAATATCGCAAGCACATTGAATCGGACGCCGCGCTCGAACGGCGCTTTCAACCGGTCAAGGTCGAAGAACCGAGTGTCGAAGAAACGATCTTGATTTTGAAAGGTGTGCGCGAACGGTACGAACAGCATCACGCGTTGAAAATCGGGGATGATGCCTTGACCAGCGCGGCGCAGCTCGCCGCGCGTTACGTCACCGACCGCTTTTTGCCGGACAAGGCGATTGATTTGATTGACGAAGCTTCCTCGCGTGTGCGCATGTACAAGGTCCCCAAGCCCGCGGCGTGGGATGAATTGAACGATGACCTCAAGCAAATTCAGCAGCGCAAAGAAGAAGCGGTGGATGCCGAAGAATTTGACGAAGCGATTGAATTGCAAAATCGCGAACGCGCCATCAAGGATAAACTCAAACAGGTGCAGATCAATACACCCGAGTTGTCGGATACGGCGATGCCCACCGTCGGCGCCGAAGATATTGCCGAAGTGGTTTCGATGTGGACCGGCGTCCCGCTCACTCAAATCTCGGAAGCGGAAACAACCCGCTTGTTGAAAATGGAGCAGGCGCTGCACGAACGCATTGTCGGACAAGAAGACGCCATCAACATTATTTCAAAAGCGGTGCGCCGCGCGCGCGCCGGTTTCAAAGACCCCAAGCGTCCCATCGGCTCGTTTATCTTTTTGGGACCGACCGGCGTCGGCAAAACGGAACTTGCCAAAACGCTTGCCGAATTCATGTTTGGCAAAGAAGATTCCTTGATTCAGATTGACATGTCTGAATTTATGGAACGGCACAGCGTCGCGCGTTTGGTTGGCGCGCCCCCCGGCTATATCGGTTACGAAGAGGGCGGGCAGTTGACTGAAGCCATTCGCCGCCGCCCGTACTCGGTGGTGCTGCTCGATGAAATTGAAAAGGCACATCCCGAAGCCTTCAACATGTTGTTGCAGATCTTGGAAGAAGGGCATCTTGCCGATGCCAAAGGGCGCAAAGTAGATTTTCGCAACACCATCATTATCATGACGTCCAACATTGGCGCGGAAGCGATTCAGCGCGATACCACCCTCGGCTTTGCCATCAAAAAGGATGAAGCCCAAGCGAGCGAAGACGCGTACGGCAAGATGCGCGAACGGCTGATGGGCGAACTCAAGAAATTGTTCCGTCCCGAGTTTCTCAATCGCATTGACGGCATTGTCGTGTTCCGCGCCCTGACCAAAGACGATATTTTGCAAATCGTGGATGTGCAGCTGCGCTTGTTGAAACCGCGCCTCGAAGAACACAGCATCGAACTCGAAATCACAACGGCTGCCAAAGAGCAGTTGGCGCGTGAAGGATATGACCAACAATTTGGCGCGCGCCCGCTGAAACGCAAAATTCAACAGCTCATCGAAGACCCGTTATCGGAAGGGGTGTTGTCCGGAGAATTTCGCGACAGTTCCAAAGTCTTTGCGGATGTCATTGACGGACAGGTAAAATTGGTCGCGGAAGAGGTGATGATGATGGACCGTACGCTCGAAGAATTGGCGACGCCGTCGTTGAACTAGACGAATAGTCCAAAAAACGAATGAAAAATGCCCGCGCTGCAAAAACAGTACGGGCATTGCTTTTTTGCGTTGACACGTCGAGATGCGAATGTTATACTCGCAGCGTAAGAGGACGGAAATGTTGAAACGCTCTCTGGCAACCAAATTTACCGCCGCTGCAAGAGGTTGTGCTGGTCGAAGCGGAACGCGCACACGGTGAGGTTTTGCGCCGCGCTGCGCGCGGACAGTGGACTATCGAGATTTTCAACCGACTGGATGCTGCCGCAAAATTGAATTCGCTGCGCTGCGAAATTCCGCTGCGCCAGATTTATGCCAAAGTATCGTGGCTTGATTCAGCAAAACGTGTTGATGTGAAACGCCCGCCTTGTGCAAGACAGGACGGGTGTTTTTTTTATTTTGCGATTTCGCGCGCGGCAGCCAACGCGGTTTCCAATTCCGCAATCGTTTGCGCAGAGTACGCGTTCGCGTTTTCCAATGTAGTGGCTTGCGTGAGAGCGAGACGCTGCCATGCCACCGCGCGCGGCACACTGCCTTGCAATTTGCCCAATTGCAGTTGCGCGAGGTCCGCCGTGTTGACGGCGTTGGTGATGGAATCGTAACCCGCGCGCGGATTGCTTTGCCACAACTTGACATCGCCGAGAATGGCGACGAGTTCAGGCGACGGCGTCGTGCTTGTGCCCATTGTCAACAACGCCAGTCCGGCGGTTGGGGGGGGGGGACGGTCGCCGTCCGCGCCGCCTTGCGGTTGTGTTTCGCCGGGGAGGACGCCGAGCTTGTTGGAGGGGTCGGGCGCATTCGTATTGTACCAACGTCCGTACCTGCCGACGAGAATGTTGAGCGAAGATTGCGCGTGTGTTTGGATTTCGGCAATGTCGCCGTCCGCTTGCGTCGCGCGCATTTCATTCAGGGCGAGTTCGATGGCTTGCACCAACTGCTGCGCGGCGTCTTTGGCATTGGCGGGTGGAGTTTTGGACATGACAACAGTTGCGTTCTGTGCGGGTGTTTGGATGCTTGGGGTTGCAGCGCTCACAAGCGCAGGCGTCTGCGTCGGGCGTGTAACTGTGGCGGTCGCAGGCGGCACGGTGGAATGGTTTGGGGTCAACGGCGCGGACGCGGGCAGACCGACGGATGGCGCGCAGGCAGCCAAAACCAATACGCCGTAACCGATGAATGACACGGCTGATAATTTTGTTTGCATAGTTCTGATACGCATTGTACCGCCGTTTTGTTCCGCGCATGAAAAAGCAGAGACGCTGACGCATCTCTGCTTTTTTTTATGGCATGGAAAACCCCTTCAGGTCCGGGGCTGCAACGACAGCGTGGTACCCAAAAGAGTTTAGGGGTTTGACGCGATTATGGATTTGCCCAACTCATAAAGCTGTTGAACAAATTGTTCCTTTGCGTGGCAGTGCCGTATTCTTCAAAGGCGAACGCCATGAAAAAGACATAGTAGCCGTCGGTATTGACCGTAAGGGCTGTATCGTTGCCGCTATCGGTATCTGTAAACGCTGCCACTCCCGGAGCAATCGGTGTAATCCAGTTGTCAAACCCATTGCCCAGTACGGAAAGGTCGAGCGGGACTGTGCCAATGCCGTTTGTGACAGGGTTGCCGCCAACGCTGGTTACGCTGTCATAGTTCTTGTCGTTCTGCGATTCACTGCCGTCCCAGTCAATGTGCAAATAGTCATGCACAAAGTCCGTAGTGCCGCCGTTTTGGTCGAGAATGTCCTGCCCACTCATGAACAGTTTGCCGTCATTGTCCAAAAAGGCAGTGAGTTCGGTTTCGTACGGCGTGATGGCTTGGGGCCATGTATTGCCGGTGAACCAGACGACAGTCGTGTACGCGTTGAGATAATTGATCGGGAATGTCGGATTGGCATTCAGGTCCCAGATGTCATAGGGTTGTCCGTACGCGTCCAAAACGGCGGTATAGTACGGTTGGACGTCCGGGTTGTTACCGTCCTCGTCAACCAGCAAGATGCTGTTCACAACTTGAAGGGTGGAGATGGTGGCGGTATCTTTGACCGTCTTGTCCGCCGTAGATTGCGCCTGGAAAGTTACGACGCTTTCGAGCGATGGCTTGTCCGCGGCTTGTTTTTTCTTGCCGTTTTTGCCTTCGTTCTTGGAAAGATTGTTGATATAGACGCGGATGCAAACGTCTTGGGTGTCGCCGGCTGCGAGCAAGTCGGTTTCTGAAATGACGCTGGCACAGCCCGCGTTGCGGATTTCCGTCGGGAATGTCTTGTTGGTTACTTTGAGTTTGAAGGTGTCGTCGGTATAGCCCATATTGCGCACGGTAAGGTTGTAATCCACAATTGCGCCGGGCTTGCCTGCGCCGCTCAGTTCATGCGGCGAGACCATGGTGGCTTTCGGTTTGGCGAGCTTGACCTGACGCGTCGAACCTTTCGCGCTGACGCCTTCGGCTGAAGTGACCTGATACTTTTTGTTCTTGATTTTGCCCTTTGCATTCGGGTCAATGTGCCACACTTCGCTGACGGTGAGACTGCTCCACGCAGGGATAGTCAGATTTTCCCAAATGACCGTGCCCTTTTGTTTGTAACCGCCGTTATCGGCAGAGACAAATGTATTTTGTCCGTGAATTTCATCGGTAATCGTGACGCCGGTGGCGTCTGCGTTGCCCCAGTTGTGGACGGTGATTTCGAACGTGATATCCGTGTCGGGACCGACGGGCTTGTCGGGATAATTCTTTTCAATGACAAGCGCGGGCATCGGCGTCGAATCTACCAAACGCCACGCGCCGCGACCGTGCGTGCCTGCCGCGAGGATGCGGTTCCACGGGTCGAGGTCCAACTGCCACACTGCCACAATCGGGAATCCGGTGCCGAGCGGGTCCCAAGTCGCGCCGCCGTTGTTGGTGACGAACGGACCGACATCGGTGCCGATATAGAAGGTATCCGGATAGCTCGGGTCTATGACGACGGTGTTGACCGGAACATTCGGCAGGTTGCCGCTAATGTCTGTCCAGGTTTTGCCGCGGTTGTTGGTCAAAAAGACGTGCCCGGGTTGTCCGGGTGTTGCCGTATTGTAACCGCCGAGCGTAACGACCGCGCGGCGTGCATAGGATTGGTCAACCGCAATCGAGGTGACGGGACGTCCGGGAATTTTGCCATTGTCCACGCGATTCCACTGCGGTTTATTGGCGTCGCCGGCATTGCGCGAGAACCAGACCCAACCTTCTTCTGTGCCTGCCCAGAGACCTTTGCCGCCGGACGAGATAGCGAGCGCGCTGACGACGCAGCCGCGCCCACCGTTCGCCGCGCTGCCGGTGCAGCCGGAAGTCAAGTCGCCGCTGATGGGTTCCCATGTGACGTCTGCGGAGTCGGGCGCTTTGGCATTGTTGGTGCGATAGACGCGGTAGGTGCCAAGGAACAGCTGCTCGGGATTGATTTTGTTCATGACCCACGGAATATAGAATTCGGCGCGGTCATTCAGGTCAATGCCGTTGCGGATGTATTCGTTGCCAAAGAACGCCGGTGAAGTAAAGCGTGTCGGCGAGATGCCATAGTACGTGGTGTAGGCAAAGTTCGGGTCGTACGGGTCGGTCAGCGGATAACCGCCGTCGCCGTTGGCAAAGTCGTACCACGGCGTTGAGGCGTTGAACTTGCGTTCCGAACCGTTGTCCTGACTGCCGCCCCACATGCGGTTCGGCAAAAGTGGCAAGTTAGCCACACCGACGAATTGCGTAATTTGCAGACCGGTCTGCCAATACACGACGGCATTGTTCGGGTCAACGACGCCGTTCAGGTTTTCCCAGGTGACGTCTTCAAGCGGGGGAGTTGGTCCGTGACGACCACCCTGGTCGTTGGAAACCCACACGCCGCCGTCGCTGCCCATGATGATTTCGTTGGGATCGCTGGGGTTAAAGGCGAACGCTTGAAAGTCGGGATGTTGGTCCCAACCCAGGTCAAGCCAGGTTGCGCCGCCGTCATCCGAACGGTAAATACCGCCGGAGCCGATGTTGTATTTGAATTGACCGAGCGCAAAGACGACATCGGGATTGGTGGGGTCAACGGCGATATAGTTGTCGTACCAGCATTGCTGACCGCAGTAATCTTCGACATTGTCGGGGTCGGTGCCGGTGGCAGTTTGCGTCCAGTTCATGCCGGCATCGGTGGATTTCCAGACGTGACCCGGAACGGTTTGACCGTTGGTGTCGATGTAATCGAAACCAACATAAAGGACTGCGTCATTCGCCGGGCTCGGGCGCGAAATGCCGAGCGCAAACCGCGTCGGGGCTGCATCCCAGACCGCGTCGCCCGGCAGTCCGTTCATAATTTTGGTCCAATTATGTCCGCCATCCGTAGATTTGAAAATGCCCGTTCCCCAGAAAGTGGCATAGAGCGTGTTCTGGTCTTGCGGGTCCATTTCCAAATCGGTTGCGCCTTTGTATTGGTCGTCGTAACCCTTGAGCAGCGAATACGTGGCGCCGCCGTCAGTGGATTCATAAATGCCGTACGGTTTTTTGACGGGATGCGTCACGCGCCGCGAGCCGCCGCGTCCGCGCAACGTTGCAATGTACAGATGATTGGCGTCATCGGGGTCCACGACGATGGACGAGATGGACATGCCGACGAGCTGCTTGCCGCTGACATGCGTCCATGTAAAACCGCCGTCGGTGGATTTCAAGACGCCGTTGCCGGCATAATTGTCGCCCGAGAGATGACCTTCGCCGGTGCCGGCATATACAACGGTGGGGTCGGATGGAGCATACGCGAGCGAGCCGATGGACATTGAGCCAATGTCGTCGGTGCGCGGCGTCCATTCATAGTTGCCTTCATCCCAGGTCCAGATGCCGCCTTGCGCCGCGCCAATGATGCGCTGTCCATTGGGCAGAATCAAGACCGCGCCGATGCGACCGGAAACGGCTGCAAACGCGAACGATGAGCGTTGAACCTGAATAATCGGATTCGGACCGCGCGGGTCCCAGGCGCCGCCGAATGCTTTGGGCAAAGCTTCGGGCGCGGTCGCGCGCATTTCTTGGGTGCGCGCGGTGGCATCGAGCAAACCTTCCGACGCTTCTTCGATGCTGATAGGATTGGTGCCGCCGGTGCGACGCGCTAAATAATAATCATTGCGCGCTTCGAGAAAATTCGCGCCTTCGGTTTCGGCGGGCGGCGCTTTCGTCGGTTTCGTGACGTTATCGTCGTCGTCTGCCGGTGGGCGCGCGAACGTTGTTTGAGTAAGCGGGTGATTGGGGTCGCCGTTCGCTGCCGAGGTGGATGAGGGCAGAGTGAACAGGACCGCCATTAACAACAAGAGCGAGAGCAAGCCGAGGGCTTTACGTGCTGACATGGTTCCTCCACTTTGGTATCAGATCAAGCGCAATAACCGGTGCGAAATGTATGGGTCCTCATTCGTGTGCTGTTTCTCTTCTCCTCTCTACACCTCAAGGCATTCGAATGCGTGACGCGCGCGCGGGGGGGATAGCGCGCGACGGCGCAGCATGACAGCGTTTTGTCATGTACGCGGCAAGGACTTTACCCGCAGCCGGGTAAAGCTGTGTAAAGTCTTGGAACATTGGAGTATAGAATTTTATGAGAATGGGGGTGGAACTGTCTTCCGGTTCACTCCCGCACCGACGAATTATCACCATTGACAAACCGTCACGTCAAAAGAACCGGCGTGAGCAAAAAAACTGATACTATTTTAATGAGTGTGTTGAATTTGTCAAGGGCAAAATGTCATGGATTTGAAAACAACGCGGGCGCGTTTCGGGCGAGGCAATGCGCCGCGCGCCTGCGCGCCCACATCAATCTCCTGCGCGCAGGTTTGACACGTGCGAACGTATGTGCTACAGTCGCGCTGTGGTGTCGTTTCGAATCCCTCAATCCTTCGGGATAAACTCTGTGAGGAAGCTCTCATGCCCAAAACGCCAAAACTCCGCACGCAATATGTTTGCTCCAACTGCAATTTCGTTTCGCCGAGTTGGTACGGGCGCTGTCCCAACTGCGAAAGCTGGGATTCACTCGTCGAAACCGTCGAACAAAAATCAATCGCGTCGAGCAGCCCGCTCACGTCGCTCGCGCCGCGCGGCAAACCCACCGCGCTCAGTCAGGTGCGCGCCGATGAATTTTCGCGCATCCCAATTTCCATCGGCGAATTGAATCGCGTGTTGGGGGGGGGGATTGTCATGGGTTCGGCGGTGCTTATCAGCGGCGAACCCGGCATTGGCAAATCGTCGTTGATGCTGCAACTGGCGGCGGAATTGTCCAACTCGGTCGGCGCGGTCTTGTACGTCAGCGCGGAAGAATCCATTCAACAAATCAAATTGCGCGCGGAACGTTTGGGCGTGAACGCCGACAATCTTTTTTTGCTCAACGAAACATCGCTGGAAGAAATTTCCAATCACATCACGAGCTTGCAGCCGAGACTCGTGATTGTGGATTCAATCCAAACGATTTATTCCGAATTGATTGACAGCGCGGCGGGCGGCGTGGCGCAGGTCAAAGAGTGCGGCGCGCGCCTGACGCAATTGGCGAAAAGTTCCAACATTCCGATTTTCATTATCGGGCATGTCACGAAAGCAGGTTCCATCGCAGGTCCGTTGGTGTTGCAGCATTTGGTGGACAGCGTGTTGTATCTGGAAGGCGAACGCTATCACACCTACCGTCTCTTGCGTTCGGTAAAAAATCGCTTTGGCGCGACGGACGAAGTGGGTGTGTTTGAAATGACGCAGGAGGGTATGATGGAGGTGGCGAATCCGAGCGAGGCATTTCTTGCGGAACGCGCGGCGTATGCGGCAGGCAACGCGATTGCAGTGACACTCGAAGGCACGCGCCCGTTATTGTGTGAAATTCAAGCGTTGACCAGTGTGACCGCGTTCGGTCTGCCGCGCCGCACCGCGAATGGCGTGGACATGAATCGTTTACTGCTGCTCACGGCGGTTCTTACCAAACGCGTCGGCTTGAAATTGTACAATCAAGATATTTTTGTAAACGTCGTCGGCGGTTTGAAAATCAATGAACCTGCGGCGGACCTTTCGGTTGCCGTCGCCATCGCATCGAGTTTCAAAGATTATCGCGTGTGGGATGATTTGGCAGTGATGGGCGAAGTGGGTTTGAGCGGCGAACTGCGCAACATTGCGTCGGCGGAAAAACGCATCAAAGAAGCGTACAAGTTGGGCTTTAAACGCGCGCTCGTGCCGTATCCGATTGCGCGGCAGTACGCGGACAAGACCAACGGCATTCAATTGGTCGGCGCGAAAAATTTGGGCGAGGCGTTAGAGCTGGCGCTGCTAAAATAGAATTCAAAAATTCAACTCTCTTGTTCAATCAAAAATCTGAAATCTGAAATCCAACCTCATTGCGGTCCCCCGCCTGGCTGACGGTACACAATCTCTCCTGTTTCCGTCTCGTGATACGGTTTCGCCGCGAGCAATTCGTCAAAGAGCGGCAGTTTGCGCGTCCGCACCGCGTGTTCGGCGTACAAAAACATTGCCGCTGACCACGCTTGCAGCGGATAGCCCATCGGGCGTCCGGTTTGACCGTGCATCCACTCGTTAAATTCCCAATCGTTTTCATGTCCACGTTGGTTCGCTTGCGCGGACAAATCGAGCAGACATTCTGCCTCTTCCATCCAGCCCTGCCGCACCAACGCAGCAATGTGAAATCCGCCAATCATATTCCAGATGCCGCCGTTGTGATATTGATGCGGCAGGTTCAAATTGCGACTGCGATAATACTCGCGCCAATTGCTTTCGCCCGGGAAAATCGGCGGATAAATCGCTTTCGTCGGATACGGTTCCGCCATGCCCACATCGTCGAGATAGCGCAAAATGTGCGCGGCGCGATGTTTGCCCGCGATGCCCGTGAGTATCGCTAACGCATTGCCCAGCGAATCGCACCAATCGCCGTACTCGCGAAACGCCACCCACGGCAAATAAAACGGGCGACTCGAAATCGTGCCAATGTTGTGGTACAGCATGTACCATTCGAGTCGCAGTTCCTTTAATTTTTCCAAATGCGCGGCGAAATGGTCTGCGACCCAACAGCGGTCCACCCACATCAACAAATTGATGCGTTCGCTCACACCCGCCGCGTCCACTGCGACGCGATGCGCCGTCAATGCGGGCGAAACCACCCGCGCCATTTCTTGATGCGCGAGCAGCGCGGCATAGTACAACACATTGTCGTACAGGACGTTGTAGCGCACCGCGAGCAAATCCATCCAATCGCCCGCTTCGGGAATTTCCAACAGCCCGCACTCATTCATATCTTGATATTCGAGCCACACGAGCGCGCGGTCAATTGCCGCCCACTGCGCGCGTAAAAAATCCGCGTCGCGCGTCGTCAAATAATGCAAATAGTGTCCGAGAATGAACCAGAGATTGGAATCCAACGCGCCCGCGTTTTCGGAACTGATGCGTCCCGTATCGGGATTCACATTCAGCGGAATCAGTCCGCGCGCCGATTGATGCGCGCCGAGAATCTCCAGCGCCGCGCGACCCGCGCGCACAAACTCGCGTTCACCCGTAGTGACAGCGCCGAGAAAGGTCACGACGCTGTCGCGCGCCCACACTTGCGGATACCCTTCGCGCAGCGCGGACGCGCGAAAACCGCGCGGCGTGACGCACTGTTTCAAAATCGCGCGCGCGCGTTCGACGCCTTGCGCAATCAAATCGTTTGCCATGCGCTAATGGTCATCCGTTTTGGGGAATTGTCAAACCGAAAAAAAACGGTAGAGACAGGAAGCCATAACGTCTCTACCGCGCATGTACATCTTGATTGGCGCATTACGGCGCTGTGATTTTGAACGAACGCGTCTTGCTCCACGCGCTGCATTCATTTCCATTGCACGCGCGCGCATTCCAGTAATACGTCCGGTTACGTTTCAATGTTTTGGTCGTATAGTTGGGCGATGCCAAATTGGTCTGACTGTCCACGATGACGCCGGTTGCAGAACCGCGTTTCACCTGAACTTGATACCGCGTTGCGCAAGACACCGCGTCCCACACCAGCGGAATTTGTTGAATGGTAAAGATTTTTCCGTTCTTGGGTTTCTTTAAAGTTGGCGCCGCGGGCGCGCCCGCGCAAATCGTCGGCGTCAAAGTGGGCGTAAATGTCGCCGTATTGGTCGGCGTGCGCGTTGCGGTCGGCGTATGGGTGCGCGTCGGCGTTGGAGTTTGGGTTGGTGTGCGCGTCGCGGTTGCGGTGTTGGTGCGCGTCGGTGTATTGGTGGGCGTGGAGGTAGGGAATGGCGCGGCTGTGTTCGGCGCTTGCCCGCTGCGCAAATAACTGCCGCGTCCGGTGCCCCACAAAATGCGCGCGTTTGCCGAATTGGGCAAATCGTACGCGACGAGTCCGGTGTGTGCGGTGCCGACGACGATTTCGTAATCCGCATCCGCGTCCATGTTGGCAAAGGTCGGCGCCGCCATCGCGCCATCCCAATCATCGTCACTGCGCGGCAGATTCACGCTTTGCAACAAAGTCCCGCCCGAACTTAGTATCAACAACTGTCCACCCGCGTTACTGCCATGTTCGGTCCATGTCGTCACGATGATTTCGGCTTGCCCGTCATTGTCAATGTCCACCACCAGCGGCTCGGAACTAAAGCGAATGAAATTTTCATTTTGCTTTTTGATATTGTACGGAAAATTGCCGTGTTCGGTCTTGTCGAGCCAATACGCGTGCAGGCGTCCGTCATACGACGAATACAAAATTTCCTTGAACCCGTCATTGTCCAAATCCGCAATCACGGGATTCGGCAATACGGTTTCGATTTTATCGTAATCTTCGGATAAGGGCGCGGCGTTCGCTTCGGGCGTCGGCAAATCAGTCCAATCGAAACCATTGCCCGACCAACGCGTGCGGTCCACTTTCAAAATATATGGCGAATGAAACAAACTTGTGTACGGGTCGGTGCCGCAGTTGTAGGTATTGCCGACGATAATGATTTCGAGTGTGCCATCGTTGTTGACATCGGCAAAACTTGGCGCGCTGTCGGCAAAGTTGGGACGATGTTCGACGCCGCAGTTTGCATAGCCAACCAAATCTACCGCATGCAGATAATGAAAGCCGACGCGCGCCCACACTTTGTTTTGCGAATTGATTTGCCCGTACATCGCGTTCGCGCGCAGCGGCGTGCCGTCGTCGTTGTAACCGACGACGTAATGCGTATCGTTCGGACCAATCATTTCATCGCGCCCGTCACCATCCAAATCCGCCAGTCCGACATTTTCATTGTAGCAGCCCGCGGCGTACCCATTGTCATTGGAATCGGGCGAATGGACGGGAAAACCCGCGCGCACGGCGCCGGTGTGTTCGTACAAAAACCATTGGTCATTGGAACGCGTCGCGCAGACGAGAATCTCCAAGTCGCTGTTGTCGTCCACATCACTCACGGCGAGCGAACGCAATTCATTCGTCTGCGCTTGTTTCGGAAACGTCCCGAATGTTGTACCGTTTCCATTCATCACGGACAAATAACCGCCGCTGTGCGCGGTGACGATTTCGAGCGAACCATTGTTATCCACATCGCCGATGACGACCGATGCCCAACCGCGTCCGCCGCCGGGATTATTGACAACCCATTGGTCACTGCCGTCTTCGCCATTGACGACGACGACGCGATAATCGGTCCAAATCACTTCGGGTTTGCCGTCATTGTCCAAATCCGCGACGGCAGGCGACGCGTACCAACCGGTGCGACACCATGTCGTTTGACAGCCGCCGTTTTGCCATTTCAGCACGGGCGCGGAAATTGTTTGCGCGGGTTGGGCGAACGCGCGCGACGCGACCAACGCGGTGACACAAAATAGAAACAGCGCGAACGGCAAAATGATTTTACGCATAATGCCATTGTAACGGTTTCTGCCTTTGCATAAATGGGATAAGAGGGTGAGTCGCACACGACAAAAAAAACAGGCGGGCATTGCCCACCTGTGTCTTGAGACCTGTTTCCTGTGACCGACTCACAATTCCGCTTCGACAAATTGGTGTTTGGCTTCGCGTTCTTTTTCTTCTTGTGCTTTATCTTCTTTCAGCACCATCACGCGAAACGATTCCGCCGCTTCCAAACCTTTTTCTTTGCCTTCATCGCGCGCCCATTCCGTCATCATTTCGAGGGGGTCCCAATCGCCGAGTTGACTAACGTGCTGCTTGAGCGCGCGCACTTTGATTTCCAATGTTTCGCGAATATCAATCCACACATCACATTTTTCGGAACCGTGCAAAAAGACGCGGCTCACTTCGTGCGGTAAATATCCTTCCACCAACAATTCGGGGAAAATGAATTTCGTGCCTGCCGATGGAAACACCGCATCGCAGGTCGCGTCGCCCGCCGCGCGATGGTCGGGATGATTCATGTAACTGTTGCCGAAAAAACGCGCGGTCGGGTCGCCGCAGACGACAACATCGGGCTTGAATTTGCGAATGAGGCGCGTCAAGTCGCGGCGCAAATCGAGCGTGGGCTGCAAGGTGCCGTCGCCGTAATGCAAAAAGACGGTTTCCTGTACGCCCAACACCGCGCACGCATTTTTTTGTTCCATTTCGCGAATCGCCGCGAGCTGGGTTTTGGTCATGTCGGCAGGCGTGCGTTCATTGGAACCCGCGTCGCCGCTCGTAATCACGACCGTAATAATTTCCGCGCCCGCGCGCGCCCATTTCGCCAGCGTGCCGCCGACCGTAAATTCCTGGTCGTCGGGATGCGCATTCACACACAAGACGCGTTTTGGGGTTTTTGGTTCCGTACTCGAATCTATTTTGGAAATCGCGCGTTCCGGAATCGCGGAATCGGCGAGTTCGGTTTTGCCATTGTCTGCCATAAAAAGTGATGGAGACTGGAGATTAGAGACTGATTTTTGCAAGTCTCTAGTCTCCAATCTCTGGTCTCCATTTTCCAATCTCTAATAACCTATTGCGCTCCCGTCTTTACGCGGGTCACTGCCCGCCGCGAGCGCGCCGGTTTCGGGGTCGAGCAAAATGATTTGTCCACCGCCAAATTCGTCCGTTTCGGCTTGCACCAATTTGTGTCCGCGCGATTGCAGTCCGAGCCGCGTGTCGTTATCGAATGCGTCTTCCAATGCGACCGCGCCGTCCG
>CAZXYP010000032.1:17083-22733 GCA_964644955.1 uncultured Anaerolineales bacterium | reverse complement strand
TCCTTCCGGCGCAAAGAGCATGACGCCAATCGCCACCGCGCCCAAAATAATCAACGCCCAACTGCCGAAACTCGACAAGTTCTCGCGCAGCGCGAAAAAAATGAGCGTGCCGAGAATGGGTCCCTCTATTGTGCCGATGCCGCCGATGACGACAATAAAAATCATGAACGCCGTCCACTGCGGACTGAACGCGGCGTCGGGTGTGATACGCAGCAAACTCAGATAAATCAACGCGCCCGTCGCGCCCGTGCCGAACGCCGCCAACACATAGACCAACCATTTCAAACGCGCGGTATTGACGCCCAAACTTGTCGCCGCGCTTTCGGAATCGCGCAATGCAAGCAACCCCAAGCCGGTGCGCGAACGCATGAGGAAATGCACCAACGCAATCGAACCGATGCCAATCACCAACGCCAAGAGATACGTCAAGTCTTCGCGCAGTCCGCGTTCAAATTGCGCTGCCGCTTGCAGTGTGCGCCCCGAACCGCCGCGCAGCCAACCGGTATTGCTCGCCACTACCAAACGAAACACTTCGGCAACCACCCATGTCCCAATCGCAAAATAGCCGCCGCGCAAACGAAACACGATTGCGGCAGTGGGAATCGAAAACGCGGCGGCGACCAAACCCGCGAGCAAGACGGCGAGAAACGGATTGATTTGCAAATCGTCCGCCAACACAATCATCGCGTAACCGCCCAACCCAATCCACGCCTGTTGTCCGACCGAAACCAAGCCCGCGTACCCCGCGAGCAAATTCCACATTTGCGCGAGCGCGAGCAAATACATCAACTGCACCAGCGTTCGCAGCAAATCCGAACCGCCCCACAGCGGCACCGAAAGCAAAATCAAAAGTATCGGCGCGCTGAGCGCGAGCAAACCGCGCACGGAAAGGATATGCAGCGGCTTGCGCGGACGCGCCGCTTGTTTTGTCGTCGCACGCCGCAGCGGATTCCACCACTCGGAAAATTTTTTGGGTGCCATACGATTACGCGTCACGCGTCCGCGCAAACAAACCCGACGGGCGCAAGACCAACACCAGCAGCGTGACCAAATGCCCCGCAAGTTGAAACCACGCCGGGCTGATTTGCGCGCCCAAACTTTGCGAGACGCCCAAAATAATTCCGCCCGCAAGCGTGCCCCACAAATTCCCCAGCCCGCCAATGATGACGGCTTCGAACGCGTAAATCAAACGCGCGGGTCCGTCCGTCGGCGCAAAGTTGGTTCGCACGCCGAGCAGCACCGCACCAAGCGCCACAATCGCCAACGACAAGCCCATCGCCAAGGCGTAAATGCGGCGACTGTTGATGCCCAACAATTCCGCCGTCGCGGGGTCATCGGACGTCGCGCGGAACGCTTGCCCCAAACGCGTGCGCGAAAAAAACAATTGCAGCAGCACAATGACAATGACCGCCGCCGCGAAGGTAAGAATCGGCACGACGCCCACTGCCAAATCGCCGAGGCGCAAACTCTGCGTTTCAATCGCGCCCGCATTCAATTTTTGATTGTCGGCGGAAAAACCGAGCAGCAAGACATTTTGCAGCACAATAGACACGCCGAACGTAATCACCAATGGCGGCATCGCGCCCTTGCCGGCGGTGCGGTCAATCAAACCCATTTGGAACAGGACGCCGATGCCAAACATGAGCGGCACGACAATCAACAAACTGATGAATGGTGAAACGCCCATGGACGTGCTGACTAACAGCGCGAGATACGCGCCCAACACCACAAAATCGCCGTGCGCGAGATTCACCAACCGCATTACGCCAAATATCAACGACAAGCCCGTGCCATACAGCGCATACAAGCCGCCGAGGAGAACGCCCTGAACGACAATGTTGACCCATTCCATCACGGAATTTTTGATTTCTGATTGATGATTTCTGATTTGATATGGTCTTGACAATCCAAAATCAAAAATCCGAAATCACAAATCACGTCACACGCCAAAATACGCTTTGGAAATTTCCTCGCGCGTCAAGTCCGATGGTTTGCCCTGCAAACTGACGTGTCCTTCTAACAGACAATATACGCGGTCGGCGACCTGCAAGCTGCGCGTGACATCCTGCTCCACAAATATCACCGTCGTGCCTTGCGCCGCAATTTCGCGCACCACGCGATACAATTCTTTGACAATCAGCGGCGCGAGTCCGAGCGAAATCTCGTCCATCAGAATCAAATCGGGATTGCTCATCAATGCGCGTCCGATGGCGAGCATTTGCTGCTGCCCTCCCGAAAGGTCAATCCCCGGCATCTCGGCGCGTTCCTGCAAAATCGGAAAGAGCGCGTAAATTTTTTCTCGCGTCCATGGACCTTTGCGCCCGCCGTACGCGCCGAGATTCAAATTTTCCTTGACCGACAAGCTGGGAAAAATTTTGCGCCCTTCCGGCACGAGCGCAATACCGCGTTTCGAGAGCGCATACGCGGGACGCCCGACAATGGATTCGCCGCGATAGACAATGCTGCCCCCCGTCGGTTTCAACGCGCCCGCGATGGTTCGCAGCAGCGTCGTCTTGCCCGCGCCGTTCGCGCCGATGATGGCGACGGTCTCGCCCACATTCACATCAAGCGAAATATCAAAGAGGGCTTGGAACTCGCCATAAAATACATCGAGGTCCGTTACTGTTAGCGCAATCATGGATAGATTCTACGGCTATGCCGCAAGGTGAAACCATGACCAATGACGAGTATTTTTCCCAAAGTGAGTTGGTGTCACTCAATCCGCAACGCATCTACAATCTTTTGCAGGGACGCGAGCGGAAGCGCTGAAATTTTCTCGTCCAGCGCGTATTCTTGATTCCCCGGATAAATCACCCACAGATGTTCGAGCGACAAATCTTGAACTGCGATGTGCATCGCACGCGTCGAACCGGGCGCGTCGGCATACTTGAATTCAAAGCCGTAATGTTTGCCGCCAACGCGCGCGAGTAAATCCAATTCCGCGCCGCCATGCGTTGCCCAAAAATAAACATCGTGCGTTCGCAGCGCGGTGCTTATTTGTTCGACGCCAAAGCCCTCCCATGACGCGCCAAGTTTCGGATGCTGTTGAAGGTCAGCGACAGTACGCAATTGCAAGAGTGCGTGAAGAATGCCGCTATCGCGAATATAAATCTTTGGAGCTTTGACTTGACGTTTGCTGAGATTCTCAAACCATGGAGGAAGAATCCGAATCATGTACGCGCCCGCCAAAATATCGAGGTAACGCCGCGCAGTCGCTTCAGAGGTTCCGAGTGAACGCGCAAACTCTGCCGCATTCCAAATCTGTCCATGATAATGCGCCACCATCGTCCAAAAGCGTCTTAGGGTTTCCGCCGGAATCGTAATGCCGAGTTGAGGAATGTCACGTTCGAGAAAGGTGCGAATAAAATCTTGACGCCACGCCATGCTCGCGGAATCATCGGCGGCGAGAAAGGAACGCGGAAATCCTCCGCGAACCCAAAGCTGCTCGAGCTTGGAGACGCCAACTTCCCGGAGGTCAAACCCTGCTAAATCTATAAACCCAATGCGCCCCGCGAGTGATTCAGAAACACCTTTAACGAGCTGCGGAGACGCAGAGCCGAGCAAAAGGAACTGGGAACGATTTTCTGGACGGTCCGCCAAGACGCGCAGTAATTCAAAGAGGTCAGGACGTCGTTGTGCCTCGTCAAGAATAATCAACCCTTCAAGCCCTTGCAGCACGCTAAGCGGCGCGGTCAAACTGCGAAGGTCCACCGGATTTTCTAAATCGAAATAACGCGACGGTTCACGCGCGGCAATCATGCGGGCGATGGTGGTTTTGCCGCTTTGGCGCGGACCCAAAAGCGCCGCAATCGGATGAATTTCAAGCGTCTTGTCAATTTGCCGGATGATGTCCGGACGAGGAATCATAATTTTAATTTTATCCTTGAAAATCAGAATGTCAACTAAGGATTTTCAAGGAAAATTGACCCGTTTTGAAGTTCCGGTTGACAAGGACTGGCAATGCGCTATTCCACCCCGATATAAATCTCTTGAAATTCCTTGCTCGCGATAATGTCTTGCGGCGCGCCTTCTGCCAATTTTTCGCCAAAGTGCATCGCCAAAATCCGGTCCACCGCCGACGCGAGCGCGTGGACGATATGTTCAATCCAAATCAACGTCACCTTGCGCGCGCGCAAATCCTGAATCACTGCCAACAACTCATGCAGCTCGTGTTCGGTCAACCCCCCGCCGATTTCGTCCAACAGCAAAAGTTTCGGTTCCGTCGCCAACGCGCGCGCCAATTCCAAACGTTTGCGTTCGAGCAATCGCAAATTGCCCGCGACCTCATCGCGCCGGTCATACAAATTCGTTTGTTCCAACACCGCGCGGCACAAGGTTTCGGCGGCGCGTTCGCTGTGCTTGCGCCCAAAGCGCGCGCCGACCAGCACGTTTTCAAACACGGTCATGCCGGTGAACGGACGCGGAATTTGATACGTGCGCGCGATGCCGAGATGACAGCGCTGCGCGGCGGGCAGACGCGTCACGTCCTGCCCCTGAAAAAAAATTTTTCCGGCAGTCGGCGACAATTCGCCCGCAATTACATTGAGGGTCGTCGTTTTGCCCGCGCCGTTCGGACCGAGAATGCCCAATGCCTCGCCTTTATTCAGGGAAAACGAAAGCCCATTCAAAATGGCAAGCCCACCAAAGGATTTGGAAATATCACGCAGTTCGAGGAGTGCGGACATGGTGTGTGCATATCATCTCGAACAGAGTGAAATATCCCTGCCAGCGCCTGGAAGATTTCTCACTCCGCTCGACATGACATGTGCCTTTATTGCGGTTCCATAACAAAATCATAGTGAACGGTGTAAAACGGCGCGCGCACGCCGGATTGCGCGGCTTCCTGTTCCGAATCATGCTTGACAAAATCCACGACCAACGATTCGCGCACGCCAAAGACCGCATCGGAATCAATATAGGGGTCGTCGTTCACATACAATTCCGTCGTCAAGTCTTTGTAGCCCGGCGCAGACACTTTGAAATGCACATGCGCGGGACGATACGGATGCCGTCCGACGGTGCGCAGCATTTTGCCGACGGGTCCATCCGTCGGAATCGGATAGAACGTCGGCTTGATACTACGAAAACGATAGTTGCCGTTCGCGTCCGTACGAAAACGCCCGCGCAAATTCATCTGGTCGGGATTCAGCAATTGCAAATCATAATAGCCCTCGCCGTCCGCGTGCCACACATCCAACAGCGCGCCCGCCAGCGGCGTTCCATCCGGCGCCAACACGCGCCCGGAAATAAACAGCGCGTCGCCGGGCGTATCGCCCGCCATGTTCGCGTCGAGCGGCAATTCCGGCGCATCCTCGCGATAAAACGGTCCGAGAATACTCCATTCCGTCATGCCTTCGGGCTTGCGATTGTTGAGCAAATCTTTCAAGGTCGAAACGCCCAACGTGTCGCTCAACAAAATATATTCCTGCCGAATGTCGTTGCACATTTGCCCGGTCGCGGTGAGAAATTGAATGCCCGTCAGCCATTCCGCTTCGGTCAAATTCACCTCGCGCACGAACGCGTGCAAATGTTTGACGAGCGCCTGCATGATTTCTTTGAGGCGCGGGTTCGACGTCCCGTCAAACGTCGCGGATACAATTTCGGTGAGATTGTTTTCTGATAATGGTT
Source organism: uncultured Anaerolineales bacterium (assembly GCA_964644955.1). Lineage (GTDB taxonomy): Bacteria > Chloroflexota > Anaerolineae > UBA4142 > SHND01 > SHND01. The sequence goes on along the minus strand of CAZXYP010000032.1, from coordinate 17,105 downwards.
TTAATTCAAATATCTGGCTTCT
>CAZXYP010000032.1:11855-17073 GCA_964644955.1 uncultured Anaerolineales bacterium | reverse complement strand
AATTTCGGTGAGATTGTTCTCGGTGATGTCTCGCATATGCGTGCCTCGCCATGGAAGGCGTATCGCGTCAACAAATTGTGACGCGATACGCATTACCGCTCACTGCCTACGACTCACTGTCCCCAGGGCATCGCTTTGGTCTCGCCGCCTTTGGGAATGTTGGGCGCGAGTGTGTTGGACGTAATCACAAGGTCAAAGGGAAATTTCGCGCCCTTGACCCACTGCCCACCGACAAGCGGCGTCTTGGCAACATTCGGCACGGGACCACTGCTCCAATCAATCGGACCGACGATGGTTTCGAGTTTGGTCGCTTTGATGGCATTCACAATCGCTTGCTTGTCGTCAATGTTCGACGTGCGTTTCAACGCGTCGGCGGCAACTTCAAACAATGCGTGCGTGAACCCGAGCGGCTGCGTCCATTGTTTGCCCGTATCTTTTTCAAACGCTTCCGCCAACTCTCGAGCGCTTTGTCCCGTCAACGACGATTTGAACGGATGATTCGGCGTCCACCAAATTTCCGTCGTGAGTCCATCGCCCAAACCATTGCTGATGGATTCGACGGTCGAGGGGAACAACGCCGCTTTGCCGACCGTGACCATTTTGGGTTTGAAATCCTGTTGGCTCATTTGCGTCACAATCGTTCCGAGGTCCGGCGGAATCACAACGCCGGTGATGATTTCGGCATTCTTGGATTTGAACTGACCGATTTCGGCAGAGAAATCATCTTTCAAATTTTGATAGCGCCCCGGATCCACAATCGTGTAACCGTTTTTGGTCAATACGGGCGGGAAACCGACTTCGGGATTGCTCCACACATTGCCGTCGCCGTCGTTGGGCCACAAACCGCCGACCACTTTATTGTTCGGCACCTGCGTCCACAAATCGCTAAAGACGCCGATAATGTCTTCCAATCCCCAGAAAAAGTGGTACGTGTATTTAAATTCGGTCTTGCCCGGTTCGCCGCCGCGTCCGATGAACCACGCTTGCCACGGCGCGACGGTCGAGATGCACGGCACTTGATTCAATTCGCATTGGTCGGAAACCGGATTCGTCGTTTCCGGTGTGGACTCGACCAAAATCAAATCCACTTGGTCTTTGGTGATAAGGTCCGCCGCGACCTCGGACGCGTGATTCGGGTCGGACTGGGTGTCCTTGACAATGATTTCGACCGGGTGTTTCACGCCCGCGATTTCGATGCCGTTCGCAAATTGTTTTTGCATTTGCTCCAACACGTACTTGTCGGCTTCGCCAAACGGCGCGAGCGGTCCCGTTTGCGGACTGACATAGCCGATTTTGATGACGCGTCCGGCGGCAGGCGCAGCGGTTGGCGCGGGCGCACTCGTTGCTTGCGGCGCACTCGTCGGCGCAGGCGCGCTGGTCGGCGCAGGCGCGCTCGTGGGCGCGGCAGCCGGCGCGCACGCCGCTATCACCAACGCCACAAGGGCAATTGCACTCACGGCAAAAAGGGAACGACCTTTGAGCTGCAAAAATTGTTTCATCCTCTCCTCCTCCTCTGGAAAAGCGCGGTGCATGGAAATTCAGCCGCGCGCGTTACACTTTACCGAACAAAAACAGCGAAAAGTCATCTTCGGGATGCGTGGCAATACGCGCCTTTTCGCTCTTGAGATGATGATACTGTCCCGCAAAAAACAGGAGCGGTTTTTCATCCGTCCATTCCAAATGTTCCACCTGCCCAATGTACAGCGTGTGGTCACCGGCGGGATGAATTTCGACCACGCGGGCAATGATTTGCGCGACGGCGCCGTCGAGTACGGGAACGCCGTGTTTTTCAATAAACGGAATTTTGAGTCCCTCGACGGGACGCCGCGCAAAGTGATTGCTTAATGGCTCCTGGTCGGCAGCGAGAATACTGACCCCGTAGCGTTTGCTTTCCGGCAAGAGCTTGTGCATCGTGGCGCGATTGTCCACCGATACCAGCACTAACGGCGGGTCAAGCGAAACGGACAAGAACGCGTTTGCGGTCATGCCGTGAATCTGTCCGTCTTTTTCCGTCGTAATGACAGTAACGCCCGTCGCAAAACGTCCGAGCGTGCTGCGAAATTCGCGCGGGTCAATGTGCGTATCGGTGGACATGTTTGTTTATTGCGCGGAACAGGGAACGTGGAACGTTCGACGTTTTACGCCTTTTTGTTCATCACCACACTTATATCATTCGGGTTCATCAAATCCGGCACCGTCCAACCGTCGAGGTTGTATTCTGCCATGCACTGTTCGGCAAAACCCTTGAGCTGCGCGGTCGTTCCCATCGCGTCGGCGACAAAGAGCGTTTCAAAGCGGATGCTTTCGTGATTGCCGAAATAGTTGCGTTCGTACAATTCATGGCGTCCGCCAAATTCGGTGCCGATGGCGTCCCACATCAACTTCATCAATTTCACGCGGTCTTCGGCCTCCACACCGTTCGAGCCGCGCACAAAGACATCGAGATATTTTCGCACTTCGGGCTGTTTGAAATCAGTGGCATGCGACGGCAAATAAATCAACGCGCTCGCCAAAACATCTTCGATAATTTGTTTAATGCGCGAATACGCAATGTTCGCCACCACACGGTACGCCAAACCATAATTCAGGTTCGGCAAAACATATCCTTCGGTCCACGGCTCGGGGGTGCGCGCCATGGCATCGGTCAAGCCCCAAAACAGATTGCGCCACGCCAACACTTCGCCCACTTGCGCTTGCACGCCGCGAAAATCTTTGGCGCCCGTCGCTTCGACCGATTTCAACAACAGCCCCGCGAGAAAATCGAGTTTGACGGCGAGACGCGTACAGCCGTGAAACATGAAACGCGGCAAGAACCCCGAGCGCGGGAAAAAGTTGTTGACCTTGTCAATGTCGCCATACGCGAACACGTTTTCCCACGGGATAAACACCTTGTCAAAGACGATGATGGAATCATTTTCGTCCACGCGGCTCGACAGCGGATAATCGAACGGACTGCCCATCGCGGCGGCGGTCATTTCGTAGGATGGACGACAAAACAATTTCAGACCGGGCGCATCGTTCGGCACAATGCACACAAACGCGAAATCTTTGGTCTTGATGGGCAGCGCGCCGTTGTTGGCGATAAAGTTGTAATTGGTGAGGGTCGAAGTCGTTGCCACGACTTTGGCGCCGCTGACAATCAGACCGCCGTCGGTCTCTTTTTCGACGTGCATGTACACATCGCGCACTTCGGCAAGTTCTTTGTTGCGGTCCACCGGCGGATTCACAATCGCGTGATTGACAAACGTCACTTCTTCGAGCGATTTTTTGTACCAGCGCCGCGCGTTTTCTTGAAACGGCTCATAAAATTCCGCGTTCGCGCCGAGCGTCGCCATGAACGCGGCTTTGTAATCGGGGCTCCGTCCCATCCAGCCGTAGGTGACGCGCGCCCATTCCGCAATCGCGTCGCGCGCGCCCACCAATTCTTCCACGTTGCGCTGCGCTTTGTAAAACTTGTGCGTATAGCCGCCGTTGCCGGTTTCGGTATCGGTCGTAATAATGCTCTTGCGCGGTTCCTCGTGCAGCGCGTCGTACAAACGCGCGAGCATTCGCACCGTGTTGCGAAACGCGGGATGCGTCGTCACATCCTTGACGCGTTCGCCGTAAATCCAGATTTCGCGCCCGTCGCGCAGACTCTCGATATATTCCTGCCCCGTCATCGGTCGCGCGCGCGGGGTTGTGTTTTCCTCTACCATTCGGTGACTCCTTTCGTCGTGCAGCAACGCTGCTTGGATTCATTGTGGGGTTCGACACGGCAGCGTTTTTCTATGTGTCTGCTTTGCCCCACTCTTGAACAACCAAACGAAAAATATCCGATTCCGTAATAATGCCGACCAGGTATCCCTTTTCATCTACAACCGGCAGCCCGCTCACTTTGCGTTCCAACATGAGCCGCGCGGCTTGTCCAATCGTCGTGTCCTGCGCCACCGTCAACGGCTGCGGCGTCATGATTTTTTCCACCTTGAGGTCTGCCAACAGCTTGTGCATTTCCCACACACTCAACGTGGACGCTTGCGAAGGTTCCGCGCCGCGCACATCGCCCAGCGTTACGATGCCCACCAGTTTGCCGTGCTGCAAAACGGGCAAACGGCGCACCTTTTTTTCGCGCATGATTTTGTGCGCGTCCGCCACCGACGCATCGAACGAAATCGTCACCGCGTCGCGTGTCATCCAATCTTGAACCAATTCGCGTTTCATAGGCTTGCCGCGCGCAGCCCGCGTCGTCACATCGCGGGCAGATGATAATGCGCTTTTTTCAACAAGGGAGCGCGCGATTCCTCCACCATCTTGTTTCCAGCGTTCCAGTCCACATACAACTACTGTCCGTAGCGCTTCATCTTCAGGCGCCGGCGCGAGGACACTCTGTTGGACATTTTCGGAAATAAAAGCGTCCATCGAATTGTGCGATGCCGTTCGTCGCCTTTGACGGCAAAACGACGCGTTCAAAAAAAACGGCAAATGCTGAACCATATTCAACGCGCCTTGTTTTTCCCTGACGTTTGTTCAGACATTGACTTTAATTCAAGGGCGACTCAATAGCGACCCGCACCGTAGGGAAACCACGCGGCTTGAATCTGTTATTTCCGATACAATCTGTTTCTTACGCGTATTTCCCAGCCCAATCCCTCTCAAACCGAAACACTTCTTTCGCAGGCGGCAGCGGCGCTTGCGTTTCAATCCAACGCACGGGCTCGTCGCCGACATTTTCAAAACTGTGAATGCATCCCACGCCCGTCCAAATCACATCGCCCGCGCCGAGCAAGTATTCTTTCCCATCTGCAATCGCTTTTACCTGCCCCGAAACAATCAAATACGATTCTTCAAACGTGTGGTCATGCGGGTCAATTTTTGCGCCGGGCATGTATTGAATGAGAAATAGCGATTGATGCATCGCGCCGAATGAACGGTCCACAAACATTTTGATGGCAACGCCGGTCGTCGGATTGAATCCTTCCATCTGCATCACACCGCCCGGACGCGGCAACGACGATTCATCAAAATGCCCGAGCAGTTTGTTTAACTCATCCGAAAAATCTGGTGGATTCGCAGACGTGGCAACCTCGCCGCCGACGAAAAATGTATCGCGTCCGTATTCAATCGGTCGCGGCTGCGGCGCTTGCATCTCTAACCAACGCGCAGGTTTATCACTTGCGTTGCGCCACGCGTGTTTCACGCCCGTACTAATCAACCCAAAATCGCCGGGCGAAAATAAAAACGC
>CAZXYP010000032.1:1011-11845 GCA_964644955.1 uncultured Anaerolineales bacterium | reverse complement strand
ATTTCCCCAATCACATTTCCTTCCAGCACATAGAAACTTTCTTCGAACGAATGAAGATGCGGTTCCATCGCGCCGCTCGCGAGTTCGCACACGCCGACGCCCATGTGAACGGAACCTGTGCTGTGGTCAATGAAGCCCGCGCGTTTGAAACCGACGCTGTGTGTGGCGTACAGCGCGGGAGTTGTCATTTGCGATGGGTCAAATTTTGTAGTGTGGTGCATGTCACTCATTGGTTGGGGCGAAGCATTGACATACACATTTGCGAATCGTGTCGCGTACGCGTCTGTCAATGCTTCGCCCCTACACGCCTCTCATTCCAACAAACTCAGCGGTTCCTCAATCAACTGCGCGAGCGTGTCGAGAAATTGCGCGCCGCGCGCGCCGTCAATGACGCGATGGTCGCACGAAAGTGTGAGTGTCATCATCGGTTGGACGCTCGGTTGATGATTCACTGGCACGACGCGTTCGGCGATACGACTCACCGCGAGAATCGCCGCTTGCGGCGGATTCACAATCGCGTTGAACGCGTCCACGCCGTACATGCCCAAATTGCTGATGGTGAATGTTCCGTCGCGCAAATCGTTCAACGACAATTTCCCCGCATGCGCGCGTTCAATCAATTCCGCGCGTCGCTCCGAAATTTGTTTCAGTGACAATTCATTCGCGTTGTGAATTACGGGAACGGTTAATCCTTGTTCAACCGCGACGGCGAGACCCACGTTAATCTGTTGATGCAAAACAATCTGATTGTTCGACCACGACGCATTGACGCGCGGATGTCTTTGCAACGCAACCGAAATCAATTTCACCAACAAATCGGTGTATGTGATTTTTTCAATTTTGCTTTTTGTAACATCGCGCCATGAAATCAGGCGCGTCGCATTCACATCGCGCGCAAGATAAAAATGCGGAATCGTCGTCCACGCATTCGACAAGCGTTCCACCATCACGCGCCAGAGGTTGGACACCGCAACAATTTCAGGTTCGACGGCATCGGACGGCGGACGGCGGACGGCGGACGGCGATACAGTCAAGACATCCGCTGCCAACACCGCGCCATCAGGTCCACTGCCTCGTAATGATTTCAAATCAATGCCGCGTTCATTCGCGAGACGACGCGCTTTGGGGGATGCGAGAATGACTGGAGACTGGAAATTAGGGATTGGAGACTGGTGACTAGCGATTGGAGACTGCGCGCGATTGATATATTCGAGTACGTCTTCTTTCTGAATCACGCCGCGCGAATTTTTTATCTGCGAAACATCAATGCCGTGTTCTTGCGCGATGCGCGCGGCGACGGGACTGACGCGCGGTTGTACGGGCGAAGCATTTTCATGAGCGGATGTTTCACGCGTCGCAATCGCGTCTGAAAATGCTTCGCCCCTACTCCCTGTCACAATCCGCGCAATCACTTGCCCAACGGGAATCACATCACCGGGCTGTGCAGAAACATCCGACAAGATTCCCGACGCCGGCGCTTCGATTTCCACATTCGCCTTGTCGGTTTCCACTTCCATCAGCAATTCGCCTTTCGCGACAGAATCGCCGGGCGCTTTCAGCCAACGGAGCAGCGTTCCCGTTTCTTGCGCCATACCGAGGGCAGGCATGATGACGTCTTTGGACATTAGAGATTGGAGACTAAAGACTGGAGATTGGAGATTGGAGACTGATTACTGAATACTAATTACTCAAGTCTCCAGTCTCTAGTCTCTAGTCTTTTTTTAGAATCCGCGACGGCACAGGAATCGCATCGGCGAAACTCGCCCCCGCGTAATCAATGTTCTTGTGCGATTGCGCTTCGCGCGTGCCGGAGAGCGGACCTGTCGCGGTGTAATACTTGACGCCGGTGGTCAACAATTCTTCTGCAGGAAAACGCGTAATCACTTGGCAGCCGTCTTTTGTAACAACCAATTGTTCTTCAATGCGCGCGGCAGACCAACCATCCGTCGCGGGCCAATACGTTTCCAGCGCAAACACCATCCCTTCTTGAATCACTTCGGGACTGTCGAACGAAACGAGACGACTGAAAACAGGTTTCTCCCAAATTGCGAGTCCGACGCCGTGACCATACTGCAGCGCGAATGCCATCTCTTCATTCGCCAAACCAAACTCTTGCGCTTGAGGCCAAAGCTTCACAACATCGGCAGTGGTCACGCCGGGCTTGATGGCATCAATCGCCGCGTCGAGATAATAGCGACAGCGTTTGTACGCATCCACTTGCGCTTGCGACGCGCTGCCAACGGCGAGTGTGCGATAGTAACACGTGCGATAACCGTTGAAACTGTGCAGAATGTCATAGAACGCGAGGTCGCCGGGGCGCAGTACGCGGTCACTGAAAATATGCGGATGCGGATTGCAGCGTTCGCCCGAAATCGCGTTCACGCCTTCGACGTGTTCTGAACCCATGCTGTACAAAACATTGTTGACCAAGCCGACACATTCGTTCTCGCGCACGCCGGGGCGCATGAAACGATACAATTCTTCGTACGCCGCATCTACCATCGAACATGCCATACTCAACAGTGTGATTTCATCTTGCGTTTTAATCACGCGCGCGTCTTGCATCAATTGTTGACCATCCACAACATGGATGCCCTCTTTTTGCAACGCAAACAAAACGGGTGGCTCGACCACATCCACGCCGAGCGGCTCATTGAGCAATCCGCGTTCTTCCAACTCGATGCGAATTTTGCGCGCGACATCTTCCGCGCGATGCGAACCGGGCGGCATCGCGCCGCGCAAAGTCGAAATGCCCGCGCGCGAATGTCCTTCTTTGAACCATGGACAATACATTTGATGATGTTTCGCGGCGACACCAAAATCCCAATTGATGGGTTCGTCGTTTTGCGGCAAGAGACAAAAGCGTCCGAGTTTATCAATCGCCCACGTGCCGATTGTTGTGTTCGTGATGTAGCGAATGTTGTTCATGTCAAAACACAACAGCGCGCCGATTTCAGATTCCTTCAAAAGTTTTTTGATGCGCGCAGAACGTTCTTGGCGCAGTCGTTCAAAATTGACGCGCTCTTCCCAATCCACGCCCATTGTGCCGAATGTGCGAATGAGGGACATAGTATCTCCAATTGAGAGACTGGAGACTAGAGACTAGAGATTTCTCGCTCCGCTCGAAATGACAAGTCCCCAGTCTCCAGTCTCTAGGCTCTATTCAACAACTGTTTCGCAACTTGAGCAATCTTTTCCGCATTCGGAATCGTCAAATCTTCCAACGCGGGCGAAAACGGAATGGGCACATTCATTGCGCCGATGCGTTTCACGGGCGCATCGAGATAATAAAATGCGCCGTCCGCAATCGTTGATGCAATTTCTGCCGTGACGCCGTACTGCTCGTATCCTTCATCAATCACAATCACGCGCGACGTTTTCTTTGCCGATTCCATCAATGTATTTTTGTCGAGCGGCACGAGGGTGCGCGGGTCAACCACCTCCGCGCTGATTCCGATTTCGTCCAACATTTTCGCAGCGTCGAGCGCGGCATACACCATGCTGCTTGTTGCGATGAGCGTAATGTCACTGCCTTCGCGTTTCACATCCGCAACACCGAGCGGAATCGTGTACTCATCCTCAGGCACAATGCCTTTGACGAGTTTGTACATCATCTTGTCTTCAAAAATCGCGACAGGATTTTCATCACGAATCGCGCTCTTCATCAAACCTTTTGCATCGTAGGGCGTCGAAGGCACAACGACTTTTAATCCGGGAATGTGACTGAGCCATGCGTGCAGCGATTGCGAATGTTGCGCGGCGGAACGCCGTCCCGCGCCCATCGTCGTTCGCAGAACCATCGGCACCTTTAATTTGCCGCCGCTCATGTAATGAATTTTCGCGGCTTGATTCACCATCTGGTCCATCGCCAGCGTGAGAAAATCGCCAAACATCAAATCCACCACAGGACGCATCCCCGTCATCGCCGCGCCGACGCCGAGACCCGTAATGCCCGGTTCCGAAATTGGCGAATCAATAATGCGTTCGGGTCCGAATTCCTCGACGAGCCCATTCAACACTTTGAACGTCGTTCCCGCTTCGGCAATATCTTCGCCAATCATAAACACGCGCGGGTCACGGCGCAGCTCTTCCGCCAATGCTTCGCGGATGGCTTCGCCGAAAGTGAGTTCGCGGGTGCTGTTATTCACGCGTACACATCCTCCATCACCCCATCCACTTGCGGAATCGACGCGGTTTTCGGTCAGCAGATTGGAGCGGATAAGCAGATACTGTGATGCGTTTATCGCTTTTCCGTCGCATCCACCAATTTCCGAATCGCCGCGCTCACATTCTTGTCAATCTTTTCCAAGAATTTCACGTGGCGCGGATACAAATACACGCGCTTGGCGACAAGTTCTTCTGGCGCGGGTTTCCGTCCCGCGTTCTTGCGCGCGCCGCCGTGCGTAAATTTCACCTTGCCCGCGAAACGGTTCGGCTTGGCTTTGCGATAGTCCAAATCGTAATGCGGCTTGAGTTCATAATCATCCAGCCCGGGAATATGTTCATGCCCCGGACGTTTAGAAGCGTTTTTCTTGTTCATATTTTTTCCGTTCTGAGCGGTCTGCAAGACGCGCGCTGATAATGCGAATCAAATTCGGTGCGCGTTGGACAAAAGAGATAAAGAGCAAGCGGTTACGCTTGGAATAGCCGATGAGAAGTTCGCGTGGCTCGTCTTCCCAATGTTCTTCATCGTCAAAGATGTATGCGTGCGGATCATCAAACGCGGTCTCCGCTTCTTCAAACGTGACATCATGTTTTTGAAGATTCGCCTCCGCCTTGTCATCACTCCACTCAAACTCGATTTCTCGAGATTCCTCTTCTTCGCCGTTATCTTCAAGTTCGATATCATCATCATTCATGGCAGCTATTCCAACCATCTTGAATTATATGCTTATTTTTCAAAACATCGAATTCCGCAAAACCATTCTTTATTAATTTTTAACTTTGAACTTTTAGCTTTCCATCACGCGTACACATCCTCCGTCACCTCATCCGCCTTCGGAAACGGCGCGTTCAGCGCAAACTCAACGCCCTCTTGAATTTCTTGCGCCACCTCTTTTTCAATCTGTTCAAAAATTCCCGCGTCCGCAAGTCCTTCATCCATCAACCAACGCGCGAGCAGTTGCAGTGGGTCACGTTCATTGCGCCATTCTTGTTCTTCTTCTTTTGCGCGATAGTAACTGCGATTGATGTCACCGACGTGATGTCCGTAATAGCGGTACGTGTTGCACAACAAAAATGCAGGACCTTCACCGCGTCGTGCGCGTTCAATCAACTGCTGCGCGGTTTCAAACACCGCGCGCACGTCCTGTCCATTCACCTCTTGCGTGTGAATGCCAAACGCTTCGGCGCGCGCTTTCATGCTGCCCGCCGTCGTTTCGGAATGATGTGTGTATTCGTTGTAGAGATTGTTTTCGCAAACGTACACCACAGGCAATTTCCACAACTGCGCCATGTTCATACTTTCGTACAACAATCCCTGTCCCAACGCGCCTTCGCCGAAAAAACAAACGGCGACGCGATTTTGATTCAAGCGTTTGGAAGAAAATGCCGCGCCTGTCGCAATCGCCGCGCTGCCGCCCACAATCGCGTTCGCGCCGAGATTGCCCGTATCCTGGTCCGCAATGTGCATCGAGCCGCCCTTGCCGTGACAATAACCCGCCTCTTTGCCTAAAAGTTCCGCGAACATTTTGTCAACGCTCGCGCCTTTCGCCAGACAATGCCCATGTCCGCGATGTGTGCTGGTGATGTAATCGTCTTTGCGCAACGCTTCGCACACGCCGACCGCAACCGCTTCTTCACCCGAATACAAATGCGCGAGTCCGGGCATCTTGGCGCTCTGGTACAATTCGTTCACCTGCTCTTCAAACAAACGAATCTTGAGCATCTGTTGATACATCGAGAGATATTGTTCGACGTCGTGAGACATGAGAGATTGGAGATTGGAGATTGGAGACTGGAGACTAGAGACTGGAGACTGAAGCAAAGTCTCTAGTCTCTAATCTCTAGTCTCTATGTATGACAAAAAACAACGCCGCAAAATCTTGTTCCCCGTAGCCCATCGCGCGCGCTTGCGTGAGCAATTCGTTCGCGTACGCGACGGTCGGCAATGCCATTCCTACTTCGCGTCCAAGTTCGAGCGCGAGCAGCAAATCTTTTTGCATCATGTTCACACTGAACCAAACTTCTTCGGGCATTTTCAAAATGAACGGCGCGCGATATTTGGCGAGACCCGATGCGGCGACACTGTTGAGCAAGGCGTCGAGGGCTTGTGCGCGGGGGATGCCATTTTTTTCGGCGAGGAGCAATGTTTCAAAGAACGTAACAAGCTGCGGCGCGAGATTCGCGTTGATGGCAACTTTCATCGCCATGCCTTGTCCGTTCGTACCAACATGCACAATTTTTTGCGCGACGATTTCTAAAATCGGACGCACGCGTTCGAGCGCGTCCGCGTCGCCGCCGACAAAGGGAACAAGCGTGCCGGCTTGAATCGCGGGGATGCTTCCCGAAACGGGCGCTTCGAGCATCTGCGCGCCTTTTTGTTTTACGCGCGCAGCAAGTTCGCGCGTGTAACGCGGACTCACGGTGCTCATGTCCACGTAAATTTTTCCGGCGGACAAACCCGCGAGGAGGTCGTCCGCGATTTCGGCGAGCGCGCGCGTATCGCTCACCATTGAAAAAAAAATTTCGGAACTTTCGGCAACTGCGCGCGGCGAATCCGCCCAGTTCATTCCCACGTCAATGAGCCACTGCGCTTTTTCACGCGTGCGGTTATAGCCGGTGACAGAGTGACCGGCGTCAAGGAATTTTTTGGCAATGCGGCTCCCCATCAAGCCGAGACCGATAAAACCGAGTTGGGTCATTCGCACATCCTCATTGACTTGCGAAAACAAAATGGAGAAAAATCGAGGCGCTACAGCGTGTTAATCTGTATCGAACAAAATTATAATAAAGAAAGCGAGTTTGTCAAGCACCATTAAACGAATTTTGAAAAATATCTGGTAAAGGACTTGTATTGTACAATAGAATTGTATTATAATGTACAGCACAACGGTTATTCACCGACGAATGCCCATGGATGAACACACCTCGAACCACGCCGCCCGGATTGGCGAAAAATTGCGCGCGGCACGCGAGCGGCAAAACATGAGTTTGCGCGAATTGGCGAGCAAAGCCGAAGTGAGCGCGAGCATGCTCAGTCAAATCGAAAACGGCAAAGCGTATCCCTCCGTGCGTTCCACCTACAACATTGCTGCGGCATTGGGCTTGCCCGTTGACTATTTTTTCCCCGACAGCGGCAGCCCCGCCAAAACACGCGCGCCCCAAGACATGACCGCCAGCGATTTGCGCGAGGCGCAGTTGAACGGCACGCTCGACCTCGACACGGTGGATGCGGATACTGCGCCCCACGCGCCCGCGATTGTGCATTGCAATATGCGTCCGACCATTTCGCTCAAAGGCGGCATTGACTGGGCGCGCCTTACCCTGCATCCCGAACCGGGCGCGGAATTTTTGGAAATCACGTACGCGCCCGGCGCGACCTCCGGGGAACGCATGTCGCATCACATTGGACGCGAATTTGGATTGGTTCTCGAAGGCGCCTTGACGATTGAATTGGGGTTTGAACGTCACGTTCTTTACGCGGGCGACAGCATCATTTTTGATTCGACGACACCACACCGTTTGTCCAATTTTGACAATCAACCCATGCGCGCCGTTTGGGTCGTATTGAACCCAACGCGTTGACGTTTCGCTGTTGTCGCGCAGCGCCAAGACACGCTATGCAGTTGCACCCCCACTTTGCGTTGTATCATCAATCGCCTGCCTCGCTGTGGCAGCGCTGCGCCGCGCAAATACGCGACAGCGCCGCTCAAAACATGACATGCGCATATTTGACCGACGCGCACGCGCCGCAGCTGGTGCATGACGCGCTGTGTCAACATCTCTGCGGCTTTGACGTGTCGCACATTGTTCCCGGCGCGGACCTCTATTTACAAGCTTCTCCCGTGCGCGTTTCTGTCATTGCCCACACGCTGCGCGAATGGATTGTGCGTCGTTTGCAAGAAACGCGCACGCAGGGCATTTGATTCCGCGAAATGAGTATCAAGATGTATGCCAACCTCGCCGAAATCTATCGCCGCATCGGACAGCTGCCGGAAGCATTGCAGCATGCCGATAAGGCATTGGCGCTCGACCCTTGCTCCGAGTTGGCACATCGCGAAAAGTCTTTGGCGCTGCATGCCGCGCGCCGGCGCGACGCGCGGCAGCGTCAATTTCGTCTGTATTGCCAATTACTCAAGAAATTTGATTTGGGCGAACCCTTGCCCGCGCGGTGCGAACTTTATCACTCCTTGCAGCGCGCCGGCACAAACCCGATACTGCTTTCAGCCACCGCGCCCCCAAAAAACCCAAGGAAATTTTTGATACTTACAAACACCTCCGCGTGAGGAACCTTGCCGATGCAGACAGGTCATGGTCATCTAGCCGAACAATTTGCTTCCTCGAGCCGCGCCGAAGGCGGCGCGGAATTTGTGGCGGTCCAACCGTTCACCATCGTGGCGAATGCGCGTCCCGCGACGCCCATTTGGTACGAACCCCATTACCGCTGTTGGGTCGTCACGCGCTATCACGACGTCAAACACATTCTTCGCCATCCCGGTATTTTTTCGACTCCTCCACCTCATGCAGCATTTCAGGACGATATCCAAGCGCTGGTGGATGAAAGCGGCTTTGGCGCCGCGAATACGTTCGCGGCGTATGAACACCAGGACCATTTGCGACTGCGGAATGCCGTGGGGCGCGCCTACAGCCCGCAGCGCATGAACGCATTTGAACCACACGTGCGCGACATGGTCAACTACCTGCTTGATACGATCGTGGACTTGGGACGCGCGGATTTGTTTCAACATCTCGTCTCGGAATTGCCTGTGCTGGTGTTGTGCAAATTGATGGGCATTCCCGCCCACGATGTCGCGCGCGTGCGCCAATGGGAATCCAGCCGCCTCCTGTTGAAATGGGGCAATCTCGACGCGGACGAACAACGCGCGCACGCGCACAATCTGGTCGCGTATGGAAATTACCTGCGCGCGCATGTCACGCCGCGCATGGAGGTTTCGCACGATGATTTGCCCGGCGAATTCGCGCGCATGGCGCAAACCGACAGTACGATCTCGCAAGACGAAATCGTGACGCTGTGCATTACACAATTCATCGCGGGACATGAAACGTTGCTGAATTTGCTCGGCGGCGGTCTGCAAATTTTGCTCTCCAACCCGGCGCAGTGGCAGTTACTCGCGCAGAATCCATTTTTGATTCCTAACGCGGTCGAGGAAATCTTGCGCGCCGCGCCTTCGCAGTTTGCGTGGCGACGGCGCGCAACGCAAAACGTGACAATGGACGGGGTGCAGCTCCCGGCGGGCGCGGAACTTGTATTCGTGCCGGGCGCGGCAAATCACGACGCGTCCGTCTTTGCAAACGCGGACGAGTTGAATGTGCGCCGCACCAACGCACGCGAACATCTCGCGTTCGGTCACGGGATGCACTATTGTTTGGGCGCGCCGCTTGCGCGTTTGACGCTGCGCGTGCTTTTGGACGAAATGACGCAGCGTTTGCCGAATCTGCGCCCGGTCGCAAGTGAAACATTCGAATTTGTGCCGCGCTTGCCGTTTTTGCAGCTCGCTCATCTCTGGGCGGAGTGGGAAAGGACGACACCGCGCAAACCATTGACCGCGCGCGAAAAATATATTTTGCCGTTTGAACAATGCGACAAGACGATGGTGGCGCGCGTCGGAGGCAAATGCGCCTCGCTCGGCGCCATGATTCAAGCCGGCGCGCCCGTGCCGCCCGGCTTTGCCGTGACGACCGAAGCGTACGCGCGCATTTTGGCGACCAACAGTTTGGGCGAGTGCATTCACGGCTGGCTCGACATGCTCGACCCCGCCAAGGTGCGCGAAGAAGAATCGGTGAGCCGCACGATTCGCAAATTGATTGAAGAGATGCCGCTGCCGCCCGAGATGGAGCAAGCGATTCGTAACGCGTATGCAGAATTGTGCGCGCAAGCGAGCGTAGATGAATTGCCGGTCGCGGTGCGTTCGAGCGCGACCGCCGAAGATTTGCCCGGCGCCAGTTTCGCGGGACAGCAAGATACCTTTTTGTGGGTCGTCGGCGCGGACGCGGTGATTGAACATGTGCGGAAATGCTGGTCGAGTTTGTACACCGCGCGCGCGATTTCGTATCGTCACGATAACGGGTTTGCGCACGAAAAAGTTTTGATGAGCGTCGCCGTGCAAAAAATGGTGAACGCGTCGAGCGCGGGCGTTGCCATGACGTTGAATCCCATCAATGGCGACCGTTCCAAAATCGTGATTGATGCAAATTGGGGACTCGGCGAAACCGTCGTCGGCGGCACGGTCACGCCCGATAATTTTCTCGTGGACAAAGTACTGCTCGAAGTGGTTGCGGAAAAAATTTCCGACAAGCACGCGGAACTGGTCGCCGACATTTTCGCACGCTGTGTCGTCGAACGCGAAATTGACGGGGAACGCCGCACCCAGCCCTGTCTCACGCGCGCGCAAATTCTCGCCGTCGCCAAAATCGCCAAGCGCGCGGAACAATTCTACGGTTCCCCGCAAGATGTGGAATGGGCAATTGACGCGGACTTGCCCGAACCCAACAACGTCATTGTTTTACAAAGTCGCCCCGAAACCGTGTGGAGTCAAAAACAAAAAACACCGTCAAGCGGTTCCTCTATCCCGCAATTCGGCGTAGCAAGTGTGTTGAATACGCTGCTGGCGCCGCTGGAAAATGCCGTCCGGCATCGACCAACCAACCGCCT
>CAZXYP010000032.1:0-1001 GCA_964644955.1 uncultured Anaerolineales bacterium | reverse complement strand
AGAAAAAGAAAACGTCGTGATTTTTTACAGGAGGTTTTATGACCCAGGTTTCCGATTCGTTTCTCGCGCAATTCGACCCGCTCGAAATGAGCGACCCGTTTCCGTTTTATGAAATCGCGCGCCGCGAAGCGCCCATCTTTTATGACCCGCGCATCAACTATTGGGTTGTCTCGCGCTATGAAGATGTGAAAGCGATTTTCAAAGATTTGGAAACGTTTTCGTCTGCGATTTCGGGTACGCCGATGCTCACGCCGCCGCCGGAGGTGCAAAAGATTTTGGACGACGGCGGTTTCAAAGTGTATTCGGGTCTTTCGGGACGCATGCCGCCCGACCACACGCGCATTCGCAGTTTCATCAACAAAGCATTCACGCCGCAGCGCATTCGTTCGCTCGAAACTCCAATTCGCAAACGCGTTAACGAACTACTCGATTCGTTTCAAGGCGGACGCGCGGATATTGTGGCGCAGTTGACCTACGAACTCCCCGCGCTCGTGCTGTTTATGCTGATGGGCATTCCCGATCAAGATGTGCCGCAAGTAAAACAATACGCCTACAGCCGCATCGTCTTGCAGTGGGGCGGACGCGATAACGAAGACCTCACCGTGCACGCGCACAATCTCGTAAAGTATTGGAAATACTGCAACGACCTCGTGGACAAACGTTTTGAACATTTGCAGGACGATTTGCCGAGCGACCTCGTACGCATTTACAACGCGGGCGATAAAACGATTACGCGCACCGAAATGGCAACAGTGTGTTACACATTGTTGTTTGCGGGACACGAGACGACAAGCCACACGCTCGCGGAAAGCATCAAATCATTGCTCACGCGCCGCGAACATTGGGAAACTCTCTGCGCGCACCCCGAAAAAATTCCGCAAGCGGTGGAAGAACTTGCGCGTTACTGCCCGTCCATTTTCACATGGCGGCGCATCACGACGCGCGAGGTTGAACTTGGGGGTACTCAATTGCCAAAAGACGCGCCGCTGCTGATGCTCATC
>CAZXYP010000031.1:1634-22778 GCA_964644955.1 uncultured Anaerolineales bacterium | reverse complement strand
ATGGTGAGATCAAGCATACTACAAAAAGTGTTCAAGTTATTTCCGGACGGTTACTTTGTTCGTCGTCGGCGTGAGCTTTGCGGCGGGCGGTGGTCCCGGCGATGCGGTCTATGCAGATGGCTCCGCGCAAACGGTCGCGCCGCATTCCGATTTGTGGTTTCGCTTTGACTATGGCGGTGCAGAGCAAATTGATATCACACTCGACGCGAACGATGCGTCCGCGCTGCGATTCAATGTATACACGCCGCAAGCGGTCGCGGATTGGCAAAACGGCGAATCCCTCAAAAAAATCGGCGAAGGCAGTAACGTCCAAAATCACGACCTCGGCTGGAGCGGACGTTTCAATTTTCCCGGAACGTTTTACGCGGTTGTGTATAACGATGGCGACGCGCCCGTTACCGTCAATGTGCGCGCGTCAGGCGAAAATGTAAAAACCGACAACGCACCGCCCGCGTCCAAACCGACTGCCATTCCCAATCCATTCCCCGATAACACGCCCGTCGGCAAAGCCATCGCGGGCAAACTCGCGTTTCTCGACGCGCAAGGCGGAAATCTTTACACCGTCAACGGCGACGGCACCAATTTACAGCGCGTGAGTTTCGGCATGGACCCGCAGTGGAATCATGCGGGCAATCAAATCGCGCTCGCGCGCCAGGGACCCGTCGCGGGAATTTTCACGCTCCACGCGGACGGCTCGAATGAAAAATTATTGTACGCCACGCAAGAACCGCGCGCGCCCGATTGGAAACCCGACGACGCACAGCTCGTTTTTTCGCGCCAAACGGCGTCCAAAGGCGGAGGCGAAATCTGTTTTCGCGGGCGCTGCTTTGCCCTGCCCGCGTCGTCGGAATGGAAACTCGGTTTGGTGAGAACCGATGACGCCGCATACAGCGATGTCCCGACGACAAATCACGCGTTCACGCCAACGTGGAATCCCATTGACACAACGAAAATTGCATTCAACGACAAGGCGATTGGCATTGTCGTCACCAACACGGACGCGACCGCCGACAACATGCCGACGTTTGAACCCATCATCGGTGATTTGCGCCCGGGCGTCGGCACGTATGACCCACTGCAAATTTTGTCGCCGCAATATTCGCCCGACGGAAAATATATCGTGATGATGGTGGGACAGCCGCCGACATGGCAGATTGCGATTGCGAACGCAGACGGTTCGAATCGGCATTTGCTGACGAGTATGAATCCACTCGATTTCACGCACGCCAACAATGTCGCGCCCGTGTGGTCGCCCGACGGAAAACAAATCTTGTTTTTATCTGACCGCAACGGTAAGTGGGAATTTTTCGTGATGAATGCGGACGGCAGCAACGTGCAGCAAGTGTTGAAAAATGTGACCGACCAAATTCCGCTCACATACAATTATCAAGGCGAACGGCTGATGAGCTGGGCGAAATAAAACAACGGCGATAAAAAAATTTCTCGCACTTTGGCGAGAAATTTTTTTATCGCTTATTCTTTCCCCTCAATAATCCCCCGCAAATCTTCCGCTTGACTCCGCAGGGCTTGGAAATATTCCGACCCCGTAATTTCCTGCACCTTGCGCTCTTGTTTGCTCTGGTCAATTTCAATTTTCAATTCTTGAATCTGCTGTTTCAATTTTTGTTCGCGCGCGATTACTTCGGCAGCCATGCGCTGAAACACGCGCGCCAGATTGCCGAGCGCATCCGCGCGCTGTGTCACGGGCGCGAGCTGTGCGGCATCAAAAGTATTTTGTTCCACCGCGCTCGCCGCGTCCGTCAAGCGTTCCACGTTTTTCAGATACTCAATTTCTTGGTCGCGGTATTTCTTTTTCTCCAAACACGCGCCGATGCGCGCGTGCAGCAATGTTTCGTCAAATGGTTTCGGCAAATAATCTTCCGCGCCTTGCCGAATGCCTTTGACCACGCTCGCCATGTCACTCATCGCCGAAACCACAATCACGGGTACGTCACGCGTCGCAGGATTTTCTTTGAGCCGCGCCAGCACGGTGAAGCCATCCATAATCGGCATCATAATGTCGAGCAAAATCAAATCGGGATTTTCTACCTTGACTTGTGTCAATGCTTCCTGTCCGTTCACGGCGCTCACGGTCTGATATCCGCGCTCGTCCAATTCTTGCTCTAAATAATCTACATTGAACGGCTCGTCATCCACAATCAAAATTTTGGGCGGCTCGTGCATTTCATTCTCCATTCAAGCGTTTGAGCGCAACCAATGTCATGTCGTCAAAACGCGGCGCGTTGTTCACATGCGCGTTGACCCGCGCGACAATTTTTTCCAACAACACCGTTGGCGATTCCGCGCCGAACGCGCGGATTGCCGTCAGCAGCGCGGCTTCATCCCAAAATTCCCGGTTCGCGTTTTGCGCGTCCGTCACGCCGTCCGAATACAACAGCAAGGTTTCCCCGCGTTCGAGTTGGGCGGCGCGCACCGTGAAAGTTTCGCGCGGCGCAATGCCGAGTGGGATGCCGGTCGCGCCAAGTTCCATACGAATCCCCTGCGCGTTCAAAACGAGCGGCGGCATGTGTCCTTGATTTGCATAAATCAATTCGCCTGTTGTCGGATTGAGCAGCCCAGCAAACAAGGTTGCAAACATCGAAGTGTGTCCGTGCATGGACGCGACGTAATTGTTCGTGAGACGAATACTTGCGCCCAAACGCGCTGCGTCGTCTTGCGCGATTGCGGAATCATTGCGCCCAAATTCATCCCACTGCAATGCGGCGCGCAGCAGCGTGCGAAACAATGCCATGTACAATGCCGCGCCGACGCCTTTATCCGACACATCGCCAATGAAAATGCCGATACGCTTTTCGGGCGACAATGGAAATACATCGTACAAGTCACCCGCCACTTGACGCGCGGCTTGAAAATACGCGGCAAATTCCCAACCCTCAACGCGCGGCAATTCTTGCGGTAAAAAGCTCGCCTGCATCTCGCGTCCAATGTCCAATTCGCGCTCGTTCGCGCGCGCAATCAATTGCTCCGCGTCGCGCCAGCGTTTCTTGTCCAAACTGTTTTGCAAACGCGCGCGCAAAATCGCGGGTTCGAACGGTTTGGGTAAAAAATCGTCCGCGCCCATTTCGATGCCGCGCACAATGCTCGACATATCACTCAGCGCGGAAATAACAATCACGGGCAGGTCATGCGTCGCCGGGTCGGCTTTGACGCGCATCAACACCTCGAACCCGTCCATCACCGGCATCATAATATCGAGCAAGACCAAATCGGGCTGCGTCGCGACGATTTGTTCCAACGCCGCTTGCCCGTCAAACGCGGTGACGGTTTGATAGCCCAATTCGTCCAACGCCTGTTCGAGCAAATCTACGTTGAGCGGCGTATCATCCACGATGAGAATTTTTGGCGGTTGGTGCATCCGTCATCCGAGATACTGTTTCAGTTTTTGAAACAACCATTCGTCGTTCACGGGTTTCGTCAGGTAATCGTCACAGCCCGCCGCGCGCGCCTTTTCGGCATCGCCGCTCATGGCGTGCGCGGACAAACCGATAACGGGAATCTGTTTCAGCGCGGCATTGGCTTTGATTTGGCGCGTCGCTTCGTAGCCGTCCAACACCGGCAGAGACATGTCCATCAAAATCAAATCGGGCATTTCTTGCGCCGCCATTTCGACGCCGCGCCCGCCGTCGTTCGCCACGACCAGCGTATAGTCGTCTTCCAGCAGCTGCACCAACAATTCCACATTCATTTCCACATCTTCGACAATCAGAATTTTTTTCATTACGTCATCCCATCACATTCTGCAAATTACGCATCAGCAATTCGGCATCCAGTCCCTGTTTGTGAATGATTTGCTGGGCGCGCGCATTGAGCTGCGCGGTTTCGTCCGCGCTCAATGTTTTGGCGGTGAGAATCACGACGGGAAGCCGACGAAACGGCTCGTCCGCGCGCAATTTTTCCAGCACACCAAAACCATCGAGGCGCGGCAGCATCAGGTCGAGCAAAATCGCGTCGGGCTTCCAGTACACCACCGCTTCGAGCGCCGCCAGACCATCGGCGGCAGTTTCGATTTGATACTTGTCGTGCAGCAGTTGACGTATCAGATCCAACACTTGCGGGTCATCGTCCACGACGAGCAGCCGTTTCGGCGCAATGCCGCGATTGCGCCGCGTAACGCGTTCCAACGCGTTCTGCACCGCGTCCGCATCCAACGGTTTCAACAAATAATCCGCCGCGCCCAATTGATAGCCCAACGGTTTTTTATCCACAATCGTCAAGAGAATCACCGGAATGGCGTTTGTCTCGGGGTCGGACTGTAAATCGTGCAGCACTTGCCAGCCGTCTTTGTTGGGCATCATCACGTCGAGCGTAATCGCGGCGGGTCTGAGTTCTTTGGCTTTGGCAATCCCTTCATCACCGTTTGCGGCGCCGACGACTTGGTAGCCTGCATCGCGCAAATTTTCTTGCAGTAAATAAATCGCATCGGGGTCGTCATCTATCGCCAAAAGCAATTTAGACGTGACATGGTTTCCGGAATCGCGTTGCGATTCCGAAAAATCTTTCATGTCGCGCACGCGCGTCGCGGGAATAAAATGCACCTCCACATCTTCCTGCGTTTTTTCCCCATAGCGCAGAGGAAATGACAGCGTGAACGTCGAACCCTTGCCGGGTTCGCTCGTGAGCGTGAGGTCGCCGCCAAGCAAACGCGCGAGATGCCGACTGATAGCAAGTCCCAATCCCGTGCCGCCATATTTGCGCGTCGTGCTGGTATCGGCTTGTTGAAATTCTTCAAACACTTTGGCTTGCGCATCGGGCGCGATGCCGATGCCTGTATCCGTCACATCAATCAACAACAATTCATCAAGGCGATGCGCGCTCACGGTGATAGAACCTTCATGCGTAAATTTCGCGGCATTGCTCAGCAGGTTCAACAAAATTTGTTTCACTTTATCTTGGTCGGAAAACACCAACGGCAAATCGGCATGAACATGTTTTTGAAACACCACGCCGGGTTTCAACAAGGGCGTCGCGGTGGTCAAACACATTTCAATCAATTGCGCGGCATCGAACTGCGCGGGCTGCACATCCATCCGTCCCGCTTCGATTTTGGCAATGTCGAGAATGGTGTTGATGAGCGCAAGCAAATGTTCCGCGCTGACCAATACTTTGTCGAGATTGTCCACCTGCTTCACGTCGAGGACGCCTTGCGCTTTGCGTTTCACGATGCGCGTGAAACCGATGATGGCATTCAGCGGTGTGCGGAGCTCGTGGCTCATGTTGGCGAGGAAGGTGCTCTTGGCGGCGTTTGCCCGTTCCGCCGCCGCTTGCGCCGCCTGCGCGCTGTCGTACAAACGCGCGTTTTGGATAGCAACACTGATGCCCGATGCGAGCGTGTTGAGCAAACGAATTTCGGACTCGCCAAAAGCGTTTTCGCGCGCGACGTTTTGCAAACTCAATGAACCCAAAACCGTGTCGCCGACAATCAACGGCGCAAGCATCATGGATTTGGGCGGTGTCCCCGCGCGAATCTCAATCCCGAATTCACGCAAACGCTCGGACGCCCGCTCTGCAAACAAGATGGGCTGTCGCGTGCGAATCAATTCTTGCGCCAACGCATTGAGTGACGCGGGCGGCAAATGGAGCCGCACGCCGTTTTCCACAAAATAGGGATACAGGATGCACGGCGCGGCATGGTCATAAATGCCGACCGCCACAATCTGCGCGTCAAAAATCGAGCTCAGCCGCGTCCCGACCGCGTCATAGACCACATCCAATTCCAACAATTCCGAAAGGTCTTGTTGTACGCGTGTGACCAGCGTCAATTCTTCGGCGCGTTCTTGCGCCGCATAAAACAATCGCCGCGAATCTTCAAACAAACGCGCGTTCTGTATCGCAATCGCCGCCTGCCGCGCCAAACCGATGGCAAAGTCAAGGTCAGATTGACTGAACGGTCCGCCCGTTTTTTTGTCGCGCCATACTGCCAACATGCCCAACACCTTGTCGCCCGTGAGCAGGGGCGCAAACAGCATGGCTTCATTTTGCTCATCCTCTTCCATGCCGGGCACGTGTGTCACGCGCGGGTCATGGAACGGGTCATTTACAACTTCGGCAATGCCGGTTTGCGCGATACTGCCTGTAAGTCCCTGTCCCATCTGCACCACGCGCGTTTTGAACAGGTCTGCGTATTTCCCGCGTGCGACAACGGCGGGCATATTGCCGTCCGCTTCGACCAATCGCAAAACCACATCGCGCGCATTGAGAATTTCATACGCGCGCGCGCCAATGAGTTCCAGGACCGTGTTGAGCTCCAGCGTCGCCGAAATCTCGCGCCCGATATCCGTGAGGGCTGCCATTTCGTTCGCGCGGCGTTGGGCTTCGTCAAACAAACGCGCATTGTCGAGCGCAACGCCCATGTTCGCCGCGAGCGTCGAGAGCAGCGGCACATTCGCTTCGTCAAAAGCATGCGCTTGATAACTTTGCACAATCAACACGCCGAGCGCGCGTTCGCCTGCCAGAATCGGCACGCCCACCCATGATTCGGACCGTTCTTCGCCTTCCAAATACAGCGCGCCGGCTTGAATTTGTTCCTCATACGTATTGAGCATCAACGGTTCGCGTGTGCGGAGAATGCGCGATGTTAAACCTTCGCCAAAGGGAAACGGCGCCCAGTCTTTGTAACCGCGGTCATAGACATATTCCTGTCGAATCATGTTCGTCACGGGGTCGTGCAGCAAGATTTCGGTGACTTCGAGGTCAAAGAGTTCACGCACCTTGTCGCCGACAATGCGCGTGATGGTCTTGACGTCGAGCTGCTGTGACATGGCTTGCCCGACACTGTTGATAATGACCAATTCGGTCGCGCGCTGCATACTTTGTTTCAACAAGCGCTGCGTTTCGTCAAACAAACGCGCGTTCTGAATCGCCGTGCCAATGTTCGACGCGACCGTTTCGAGCAGCCGCACCGTCGAATCGGAAAATGCGTTTTCGCGTTCAAAATTTTGAACCGTGATGCCGCCAATCAGCGTGCTGCCCGCCAGCACCGGAACCATGACCAGTGATTTCGGCGCGCCCGGACCAATCGTGAGGTTGGAACCGTAGCGCTTCCACAGTTTTTCTACATTGCGATTCAGCACCAACGATTTGCCTTGCTTGGCGGACTCGCGACTGTATTCATTCAACGGCGTCGGCGGCGGATAAATGCGTTGGTTCGCTTTGTACACATAGGGCGCGTGCAGCAGATTGGCATCCGCATCGTATAAACCGATGCCGATGTCTTGAGTGTCCAACGCTTGGCGCAATTCATCGCCGACTAATTCAATCAACGTGTTCAAGTCGAGCTGCTGCGTCAAAACCTGCCCGATGCGATTGATGATGGCGAGTTCGGACGCGCGCTGTTCCGTTTCGGCAAAGAGGCGCGCGTTTTGAATCGCCGCCGCCGCCTGCCGCGACAAACTAATCATGAAATCCAAATCGCTTTGCGCAAAGAGTCCGTGTTCGTCGCGGTCACGCCACAAGACCATAATGCCAATGACGCGGTCAAGTACGAGCAGCGGCGCGAGCAGCATCGCCTCGTCCGCTTCATCTTCTTCCGTACCGGGTAAAGTCACCGAGCGTGGGTCATGCAGTGGGTCATTCACGATTTCGGCGATACCCGTTTGCACGACATTGCCCGTAATCCCTTCGCCAATGGCAAGCTTGTCGGCTTTGTTGATGTCGGCGTACTTGCCAATAGCGACGACGGTGGGGAGAGTGCCGTCGGGCTCGAGCATCCGAATCGAAACATCGCGCGCGTTCAAAACATTCTTTGCGTGCGCGGCGATTTGTTCGAGCACCGTATTCAAATCGAGCGTCGCCGTAATCTCGCGTCCGATTTCAGTCAGCGCGGTCATTTCATTCGCGCGCCGCGTTGTTTCATCCAACAAGCGCGCGTTCTCCAACGCGACGCTCATGCTGTTGGCGAGCGTTTGCAACAAACTCACATCCGAATCCGTGAACGCGTTTTCGCGGTCAAGATTCTGTAACGAGAGGACGCCGCGCGCTTGACCGCCGACGAGCATTGGAACGAACAAATTGGACTTGGGAATCTCGCCTTGAAGGACTTGGGGATTTCCGTACTGCGCGGCGGACTGCATCGCGTTCTCATTGATAAGCAAGGGTTGACGCGTTTCCATCACATGCTTGCGATAGCCAATCAACGGCATCGGCTCGTCAGGAAAGCGCACACCGCGCTCGATGGCGTACGGAAAATGCAAAAGGTTTTCCTGTGCATCGTACAGTGCAATGTCCACCACTTGCGCGTCAAAAATGTCGCGGAGCTTGTCACCGACCAAATCATAAATTCCCTGCATCTCGAGTTTCGATGCCAAAGCTTCTTGGACGCTGTTGATAATGGCAAGTTCCGCGTTGCGCTGCTCCGTTTCTTTTAGGAGCCGCTGTGTCTCATCAAACAAGCGCGCGTTTTCCAATGCCACGCCCATGTTCGCCGCAAGCGTCGAAAGCAAACGCACGTTGTTGTCGTCGAACGCATGCGGTTTGTAACTCTGCACGCTCAACACGCCCAACGCCTTGTCGCCCGCAATAATCGGCACGCCGATATACGATTCGGTCTTGTCGTCTTCTGACAAATGCAGTACACCCATCTCGATAGAATCTGCGAGTCCGCTGTATGTGACGGGTGCGCGCGTTTGCATGACGCGTGTCGTCAAACCTTCGCCAAATGGAAATGGTTCAAACTCTTGATAACCGCGATAGTACGAGTACGGCGTGCGGATGAGGTTTGTCGTTTCATCCAGCAAAAGAATTTCTGTGACTTCGACATTGAAAATGTCGCGCACTTTATCGCCGACGGCGTGAATGATGCCTTGCATATCGAGCCGTTGTGACATTGCCGCGCTGATGGCATTGACGATTTCCAATTCGGCGGCGCGCTGTTCCGTTTCTTGGAGCAAGCGTTTGGTTTCGGCAAAGAGGCGCGCATTTTCGATGGCTACGGCGGCTTGCGAGGCGAATGCTTGCGCGACGCGCGCGCGTTCGGGCGTGTAGAAATTTTCCTCGAACTTGTCGAGCGTCAACATGCCAATCAAACGTTCGCCGTACAACAGCGGCACGCCCATCCAACCGCGTACGCGCCCGCGTCCATGCGTTTCATCTTGAAAGTGTTTGAACCGCGCCGACACGTCGCCGATAATGACCGCCGCGCGCGTCTTGACGACTTCGCCCGCCGGGTCATCCTCGCCGCGCCAATCAAAACGCGCGCCGAGCAATTCGTCCAAATTGGGAAACCCGTGCCCGCCGACAATCACCATTTCAGTGCCTTCCAATTGCTGCACCGAACAGCTGTCGTACGGGACGACCTTTCGCAATTCCGTCAAAATCGCCTCAAACACATGCCGCAAACTCAACGTGCTGCCCAACGCTTGCGCCGCCGCGCGTAACGTCTCCGCTTGTTCGCGCGCCGCGCGTTCGGTTTCATACAAGCGCGCGTTTTCAATCGCCGTCGCCGCTTGCGCCGCGAATGCCAACGCGAGCTGCGCCAATTCCGCGTTATAAAAATTCGCTTCGTGTTTGTCCAGCGTAATCAACCCAATCACGCGGTCACCAAACAATAATGGCGCGCCAATCCAACCGCGAATTTTTCCGCCGCCGTGAATTTCGCTTTGAAAGTGCGGATGCAGTGAAACATCCCCAAACACTTGCGGCTGCCGCGTGCGCAATACTTGGACCCCGGGATTGGTTTCGTCGTCCAAATCAAAACCGACGCCCAACAAGGAATCCATATCATCAAACCCGCGCCCGCCGACAATGACGAGCCGATGGTTTTGAACCACCTGCACTGACGCGCTGTCATACGGAACCACTTTTTGCAATTCGCTCAAGATGACTCCAAACACTTGCTGGAGATTGAGCGTTTTACTTAACGCTTGTGTGACGGCTTGCAGGGTTTCCGCGCGCGTGCGCGCGATTTCCAACTCTGCCGCGCGCGCGCGCAAGGCAGCAAGTTCCTGAATCAACTGCGCTTTGGTTTTGGATTCGTCTCTCATTTTGAAATCAGCTCTACGTCCCACGAAAAGAATGAGGCCCCGGGACATTGGGTTCAAGCAAAATTGATTTGCGCATCCAATGGCGCCGTATCCAACGCCATGTTCGTTTCCGCGCGCGTTTCATTCCATTCAAATTGTTCCGCGCGCGCGCCATTGTGTATTTCCACCCGCGCGGCAAATCCTTGCAGCGCGCCTTGTTTTGTAAAACGTATCCCCCACAATTTCACGGTTCGCGCGCGCGATTCCTCGACGCGCACGCGCAGCGCGCGCAAACCCTCCCAAACCACGTCGCGGCTCGCCGCGTGAATCGTTTGGGGCCCCTTCGCGTATTCCAAATCCACTTGCGCGCGCGCAGCCCCCCCCTGTTCGACAATCGAAAATCTCGAGCGCGCGCTGCCCTCATCCGTTTGCAGCAGAATTACCAAACGCGCAGCAAACGCGCCGCGCCGCCGCATCAACACCGTCACCACAAGCGTCAAAACACCGACGCCGAGAATCAGACCGCGCGTGAGCGCATCTTGAAAAATAAAGACGCCGTATCCAAAAATAATCGCAACAAACAGAGCGTACATCACCGTCAAAAAAATCGGATTCCCCCAAAAACGCGCCGCGCCGCGCGGAATAAATTCGGCTTTGCGCCGCGTCGCCGCCAACAACAAAATCGGAAACACGCCGCTCAACAGCGGCAAGGAAAACGCCGAGACGATGCCGAGCAAACTCGCAAACGAGCTCGCGCCCGTGAACACCAACCACTCTGCCAATGCCAGCACCCCGACCATCGGCACAATGGAAATCAAAAACCGCGCGCGGGGTTTTGCAAACAATGCATTTTCGCGCGCCGCAGGCAAACGCTCCTGCACCATGTAATACAGCCCCAGCGAAATTTGCACCGTTGCCAAACCCAAACTCAAAATCACCAACAGCGAGCCGAGCCACAAAACAACTCCGCCCGCCTTTTCCGCCAGCGGCGTCAAAATCGTCCCTTGTGCTTGCGCGATGACGTCGGGCGCGAGCGCGCCGTTCAACACGACGAGCCACAACATCGCAATCAGCATGAATCCAAAAATCGCCGCCGCGCTGCCCCAAATCCACGAACGCGCACTGGCATCGCGCCGCACGACCACCGGCGCGTAAGTGGCGACCAACAAATGTGAAAAATAGGTGGACAGCAATAACGCCAGCGCAAATTGCAGCGAGCCCGGCTCGAACGAAATGAACGCGGCGCGCGTCACATTTTCAATTTGAAAATGCGGCAGCGCAAACAATGGAATCAACACCAGCAAAAGCAATACCGCAAAAATAACGAGCAGCGTCGAAGCAATCGTGGCATTGAGCGAACCGCGCGAGAGAAAGAAAATGCAAATGCCAAACAAGACGAGCGCCCAAAACCACGCCGGCAATGGCGTCGCCTCTTGCAGTGTGCCGCCAACCCCCAAGAAAAAAACCACCAGCACGAAAAAATTATTGAGCGCGAGAATTACGGTGAGAAACAACGCGCCCGCGCTGCCCAGATATTCCTGCACCAATTGTCCCAGCCAGCCCAACCCCAAACGCGTCACGCCCGCGCGCGCCGTCGCTTCCGCCAACGCCGCGACCGTGAACATATTAAGCAGCGCAAACACAAACAAAAGCGCCAATCCGCCAAGCAGCCCCACGCCTGCCATCGCAGTGGACAATGCCAGCAGTCCCGCCGCGCCGGGCATGGTCAAAAAAAACGCGAGCCAGAACGGCGGCAGGTTTTCCAGCCGCGTCGCGAACCGCGCCCATATAAAACGGACACGCGCCGCAACATCCAACTGCGGCGCGTAAATGCTATCAAGCGCGAGATTGAATCCGTTTTGAAATGCTTGCTGTACTGCCGCGTCGTCCAACCCGAGCGCCGCGCGTGTGTTTGGAATTTCCTTGCGCGTAAAGCTGTATTTTTTCCCAAGCAATTGCGCGAGCGCGGCGTTCAATTTCGCGTCGGGCGTTTCGGGCAAGAGTGTTTTCCACTGCGGCGCATAACGTTCGATTTGTTGAATCGTGACGCGAATTTCGCCTTCCCGCCCTTTTGCCAGCGCCGCGAAAAAATCTTGTTCGCGCGCCGCGCTGCCCGCATACGTGAGATATACTGCCGCATCGCGCACATCCTGCTCCATGAGCTGCGCGGTGCGATTCTCGACGGCAAACAACAGCATACTGGCGCGACGCAAAGGCAGCGCGCTTTCACCGCGCAATTCGTCGCGAGAAAAAAAGGACATGGTGTTCAGTAATCGGTAATCAGTAAGCGGTATCAGATGACCGATTACTGATTATCGAATACCGATTACTTGTTACATTCCTCAATCAATTTCGCCACCACCATCTCTGCTTCCGCTTTCGTCAAACGCGCACTCACGGTGCTTTCGGTCCCTTGCGGGCGCGGACCAATGTCGGGATACAACAATCGAATCGGCGTGACTTGATTCGCGCGCCAATGATTCACGGCGACGAGTTCGACGTGTTCACCCACCGCGCGCGTCGCAATCGCATACGGTACGCGCAAACGCAAATTGCGTTCATAGAAAAAACCATGCTGCTCCATCGCCGCTTCCATAGTCCAAAACAATCCTTCGGGCGGCACGGCGGTCGCGTCCAGAATCAAAACCGAACCCTCCACGCGTCCCGTGCGCGGCATCGCAACACGCGCGCGAAATTCATCCGCGCGCGCGGCAAAATACGCGCGGTCATTTTGCGCGATGCGTTCCAGCAAAGGTTCCGCGAGCGCGAGCCAAGCCGCGCTGTCTTGCACCCCGCGCTGCTGTGCATGCGTCTCTGCCTCAAAGACCGCGTCCAACAATCCTTGCATCACACGTTCCGTTTCCCCGGCGATATTCAAACTCGCCATCGTCGGGTCGCGCGTGGTCAATGCCGCAAGCGCCGCCCATGCAAAATCTTCCCGTGTAAATTCATTGCCCCAAAAATATGCCCAATCGGTGCCGAGCGTGACACTCACACCGCGCGCGCGTAATTCCGGCACGCGCGCCCAATTTGCCTCGTGCCGATTCAAAATGTGAATACGCGCGCCCGCGCTTTGCCAGCGTTCAACGGTGTTGAAAAGATGCAGGGTCACATTCGCATCGGGACGGTCGCCGATGACGACAAGCTGCGCGATGTTTTGCGTATCGGTTTCATTCAGCGCGGTGCGCCACAACCAACTCGCGCCGTCGGGCGTATCGGGATAGCACAACAATTCAACCGCGTATCCCGCGCGTTCCAATTGTGTACGACTCAACGCCGCCATCACAAGCGAATGCGCGTCAAAGGGAAACACGAGCAGCGCGCGTCCGGCGCCGCGCGTTTTCCTTTCGGGCGGTGGAATGCACAATTGTTGGACGCGCCACGCGAGCGGCGTTTTGCTCAAATCGCCAAACAACTGCTCGATTTGGATATTGTTTTGCACCATGCCGCGCGTAAAGACTTGAATGTTCACATCGGACGCGCACACGACACGCACGCCATACGTTTCTTCGAGGGACGTAAAGTATTGTCGCTTTTCGGGAAAGAAAAACTCCATCGCAAAGCGAAACTCTTTATCATAATCGGAACGGCGGCTGTCAATATCCATTGCATCGGACACGCGCAAAATCGACGCGCACAAACCCGTTCGCACATTTTCGCCGCGCACCAGATCTACGCGTTCCGGTTCGTACTCTTTGCGATGCCAACGGCACAACAGCCCGACGACGTTGACCTCTTCTGCGCTCAACGGCAGTTCGCCAAGTGTCGTCAGTTTTTCGACCGTCTCTTGCGAGATTTGGTGATGCCGTTCGCGTTCGACGACATTGCCAATGTCGTGAAACAACGCGCCGACGCGCAGCAAACGCCGTTCGGTATCGGTCAAACCCATCACATAGCCGAGCTGCGTCGCAAATGTTTTGACGCGCAGGGCGTGATGCGGTCCGTGGTCGGCAAAACTGCTCAACGTCGCGCGCACAAATTCCAACATCGGAATCGCAACTTTCAAGATTGCAATTTCTTGTTCGGAATACAAACGCTGCGGCGCGAGCAGCGCGGGCCACAATTGCGCGGGGAGCGTGGTGTGCGTTTTCGTTTTGCCCATGACGACATCGTAGCAATCATCGGGCAGACGGCGCAAGCGGTTTTTTATCAAGAGCGCGTCGAGCGCGGCGCTGATTTCGTCACGCGGCAGTGCAGTCGTTTGCGCGAGCGCGTCAAGGGTTTGGGGACCACTGCGCGCGATTTCGAGAAATACTTGGCGTTCGGTCGGCGCGAGGTCGAGGACATCGAGAACGCTAAACATGTTCGAGGCAGACATACGGCGCGTTCAACTTTCGAGCCGGGCAGCGATTTGTTGATACAACGCAGTGAGCGGATGGTCGGGATATTGCACAACAAAAATCCCGCCGCTGGCGAGATTCATCATATCGTCAGAATGGGGCAGGACGGCGGCAACGGGCGCGCCATACGCTTGCTCGACGCGGGCTTGGACCGCCACAGGGTCGAGGATTGACGGCGTTTTATTGACGACGAGCAGCAACTGCGGCACTTGCAATTCCTTTGCCACCTGCACCGTAATGCCCGTGCCTTCGTAATCCTGTTGGTCCGGACGCATCACGATAACAAGAACATGCGAAATGACCAGCGACAATAAAGTTTCTTCGTTCAAACCGGGATGCGTATCAATGATAAGCGTGTCGAGTTTCAATTCGGTCAGCAGTTGCCGCAAACCGCGCGTGAGCCGCTGCGCGTCGTACCCCTCGCGCAACACGCGCGTAATCTCGCCGGGCTTGGTGCTGGAAGGAATGAGAAAAATTTTGCCCGCGACATTCGCGGGCGTAACCTCTTGCGCGACCTCTTGAATTTCTTTGCCGTGCCACAAATAATCATTGAGCGACGCGACCAGATTGTCGCCGTGCAAGCCAAACAAGATATGAATGCCCGGCGATTGAATATCGGTGTCAATCACGCCGACGCGCTGTCCTTGCGCAGCGAGAACGGCGGCGAGATTCGCGGTGGTGTTGGACTTGCCGGTGCCGCCGCGAAACGAGTGAACGGAAATAATTTTTGCCATACGAGTTCCTTGATGTAATTCGGGGTGGTTGGAATTTGAATTATACGGTCAAGCGAACGAATTGTCTATGCGCCGAAGGGTCGGGTTTTTGCTCAGCCCGTCAGAGCGCCCGAAAAAATCGCGCGATAAAAAATACTCGATTTTTTGTGACGTGTGATAGCATGAGCCACACTATGACCGCATTGGAACAACATCTACAACTTGTGCGCGCGTTGGAATTTTCGGCGGAACGGTTGGCGCAGCGCATTCAACCTTTGCAGGCGACGAGTCATCGTATCGCGCTCGCGCGGCTTGTCGTTTTGCTCGGCGGGCTCGCGTTGGCATTGCTCGCCGCGGTGCTTTTCAATGCGACGTCGGCTTGGCTCTTGTTTGGCGTCACGGCGCTCGCGTTTCTTGGACTCGTGGTGCGACATCGCCGTCTGGACAACTGGATTGAAACGCTTGTCTTGTGGCGCGCCATTAAACTCGACCGCCGCGCACGCTTGCTGCTGGCATGGGACGAATTGCCGCCGCCGCGCCCCATCACTTTGCAGGACAAATCGCTCGCGTACGACCTCGACCTCACGGGCTATCGTTCTTTGCATCAATGGCTCGACACGACGATTTCGCGGCGCGGCACGCAGCTGCTCGCGGAATGGCTCACCGCGTCACGTCCCGATGTGAACGCATTGCTCGCCCGACAAAACATTGTGCGCGAACTAAAAACGCGCGCACGTTTCCGCGACCGTTTTCAGTTGACCTATCGCGTTGTGTTGAAACGCGAGCTCGAAGGCGAGAATTTATTGGAATGGCTCAAGACCGAATTTCCATCGGCGCGTTTGCGTTGGGCGCTGCCGATTGCGACGCTGCTCGTCGCGGCAAATTTGGTCTTGTTCGCGCTGTGGCAGTTCGCTGCGTTCCCACCATTTTTTCTCGCCGTGTTGGGCGCATACATTGCGTTTTATTATTGGAATCAAAAACATTTGGAAACGGTGCTCGGCGCGGTCGTGCGCGTGCACGCGGAACTCGATAAATTTCGCGCGCTGGTGCAATATCTCGAACGCGCGTCGTATCACAACGCGCCAACTCTGGCTGCGCTTTGCGCGCCGTTTCTACACCGGTCACCCGCGCCGTCGGAACAACTGCGCCGCGTCGGTTCCATTACCGCCGGCGTGGGTCTCCGCAACAATCCGGTGCTGGCGGTTTTGTTGAATGTGATTTTGCCGTGGGATTTCTTGTTTGCGTTTTTGGCGGACCGGCAGCGCGCGCACCTTGCCCAAACGCTGCCCGAATGGGTACGCGCGGCGCAGGAACTCGACGCCTTGATTGCGTTAAGCAATTTCGCCGCGCTGAATCCCGAAGCAACCTTTCCGGAAATTCGCGCCGACGCCGCGTCCGTTTTGCGCGCGACGCAGTTGGGACATCCGCTCATTCCGTTTGCCCAGCGCGTCTGCAATGATTTTGAAATGGACGCGTTGGGGCAGGTGGACATTCTCACCGGTTCAAACATGGCGGGAAAAAGCACGTTTCTCAAAACGATTGGCGTCAATGTGTGTTTGGCATATGCGGGCGCGCCGGTCATGGCGCAAGAATTTGTCGCGCAGCCGCTGCGTTTACATACCTGCATTCGCATCACCGATTCACTTGCGGACGGCTTTTCATATTTTTATGCGGAAGTGAAATGTTTGCGCGCGCTGCTCGATGCGCTGCAAGCCCGGGAGGAATTTGCGCTGTTGTATTTGATTGACGAAATTTTTCGCGGCACCAACAATCGCGAACGACTCATTGGCAGCCGCGCGTATATCGCGCAATTGCTCGGCGCGCGCGGCGCGGGCTTGATAGCCACACACGATTTGGAACTCGCGCAATTTGCGGATGCCGACCCCCGCGCGCAGAATTTTCATTTTCGCGATGAGGTCCGCGACGGGCGCTTGGTCTTTGATTATCACCTGCACGCCGGTCCGTGTCCCACGACCAACGCGTTGAAAATCATGGAGTTGGAAGGATTGCCGATTGTAAAGACCTGACGGGTTTCTAATCGTATGCTTTACATATCGCGTGCGCGCAAACTTGCGCGGTTGGCGCATGTGACGCGCACGCGACAAAAACCCGTCAGGTCTCGCTCACGGCGCGCCGCGCAATTGATTTAACGTTTCCGCATCAAAGGGATTTTTGCCCGCGCGCAGACTCTCTATCCACGCGCGGCGCGTCGGCGCAAAAGTTCCGCGCGCGTTGGCGGGCTGTGTATCAAGCCAGCGCAAAAAATTGGCAAATTCGTTCGCGGCATCGGCATAACGCCCGAGCTGCGCATACACCACCGCGCGCGCATCGAGCGACCACGCGGTGCGATCACGCGCGACGGCGTCATTGCAATACGGCAGCGCCGCTTGCGGTTGTTGTTCCAATGCCAAGAGCCAACACTGCGCGCGCGATGCTTCCGGGCGCACGTCGTCAAGCGCTTGCGCGTTGGCAAAATCGGCGCGCGCAGCCGCAGTTTGATTCAACGCCAGATACGCCAACCCGCGATTGAGATACCCTTCATACGGCGACGCGACATCGAGACTGCGCGAATACCTCGCAAGAGCTTCATCCAATTCCAGCGGCGCGGTGGTTTGTCGGAGATACGCGCGAGAAAAATCGAGCGCGGCGCGCAGGTCACGCGAATAGGGCGTGAGCGTTTCCGCAGTTTCTTGATAACGCCGCGCGGTCGCGGCGTTTCCCCGCGCGAGCTGCAAAGGCAAGACGCTCAACAATGCCAGCGCGCGCGTTTGCGCCGGCGTGTTCATGTTCAGCGTCACCGATTGGTCACGCGGGAGCAAGGGAAACGCAGACAAGACGGTGCCCGTCATTGGCACACGCGCGACGTGTGTCAATTCCACGCGCGCATCGTCCCCCGAAAAATTACCCCACAAAATCACGTCCGCGCCCGTGCGTTCGCGCACGCGTTCGGCGGTGTCGGCGTCGCGCACCGAATCGGCAACATCCACCAAACGCACCGGCGCTAAATTTTCGTTTGCGATTTCGTTTTCCAGAGTTTGGCGCAACCGCGCAGTCACATCATAGGCGGGCGCATCGCCGCCGCGCGGGTTCAAACGCGCGAGCGCAATCACAAATTCAGGCGGCAGCGGCGTGGGCGTGGGCGCGGGAACGAGCGTAGGCGTGGGGGTGATGAACAGCGCGATAAAATTTTGCGAGGCGGGCGAATTGGCAGCCAACCACAGCGCAAGCCCGATCACCAACGCGCCGATTGCAAATGTGATAAGCCAACGCGCGCGATGATTTTTTCTCGCGGCGCGCGGCACATCAAGCGCGTGTGCGCGCACGATTCCATCCTGCGCGTGCAGCGCAATTTCTGTTGTCTGCGGTCTGTCGTCGGTCATCTGTGATTGTTCCGGCGCAAAACCTGCCGCGAGCAGCAGTGCATCGCGTTCACTTGCGGACAAACGCAAACGTTCCGCGCAGCGCAGCACATCCTCGCGCACGCGCGGGCGCGCGGTCAGTCCTTCTTTCCAACGAAAAATCGTTTGACGACTCACGCCCAAATGACGCGCGAGCTCGCTGTCGCTGATGCCCGTGCGCGTCATGTATTCGCTC
Source organism: uncultured Anaerolineales bacterium (assembly GCA_964644955.1). Classification (GTDB taxonomy): domain Bacteria; phylum Chloroflexota; class Anaerolineae; order UBA4142; family SHND01; genus SHND01. The sequence goes on along the minus strand of CAZXYP010000031.1, from coordinate 4,154 downwards.
AACAGTTCGCCAAAGGAAGTCATAAAAAAGGTCCGGTTCAGCGCAAGACCACCGCAAACACGCGCACCGGTTTGGTTTTGCCGCGAATTTCGGTCTCGCCTTTTTCGGCGACGACGATATTTTCATCCAGCAATAAACGCGCTTGTTCGTCCACCAAAATCGGTTCGCCAAATGTTTTGGTCAAACTTTCCAGACGCGCGGCGACATTGACGGTATCGCCGACACACGTGTAGGTCGCGCGGCGCATGGTGCCGGTGTAGCCCGCAATCATTTCGCCCGACGCAATCCCGATGCCAATACGCAGCGGAATACGTTTGCGCGCGGCTTGTTCTGTATTGAATTGTTGAATCAACTCCTGCATTTGCTGCGCGGCGCGGACGGCGCGCAGCGCGTGGTCGGTCAGCGGAAGCGGCGCGCCAAAAACGGACATGAGCCCATCCCCGATGATTTGATTCACGATGCCGCCTTCACTCCCAATCGCGTCCATCATCAACGTATAATAATCGTTGAGCAGCTCGATCGTTTCGGCGGGCGTTTGCGCTTCCGTAATCGTGGTGAACGAACGAATGTCGCAAAACATGACCGTCGCCCGCACCACTTTTCCGCCGAGTGAAAATCCGCTCGCCAACAAATCTTCAGTCACTTCATCCGTAATGAATTTGCTCATTAAATCGCGCTGTTGATCGCGCAGACGTTTTTTCTCGAGCGAGGCATTGACGCGCGCTTGAAGCAGCACGGGATTCACCGGTTTGTGTAAATAATCTTCCGCGCCGAGCTCGATACATTTCACCACACTGTCTATTTCGTCGAGCGCTGAAGTAACGATAATGGGAATGTCACGCAAACGCACGTCGCCGTGAACCTGTTCCAATACTTGATAGCCGTTCATTTCCGGCATTTCCACATCGAGCAGCGCCAGGTCAAAGATTTGCCCGCGCAGTAAATCCAACGCCTGTTTGCCGTTTTCGGCAAACGCAATCGCGTGACCCTGCTGCTCCAACGAACGCGCGAGCAGCAAACGGTTCATGCGATTATCGTCCACAAGGAGAATTTTGCTCATTGTTTGCGCTCCAGCGCGGCAGTCACTTGCGCCAATTCATTCTCGACGCGCGCGATTTTTTCCCTTGCGCCATTCAGGTTTCCCTCCCGCGCGTTGTGTTCCAATTCCTTTGCAAGCGCCGTCAAAGTCGTCGCGCCAAAATTGGCGCTGTTGGATTTGAGCGTATGCGCGGCGCGGCGCAACGAATCCACATCGTTCGCCGTAAGCGCGCGTTTCATTTCCGCGATGAGCTGCGGCGCGTCTTCCAGATATGCCGTAATCAATTCGCCGATAAAGTCCGCGCCGACATTGGTTTTCAATTCTTGAAACACCTGCTCGTCCAGTACCGCGCCGGTCTTTTCCACGCCGCCGCGCGCGCGCGTCTTGCCCAGCGCCGCGACCAGTTCTTGCACCCGAATCGGTTTCGTCAGGTAATCGTCCATGCCGGCGGCGAGACACATTTCACGGTCGCCTTGCATCGCGTTCGCCGTCATGGCAATGATGCGCGGACGCGCGTCGCGCGGGTATTGGGCGTTGAGACGGCGCGACGCCTCCAAGCCGTCCATTTCCGGCATTTGCACGTCCATGAGAATCACGTCATAGGGCTGCCGCGCCACTGATTCCAAAACTTCGATGCCGTTCGCGGCGACATCTGCGCGATACCCTATTTGCTCCAACAAACGGAGCGCAAGTTTTTGATTCACCACATTGTCTTCCGCGAGCAAAATGCGGAGCGGATGTTCGGATGCAGTGGCTGCGTCAATCGTCATGGGTTGTCCTCCGGTCGGCGCACGGCTCGTTTCGGGCGCGAGTACATTGACCAACGTATCATACAGCTGCGACGGCTTGATGGGTTTGGAAATTTGCGCGGCGAAAAGAGGTGTGTCCTGACGATGCCCGACGGAACTGAACAAGACGAGCGGGAGATGGGGGATGGGAGATGCAAGAGCGGAGGCGGATGATGGATTCTCCAGTGCGCGAATTTCTTGTGCCAATGCTGCGCCGTCCATTTCGGGCATGTGCATGTCCAGAATCGCCGCGTCGAACGGATCGCCGCGTTCGAGCCACGTCAACGCTTCGCGCGGTGAGTCTGTTGCACGCGGCAGCAAGTTCCAATTTTTGAGATACGTAGTGAGGATGCGGCGATTGGTGGCATTGTCATCCACAATCAATACGCGTTTGTCACTGAGCGCGGGATGCAAAGTTTCGAGTTCGCGGCGCGCGCGCAAAGGCGTGTCCATCGCTTCAGCTTGAATTGTAAAAGAAAAGGTCGCGCCTTCGCCGTTGCCTTTGCTTTCCACCCGCATGGTCCCACCCATCAATTCGACGAGGCGTTTGGAAATCGCGAGTCCGAGTCCCGTGCCGCCATATTTGCGCGCGGTGGACGCGTCCGCTTGCGAGAACGATTGGAACAAGCGCGCTTGCTGTTCGGGTGTAATGCCGATGCCGGTGTCGCGGACAGAAAAGTAGAGAGTGCTGAG
>CAZXYP010000031.1:0-1624 GCA_964644955.1 uncultured Anaerolineales bacterium | reverse complement strand
GCATTGAGCGTTCTGTAGGATACATGCCGCTCTCACTGCTCAATGCCTGTCCCTCCATGCTGACGTTCAATACCACTTCGCCGTGTTCCGTGAATTTTACCGCGTTGCTCAGCAAGTTTAACAGAATCTGTCGCAAGCGCGTTGCGTCGCCCACAATCGTTTGCGGTACGTCGGCATCGAGTTGATACGCGAGGTCGAGCCCTTTTTCGGCGGCGCGGGCGGCGATGAGGTCGAGCGCGCTTTCCACTGTTTCGCGCACATCGAGGGGCTGGTTTTCGATTTCCATTTTGCTCGCTTCGATTTTGGCCAAGTCGAGAATGTCGTTAATGATGGTCAAGAGCGCTTCGCTGCTCGTGCGAATAATTTCTGCGTATTCGCGCTGCATCTCGTCGAGCGGTGTGTCCATAAGCAATCCGCTCATGCCGATAATGGCGTTCATGGGTGTGCGAATTTCGTGGCTCATGGTCGCGAGGAACGCGGACTTGGCGGCGTTCGCCTGTTCGGCTTCGACGCGCGCTTTTTCTTTTTCGGCAAAGAGCCGCGCGTTTTCGATGGCAATGACGGCTTGGTCGGCAAACGTTTCGACGAGCGCAATTTCTTTGTCTTCAAAGGGCTGCGGGCTTGTCCGGCGCATCACAATCACGCCGAGAGGTTCAGACTCGCGCAAAAGGGGCGTTGCCAAAATGGTTTGAACACCAATCGGCAGATTGAGTTGTTTCGCCTTTGCCCATTCCGCATCGGGCGCATTGGCGAGGTCTGCCACATGCACTGTGCGCTTTTCAAGATACGCGCGCCCGCCAAGCATTTCGCGATTGAGCGGCGCTCGATTCTGCGGCGCGCCAAAATTCACTGAACCGGAAACCGGCACCAACCAATCGCCTTCCGGGCGAACGATAAAAGCATCGTCGGCATGACACAAGCGTGCGGCGTAATCCGCAATCGCATCCAGTACCGGTCTTTCATTCCCCGGCGATTGACTGATGATGCGGAGAATTTCACTCGTCGCCGTCGCCTCGCGCGCGCGGCGCTGGGTCTCATCAAACAACCGCGCGTTTTCGAGCGCCACGCTCATCGAAGATGCGAGCGTTTCGAGCAGGCGCACGTCCGAATCACTAAAGGCGTTTTCTTTGTCTGCGTTCTGCAGAGAGATGCCGCCAATCGCGCGGTCACCTGACCACAGTGCAATCCCGACAAAAGACTTGAGTTCCAAATTGTTCTCATCCGGTTCCCCCAGAGTGTACATCCCCAATTCCTGTGCGCGGGCGCGTAGATTTGTATTAATGACCATCGGCGCGCGGAGGGTCAAGAACGTTGGCATAAAACCCCGCGGTGGTTCCGACGGATGATAGTAGCGGATTCCCTTTTCGACAGCGTAAACCCAATGAACCAAATCCGCGTCCCGGTCATACGCGCACAAGACCACAATCTGCGCGTCAAAGATTTCGCGAATCTTGTCGCCGACCAAATCATAAATACCCTGCATATCCAGTTTCGACGCGAGCCCTTGTTGCACGCTGTTGATGATGGCGAGTTCCGCCGCGCGCTGTTCGGTTTCTTGCAACAAACGTTGTGTTTCATCAAACAAGCGCGCGTTTTCGAGCGCCACACTCATGCTGTTGGCAAG
>CAZXYP010000030.1:13818-22794 GCA_964644955.1 uncultured Anaerolineales bacterium | reverse complement strand
GAGAATTGCGTAAAAACAGGTGATAAACATTTTCGGGGGGATGTCGGGACAAATGAGGTCGTTCGCGCGCGCCAGCACATCGCCGGGGGTCATGCCTTGCGCGGAGGCGCCGACTTGCGCCGAACTATAGTCAAAGGCAACCCCGCGCAACGTCGCGCGTGTGGATGCCATCACCAGCGCGGCAGGCACGCCTTTATCCGTCACATCCCCGATGACGAGCGCGAGGCGTCCGTCGTTGTAATGGATGAAATCGTAAAAGTCGCCGCCGACACTGCGCGCGGGACGATAATGCGCGGCAATGTGCCAGCCGTCGAGCGTAGGCAATTCTTGCGGCAAAAGCGTTTGCTGGACGAGGCGCGCGATGCGCAGCTCCGCTTCCAAACGTTCACGCGCGAGGGCTTCAAGTTGCTGTTGGCGCACGAGTTGGGCAACGCGCACTGCCGGTCCGGCTGACGTGGCGAGATTGCCCAACAGCGCGCGGTCGTCGCTGGAATAATCCTGGTCGGACAAACGCTGACCGAGATTGACCACGCCGAGCAGTTCGCCTTGCGACAGCAGCGGCAAGACCAATTTGATTTCCGATTCGCGCAATTCGCGCAGCGCCGCCGAATCAAAATTCAAACGGTCCACTTCGACAACGCCGGGGTTGGTTTGAAAATACGCGACGAGCGGGTCGTTTGGCGTGAAATCAAGCAGCTTGATGGTGCCCGGCAAGGGGAGTGGCACGGGTGCGGGCGCCGCCGCGGGCGTTTGTGGTTCAGCGCGCTTGCCAAAGAGGCGCTGCCGAATTCCGGGTTTTGAAGTTGTTTCCATTTGTCCTCCACTATAACTCGAGAGCGTGACGTAAACGTTACGGAAAGCGTTACGAAATGCAGACGGCAGACGACGGACGGCAGACCGCAACTTGTGGTCAAGAACCGTATGCTGTCTGCGTTCGGTTGTCAATCTTGGTCAAAGGGCGTTTTGGAATTCAAAATGTATTCCGCAGATTCTTCGCGCGCGACATTACTTGTCAAGGTGTTTCGCAGGGCTTGAAGTTTGATAAAAAGTTTTTCGCTGAACTGATATGTATCCCGGAGCAGAGTCAGGTCTTGCAGATACTTGCGGCGTTTGATGTAATGCTGACAGGCGACAGTCTCAATCAATGACCGAATCGCGTGTCCAATATAACGCGCTTGTTCGGCATCGCTGCTGCTTGTTGAACCTTCGGCAATGTTCAAGCCGATACTCGTCGCGGCGCGGCGCAGTTGGTCTTTGAGATTGTCATTCTCGGTATATGGCAATTTATCAATCAGCGCATACAACATATCCGAATAGTCCAATGCCATCTGCCACACTTCCAACTTTTCAAATTTGTATGCCATCGCATTCCCCTCGTTGAAATTGAATTTGTTTTGTTCGTTCTCTGCCGTCATTTCCCCGTCGTCCGCCGTCCGTCGTCCGTCGTCGTCTTCAACCACACGCTCACACTTTTCGGCTGCATCGTTTCATTCACCACATTCAACAACTCTGCCGACAATTTTTCCAAATCCGTTTCATCGCGCACCGTTTCCGAAAATTTTTGCAGAACCTTTTGTGCGTCATATTTTTTGCGATAAAAGCGTTTGTCAAGCGCGTTTTGAATCCGATTGCGCAGCGGAATAAAGAGAGCCGCGATGGCGAGCGTTGAAAGGACAGTCACAATTTCCGAATTGTCGCCAACGATGCCCGCAAAAATCCGTTGCAGCAAAATCACACTACTAAAATACACGGTGGCAAGCATTGCCACAAGAATCCCATAGGTCACCGTACGCCGCACGATGACGTCAATGTCCCACAACCGCGCGCGCAAAATGGCAACGGTCAAGGCAAGGGGTTGAATCATCAAGCCCAACCACCACCCAACTCCGTTCAACGCGAACCACCAGGGGATTGGCGCGCCGGGCGGCAAATTCTGGGTATACGTGTACGGAATCGAGACGAATATCAAAAGCGCGAGCGAAGCCAAAAACCCATACAAAACCCATTTGGTTTGCTCGCGTTCTGTCGGAGTATAAACACGGCGATAGCGAAAAACTTGGACGCCCAGCGCCACGACAAACCATGCGCCAAAGAACCCATAGCCAATTTGTGCGGCGGGCGTATTAATCCGCAGCACTTCGCTCAAATCGCGCACGCTCAATGCCGTGCCAACCATAATGGCAACACCCACCACCACGAGCCAGCGCGTCCAACGCGGCACGAAATGTCCAGTGGGAAAAACGAGAATGAGGACTAACGTCGGCAGCCCAAAAGCAACGCCTTGCAATTGCAATGCCAAATCGCCGGTGGCAGGAAACCAAAAAGGCAAGAAGTGTTCCAGCGGACCCACAAACAAAATTCCATACATTAACAAATAAAATGCCAGATACAGCGCCATGTGGTCTGTCTGTTTTTTCGTAAAGAGCAGCAGTGCCAAGGCAAGACACAACACAGCGCCGGCAATGGACAAGAATGCGCCGAGCCACAATGCGACTTGCTGTACCGTCAAGAATTCCGACGCCAAATCCGTCCGATTCACCTGCGCCCAATAACCGGGCAGGGAGCCGACGAGGATGATGAGCGAGGCGGCAAACGCGAGCCACCACAACGCACGGATAAATTTCATCCTTCTTCTCTCTCCCACTCTGCACCTTGTCTTTTCCCCAACTCACGCCACATCGCGTTTATGACTTGCGTACCCGATCCTGTGGTGAGCAGCGCCGAACCGTCGCGCGCAACATGCAATTGGAAAAATTCGGTCAGTTGTTTCATGCTATAATCTTTCTGCAGATCAAGAGGAGTTTGAAAATGACAATTATCGTAAAGCGCTCTGATGAAAATACAATTTTTCTGCCCGCCTGGCTCTTGACTATTTTGAAATTGCAGGAGGGCAGCACCGTCAAAGCGATTGTCGAGGGACAATCACTGCGTCTGGCGCGCCTCGATCAATTTCTGGCTCTGCGCGGCGCGCTCGCTGACGACCAAGAATTTGACCGCGCCATGAATTCACTGGAGCAGATGTGGACGCAATGGACATTGCCGAGCTCTGCCTAGACACAAACGTTCTCATCAATTATCTGAAAGGGCGCGAACCGAGCGCCAGTGCTGTCGCGCGTGCCGTTGCTGAACATCCGTGTGCAATTACTTCGATTACGACCTATGAACTTTTGTTTGGCATGGCGCGCGCCAAAAAGCCAATTGGGGAAACGGCACTTCTCGGAGTAATGCGCATTTTGCCGTTCGATGATATGGCTGCTCGCCGCGCCGCCAAATTGCACGACGAACTGATTCGCGCGAATCAAGAAATTGGCATCAAAGATGTTCTTATTGCCGCAATTTGTCTTGAACATAATCTGCCGCTGCTTACAACGAATGTAAATCATTTTGCGCGTGTGCCTGGATTGCAAGTTATTTCCCCTGAAGAATTGCTCTCACAAACGCAGTAACAAACCATTCGCCGAAACGCCACTACCTGTCTCTTCTCTCCCACTCTGCGCCCTGTATCTTTCCCAACTCACGCCATACGGTTTCCGTGCCGCGCGCCCCCAGTTCGCGCACAATTTTTCGCGCTGCCAAGCCCACAATCGCCGCATACGTTGGATAGGCGATTTCCAAACCCGCCAAATCGCCCACGCGCGCGTTTGCCTGCATCGCCGCCGCGACCATCTGGATAATCTCCAACGCCTGTTCGCCGACCACGTGCGCGCCGAGAATTTCGCGCGTTTCACGCGCGACGAGTAATTTGCAAAACCCTTCGGTCTCATCGTCAATGACCGCGCGGTCAATTTCGGAATACAGCGCCGTCGAAACCGCGCAATCAAATTTCGCGCGCGCCTGTTGTTCCGTCAATCCGACACTCCCGTATTCGGGGTCGGTGAATCCGCCGTGCGGCACAATCGTGTGATGTGATTCGATGCTTGTGTTGCGGACTGCATTCTCCGCCGCGATGATGGCTTCACTCGTCGCGCCTTGTACGAGCATCATGCGTCCGGTAATATCGCCCGCCGCGAATATGTTGGACGCGGTGGTTTGCAAGGCATCGTTCACGACAACATATCCGCGTTCGGTTTTCACGCCCGCCGCGTCGAGGTTCAGTGTTTCGATATTTCCAATCCAACCGACGGCGACAATGACGGCGTCAACGTCGAGCGCAATTTCTTGCGCGTCGCGTATAAAGACCAATTGTTTTTCGTTTCGCGTTTCGCGCAGTTCTGCAATTCCACCAATTCCCGTAACAACTTGAATCCCGCGCGCTTGAAACCCTTGACGCATCACGTTTGACGTTTCACTATCTTCCGTCGGCAAAATGCGCGGCGCGACGTCGAGCAGTGTCACGTGCACGCCAAATTCATTCAACACCGACGCGAGTTGACACCCCGTTGCCGCGCCGCCGACAATCGCGACACGTCGCGGCAATTTTTTCAGCGTCCACACATCACTGTGCGTCAGCGCCAATTCCGCGCCGGGAAAATTCAAACGCCGCGCATGTCCGCCCGCGCACAAGATAAATTTTCCCGCGCGCAATCTCCCCTCTCCTTTTAGGAGAGGGGACGGGGGAGAGGTCTCTATCGTCTGCGCGTCCACAAATTTCACAGCGCCCGCGTTATCGAATGTTTCGACACCGGCTGCTTGCAAATGTCCGAGCAGTTGTTTCTTTTCGTGCAGCGCGTTCACCACATAATGTGTGCGCGCGAGCAAACGTTCCCAATTCAAACGCGGACGTTCACCTTCCAAACCGTACTCGTCAAATTTTTCCGTGTCACGCAAAAGACGCGCGGTTTTCGCCAACACACGCGTCGGCGCGCACCCGTCGTTTGTGCAGGTCCCACCCATTTGCCCGCGTTCCACCAACGCGACGTGCGCGCCGAGTTCGCGCGCGCGCAATGCGGCTGTCACGCCCGCGGGTCCGCCGCCAATAACAATGAGGTCAAACATTGGGTCCGTGTTCCGTGAACAGTAATCAGTGATCCGTAAATCACGACTGACTTTTGATTACTGATTCCTTTTTACTCTCTCTCTTTAACCACACATTAACAGTCTTGGGCTGCATCGTCTCGTTCACCACGTTCACCAATTCACTCGTCAATTTTTCCAAATCCGTTTCATCGCGCACCGTTTCCGCGAATTTCTGTAAAACTTGCTGCGCGTTATAGCGCTGCCGATTGAACCGTTTGTCAATCGCGTTTTGAATCCGATTGCGTAACGGCACAAACAACGCCGCAATCGCCAGCGTCGAAAGCACCGTGACAATTTCCGAATTGTCGCCGACGATGCCCGCAAAAATCCGCTGCAACAAAATCACACTGCCGAAATAGACTACACCGAGCAGCGCGACGACGAGCGCATACGTGAGCGTGCGGCGAATGATAACGTCAATGTCGAACAAGCGATAGCGCAGAATGGCAATCCCGATGGCGATAGGAATTGCCAGAGTCGAGGCGAGAAAAAGAACGTTCAGAATCGCCCCGCCAAGCCCTTCCATCTCGCCTGCCGTGAACACGCCGGGAATGTATGCGGCGGCGAACAAGCTCACCGCGAACAAGAGCCATTTCATTTGCTCGCGCTCTATCAACCCCGCGCGCCGATAGCGCACAATGACGGATGCTGCCGACACAAGCGTTAGCCCACCCAATGCAATGCTCCACGGCAAACCAAAGATGATATCTTGTTGGTCGCGGGTAATGAACCCAATCGGATTGGGAACACTCCACGTCATTTCACCCGTATCGCCAAGCGGTCCAATGCGGTCAATGAACGCCGCCACGACCAAGAAAAACACGAGCAAACCAAGCGCATATCCAACTGCCCAACGCCAGCGCGGCGAAACAGGTTTGCCCGTCGGAAAGAGCTGCGCAATGAGAAAGAGCGGAAAAATAAAAAAGACCCAGCCCACACCGCCGACGTAAAGCGCAAGGTACAACCAGAACGACAGCTCTGCAGGCGCGGTCGTCGCATTGCCAATGATGGCAGCCGTGATTGTGCTCAAGGCAAATGCCAACGCAGGCACAATGAGCAGCCAGCCAATCACATTGCGCGCTTGACGCGAGAGAATCAACGCGCCGACCAAAGCGAATGTAAAGGGCAGCAAACTTTCAACCAGCTTTGCCGCGACGCGCACCGGCTCTGTCGGCAATTCTCCATTCACCACTGCGCGCGCCACGCCGAACAAATGCACCGCGACGATGAGCGCGCACAACAGCCACGCGAGCCAAGACGTGATTCGAGAGTTCATTTTCTCTACCTACTCCGTTCCTCATTTTTGAGCCACAGCGATACACTTTTCGGCTGCATTGTTTTGTTCACTACATTCACCAATTCACTCGTCAATTTTTCCAAATCCGTTTCATCGCGCACCGTTTCCGCGAATTTCTGTAAAACTTGCTGCGCGTTATAGCGCTGCCGATTGAACCGTTTGTCAATCGCGTTTTGAATCCGATTGCGTAACGGCACAAACAGCGCGGCGATAACGAGCGTCGAAACCACCGTCACAATCTCGGTGCTGTCACCGACAACGCCCGCAAAAATCCGTTGGAGCAAAATCACCAGACCAAAATACAACGCGACCAACATTCCCGTCACACTGCCATAAATCAGCGTGCGCCGAATAATGACTTCAATATCGTACAAGCGATAGCGCAGCACCGCCACGCCAATCGCCGTCGGATAACCCAGCCAGCCCACAATCAGCACAAAGAGGTACACCCAACTTGACCCAAAACTTTTATCGAGCCATCCTGCAAAGCCCGCCAACTCGAACAAGAGCAGCAGTATGACGCCGCCTAAAGCCAAAATTCCAAACACCTTGAGCTGCTGGCGCGTCACCGCGTCCGCGCGGCGATAGCGCACGACCAGCGACGCGTTCGCAATTAAAGGCAGAACGAGAGCCGGGAAAAAGACAAGCCGCTGCATCGGAACGAACCACGCGGGCAATGGAATATCCAACTCGAGCGGACTGGAGATGGGTCTGCTGGTCATCTGCGCCAGCGCGCCGGGCGAGAATACAAACATCAAGGACGTGCCGAGTGCGAAAGCAAACGCGACGTACCAAAATGCGCGCCAACGCGGAGAAAGAAACTGTCCATTCGGAAACCACAACGGCAAAAGCGTGAACATCAACGGAATAACGACCAGAAAGAATAAAATAGTCGAAACGAAAATTCCAATCGCCAGTTCGGGCGAGACAGGTCCTGTAGGCGGGGCACAGGACGAATTCTGGTAATTCCCAATCGGAATGACGATGGCGCCGCTGATGCTAATCGCACCGCACAACCAACCGATGCGATTCTCGGGGCGAAACGTCACAATCAAAACGCACAACACGGCAAACTCGACAAACGCGAGCGCAGCGGGGATGCTTCCAAGCATTTCCGCAGGTCCACCTTTGCCTAAAGGCGGACACATCACCAGCGAAGTGTACAAGACCAAGACAAATGCCGCGCCGCTGATGACCAACGTCGCCCACGCAAAAATTTGTCGCCATGAATTGGTTCGCTGCATTGTCTTGCCTCTCTTACTGCATCACTGCTTTTCCAATATGGTTTTGATGTTCTCAAGCGCCGCCACAATGTCTTGCTTCATGCCGCGTGCCACGAATGGCACAATCCATTTGAGAATTCCCCGGGGGTTCATGACAAAATTCAATGTCAACCGCGTGCCTTCGGGGACGGATTGAAACTGATACGCGCCGGAAGCATTGATCGCATCATCCGGCAGCGTGCGATACCCAATCCGCTGCTGCGGTTCCAATTCCGCAACCTCCGTCACCATTTCCCCTTGCTTGCCGAACATGCTTCGCACCTCGACAATCTGCGTGCCGAGCCGCAGCGGACCTTCGGGCGTTTGACGCACATCAATCAGTTTCGGGTCATAGCGCAGACGATTTTTTGGCACGCTCATGAATGCATACACCTGCTCGACCGGGCAATGAATTACGATGCTCGCAATTTCGTTTATCACAGTGTTGTCTTTCCTTTCTCGTCCGTCTGTTTGAGCCACACGCTCACACTCTTGGGCTGCATCGTCTCTTGCACCACGTTTACCAATTCACCCGTCAACGTTTCCAAATCCGTTTCATCGCGCACGGTCAGCGCGAATTTTTGCAACACTTGCTGCGCGTTATATTTTTTGCGATTGAAACGTTTGTCAACCGCGTTCTGTACGCGGTTGCGAAGCGGCACAAACAATGCCGCAATCGCCAGCGTTGAAAGCACCGTGACGATTTCCGAATTGTCGCCGATGATGCCCGCAAAAATGCGTTGCAACAAAACCACACTGCCAAAATAAACCACACCAAGCAGTGTGACGACGAGCGCATACGACACGGTGCGCCGAATTAAAATATCAATATCCCACAACCGATAGCGCAAAATCGAAATTGCAATCGAGACGGGGATAAAGACATACGAGAGAAAACCGATGGGAATGTAAAAGAGATAGACGACCGCGAGCCGTTCTGCCGATGGCTGCGACGGCGGAAACAAGACAGCAATGATAGTGAACGGAATGAAAATAATGAACGTTCCCAAAATGCCCGCCATCACCCATTTCGTCTGCTGTCGTTCGCGCGCACTGGAAACCCGCCGATAGCGATACACCGCCGCATAGCCGCCCAAGAGAAACCACAACAGGAAAGGGAACAGGAGCGCAAAGGCATAGACATCTTGGTTTAGAAAAGGAGCTAGAACGGGGATGAGCGTTCCCATCGCGCCAAAGAAAATAATGGGCACCGCAAACCAAAAGGTCCAACGCGGAATCCACCGCCCGTTCGGAAAAATAAACGGCAGCGCCAAAAAAATTATCGTAATTGCAAAATAAAGGATTCCTTGAAACAGCGCCAGCACGCCGCTGACTACAATTCCTTCGAGCGCGAATCCCACCAACATCGCCGACAACAGCAGCGCGACCCAATCATCGGAACGGCGCCAAAAAATCAACACCCCCATCACGTAAAAAACCAATTTGGGAAACACACCATTA
>CAZXYP010000030.1:0-13808 GCA_964644955.1 uncultured Anaerolineales bacterium | reverse complement strand
TTAAAGATATACACAAACTGCATCAACGCGACGGGCATTCCCAACTGCTGCGCCAACGCAATGTCTTCGGCGCTCACCTGCCACGGACCGCACACCGCGTCCGGCGTCGTACACGGCAAAAACACATTGCCGAAAAAACTGATGCCGCCCACGACAAACAAAAACGCCGTGACCACCGCGCACAAAATCCATGCCGCGCGCGCAAGATTCAGCCAGGGCGGGCGCAGAATCGTCGTAGATTCATTCATTGTTCAGCATCGGACGACAGACGACGGACGGCGGAGGACCACGCGTTCTTGTCGGTGGTCTGTCGTCTGTGGTCGGTTTTTAACCACAGCGATACGGTCTTGGGCTGCATCGTTTCGTTCACCACATTCACCAATTCCGCATTCAATTTATCCAAATCGGTTTCGTCGCGCACCGTTTCCGCGAATTTCTGCAAAACCTTTTGCGCGTTATAGCGCTGCCGATTGAATCGTTTGTCAATCGCGTTTTGAATGCGATTGCGTAAAGGAATGAATAGCGCGGCGATGGCAAGCGTCGAAAGCACCGTGACGATTTCCGAATTGTCGCCAATAATGCCCGCGAACAGTCGCTGCAACAAAATCACACTACCGAAATAGACCACGCCGAGCAATGCGACGACGATGGCGTATGTCACCGTGCGGCGAATGATAACGTCAATATCAAAGAGGCGCGAGCGCAGAATGGCGATGCCAATCGTGATGGGGATGAGCAGCAACAGCAGATTTACCGCAATCAATAACGTCAGCGAAATGCGCGAATACACAACTACATCTCCAAATTGACCCGAAAGCGGGGAGAAATAAAGTGTGACGATTGAAAGGACGAGAATCACGATTCCGAACAACACCCATTTCGTCTGCCTTTGTTCCTCTGCATTGGAAACGCGAACATAACGATACACTTGCGCCAGCATCCCACAAATAAGCATACCCAACCACACTACCGCTGCGAAAACAGTATTCAGGGGGTCGGAACGCGCGGGCCAATCAAAAAATAGGCTGAGGAAAAACGAGACGCTCCACACCAAGACCGGAATCCACATCGCACGCGGCACGACTCGCCCATCGGGAAACGTTGCAAAAAAGAGTGCAAAGGCAACATACGCCATATACCCGACAATGTTCACGGGCAGTGCGAGCGCAGGATAGTTGGCAATGAGCGCAGGATAATGTCCGCCAATAGACCCGAACGCGATCAAAAAATAGGAAAACAGCAAGCCGTTCCATTCGTTGCGTTTGCGCGCAAAAATCAAAAAGCCGACAATCGCAAAGGTGGCTGTAATCACGACGCGATACGCGATATTCGCAATGGCCCAATCGCGCAGGGACAGTCCCTCACGCTGTAAATTCGCAAAATCTTCTGGCGTCGCCAGCTCGTGCTCATGACACTCCAAGCGCGTTCCGGTACAGATTTGACTCAATTGCTGAAAATAAACAATCCCGCCCAACACGTACAAAAAGAGCGCCATGCTGACGAGAACCACCCACGCCATTTGCGCGAGACGCAGCCAATTTACCTTGTTCATGTCGAATGTGTCCGATATATTGTCCGTAAGCGAATTCTACATTCACGCGGCGTAATACGTTTTTCGCGCGGTGCTTGCGCGCGAAAAACGTATTACGCCCATTCTATCTCATGCCGTCCACTTTTTTATTGCGGATTGTCCGGCAGCGGTGCAAGGGAATGTAAATACAGATACATTGCTTTCAGGTCGTCGTCGCTCGCAAGTTTGTCGTATTCTTGCCACGGCATGTTTTCGGTGACCCGCTTCCCGTCCGGCAGCGTGCCTTTACGCATCAGATTCAGAAAATCCTGTTCGCTCCAATTGGGCAGCACCGTTGTGATATTCGGACCCGGCGGCGGACCTTGACTCACTTTGATACCCGCGAGATTTTGCCCGTGACAATCTCCGCAGCCGACAAAACTGACCAGATACTTGCCGTACTCGGCAGTGACCCCTTTTGGCGGCGCGATAACGGGCTGCGCAATGTGCGGCTGAACGGTTTGCCCGCTGCCGAAAATCGTAGCAATCAACGCTGCGCCCAACGCGTTCAAATTGCTTGGCGGCGTGTCCGGCGTCACCGGCGGCACGCTGCGCAGATAAGCGACGACAGCATGCACGTCTTCATCGCTCATGTTACGGAAACTGTATGACGGCATAATCAGCAGCGAACGCCCGCTTTGATGCACCCCCTCGCGAATCGCGCGCACAATTTCGCCGTCACTCCAATTTTGCAAATGACCACCGGGCGTCAAGTTCGGCGCGTACAGCACGCCAAGCGGCATTCCCGCTTCCCCCGCAAAATCTATCCCGCCCAAATTCTCGCCGTGACAACCGCAGCTGTTAATGAGCTGTTTGCCGCGCGCAAGTTGTTCCGGGGTGCCTGCGACCTTGACCGCGACGACCGGATTGCTGACATTGTAATTCTGATTCAACTTGAAGGTGCCGAATGCCACCACCGCCAGCACGAGACCAAAAACGAGCGTGAGCAGTCCCGCCACAATGACGCCCGCCCATTTCACCGGCTTGTTTTTCGCGCCCCATGCCCGGTACGCCAGAAACCCGAACAACACCGTCAAGCCGACCAAAACCAACAGTGAAACAAAATCAATCATCTCGCCTCCTTGTGTGGATTTTCTCTGTGCGCCGTCCGCGCTCAGCTGCGCGCGCGCAGCTGTAACGTGCCCAATCCAATCCCATAAATCAAGTGCGCGCCCGCCAACGCCCAAACAGGCAGCGCGCGCAACTCGGATCCGGTTTGCGGCAGAACGATACTTGCTGCCACGCCGAAAATCAACACGCCATACAGCGCGCCCAATACCGGACCCCACCATTTTTTCGGCGGCGCGTTTCGGATTCGCAAAACCAACGCGGTCAAAATTCCAAAGACCAGCCCGTACACGCCCGCCACTGCCAAATGCAAAATCAACCCGATGAGCGGCGACGCATTGTCGCCGGGGTCAAAATAACCCAACGCGTTCTGCGGCGCAATGCCGTTTAACCATTCCACCGCCACAATCCACACCGCCATCGCGATGCCCGCGAGAATCCCGTTCAGCAGCCCTTCGACTGCCGCGTCGCCCAAACGGATTGCTTTGTACGAATTTGCTGCACTCATCATTCACCTCAACGCTCTTTGCCGTGTTTTGCTTGCACGTTCACTATAGTGGGCGACCGTCCGCGCAGCGTTACGAAAAGCGTTACGAAACTAGAGATTTGAGCAAAGAGACTCGTTTGACGTTTCACGCTTCACGTCACATAATAGTCTTCAAGTTCGAGTCTCCAATCTCGAGTCTCCAATCTCCGATGCTCTCGTTTTATTTTCTCGGCTCGCCCCGTTTGGAACGCGACCATCACGCGGTCGAAATAGAGACGCGTAAAGCGTTTGCCCTCGCCGCGTACCTCGCGCTCACGCAAACCGCGCACCAGCGTGATGAACTCGCCGCGTTTTTCTATCCCGATGCCGACGCGGTGCACGCGCGCGCGGCATTGCGCCGCACCCTCTCCGCGTTGAAAAGCGCGTTGGACAATGTCGCGCTCGACATTGACCGCGAAACGATTGCGCTGCTGCCCGGCAAAACTCTGCAAGTGGATGTATTGGAATTTCGTTGTCTGGCGCAGTCGGCTGACCCTGCGGATTGGGCGCGCGCCGCAAAGCTGTATCAAAGCGATTTTCTCGCGGGTTTTACATTGCGCGACAGTCCCGCGTTCGACGAATGGCAATTTTTTGAAACCGAATCCTTGCGCAAAGAGTTCGCGTCAGTGCTTGAACAACTGGTCGCGTACGAAACACAACGCGATGCGCCCAAACGCGCCATCGAATATGCGCGGCGTTGGCTCGCGCTCGATGCCTTGCACGAACCCGCGCACCGCGCCTTGATGCTCTTGTACGCGCGCGACGGACAGCGCGCCGCCGCCTTGCGCCAATATCGCGAATGTGTGCGGCAACTCGATACCGAACTCGGCGTCGCGCCCCTGCCCGAAACCACCGAACTGTATCGCGCGATTCAAGAAAACAGAGTGTCCAAGGCAAGCGAAATCGAGCACACTACGCTCGCGCGAAAGGCGGAACCTCCGGAAAAACCTTCCGAATTTCCCTTTGTCGGTCGCGCGCACGAATTCGCGCAATTGATCAATGCGTATGCGGAAATTTCCGACAGCGGGCGTTTGCTCATATTGCAAGGCGAAGCGGGCATCGGCAAAACGCGTTTGGCGCACGAATTTATCGCGCATGTCCAAATGCGCGGCGCGCGTGTCATGGCGGCGCGCTGCTATGTCGAACAACGCGCGCTCGCGTACGCGCCGTTCGTGCAGGCATTGCGCGCCATCTTGAACGAAAACGGAAATACGGCGCGCGCGCAGAGTCTGCCCGCCGCTGTTTTGAACGACGCCGCGCGCTTGTTGCCCGAACTCGCGCCCGAAGCGCAGGACACCAACGATGCGCCCGGTTCACAAGCGCGTTTTTTCGATGCCGTAACCGAGCTGGTGCTGGCGTTGACGCGGCAGCGCGACGCGGGCGTGTTGTTTGTGGATGATGTGCAATGGCTCGACGATGCGTCACTCGAACTGCTCGCGTATTTGATTCGTCGTTTGCGGCACACCGCGTTGTGCGTACTGCTCACGTGGCGCGGCGAAGAGTTAGAGAACGACCACGTACTGCGCCGTTTGTACGCCGACGCGCGGCGCGAACACCATGCCATGTTGTTGGATTTGAAACGCTTGCCGCGCGAACCCGCGCAAGAATTGATGCAAGTCGCCGCCGCGCGCGGCGTACCCATCAACGCCGCGTTGGCGGAACGGTTGTACCGTGAAAGCGAAGGACAGCCGTTTTTTCTGGTCGAATACCTCAAACTTTTGGAACGCGAGGGCATATTGCCCGAAGGCGAAAATTTGCCCGCGAGCGTGCGCGAGCTGCTCCATTCGCGTTTGGCGCACACCGGCGAAGCCGCGCGCCAATTGCTCGGCGCGGCTGCCGTCATCGGGCGCGCGTTTGATTTTGAATTGCTGCATGCGGCGAGCGGGCGCAGTGACGAAGAAACGGTCACAGGCATGGAAGAACTGCTCGCGCAGGGGCTGATTGCGGAAACGCTTGCGCGCGGCGAACCGCAGTACGATTTCACGCATGAAAAATTGCGCGAACTCGTGTATCAGGAAATTTCGCTGGCGCGGCGGCGTTTGCTGCACCGGCGCATTGCCGACACATTGACACAGCGCGCGCATTCCGAATTGGCGCTCGACGCGTTGGCGGGACAAATCGCCCAGCACTATCGCGCGGGCGGCGCCGAGACGCAGGCGGCGGAATTTTACAAACGCGCGGGCGATTACGCGCTCACCTTGTTTGCCCAGCGCGACGCCGTGGAATACTACACCGCCGCGTTGGCGCTCGGGTTTCCCGATGCCGCCGCGTTGCATGCCGGCATCGGCGACGCACAAACGTTGTTGGGCGAATATGACGCCGCGCTCTATTCGTACGAAACCGCGCTCGCCTTTGGCGCGGCTGTCGAAGCGAAAATCGCGCGCGTATATTTGCGACAAGGTGCGTGGGCGCGCGCCGTGCAACTCTTGAGCGCGATTCTGAACCAGGCGCATGATCCCGCGACGACGGCGCAATTGTATGCCGACCTTTCGTTGGCGGAGCACTATGCGGGCAACGACGCGCGCGCCTTGCAGCACGCACAGCACGCGTTAAAATTGACACAGCGCAAAAACAAATCGCCGGTGTCGTACACGCAAGGTCTGGCGCAGGCGCAAGCGCACAACATTCTCGGCATCCTCGCGCGCACGCGCGGCGAATGGGACGCGGCGCGCAAGCACTTGGAAGCAAGCGCCGCGCGCGCGGGACAAATCGGCGCATCGGGCGCACACGCTGCCGCGCTCAACAATCTCGCGCTGGTGGCGCACGCGTGCGGCGATGACAATGACGCGGTGGAGCTCGCGCAGCGCGCGTTGGAAATCGTGACGCGCGAAGGCGACCGCCACCGTCAAGCCGCTTTGCACAATCAACTTGCCGATTTGTATCACGCGCTCGGACGCGATCAAGACTCGATGCGCGAATTAAAACAAGCCGTCGCCATTTACGCCGAAATCGGCGGCGAAACGGGCGCGTGGCAGCCCGAAATTTGGAAATTGGAAGAGTGGTAAACATTGAGACCCCAAGTGTTTTTCTTCAAGGTCGCAAAGAGAGTCGCGCTCTGCGGTGAAAACACTTGGGCTCTTGCTTTGCAATTCACCTCATGCCAAACACACTCTCTTTTCTTGAATCCGCCTTGCCGCAATTTCTCGACGACCTCGCCGCGCTTGTGAATGTGGATTGCGGCACGTTTACCAAACGCGGCGTAGATTTTTGCGGCGATTGGGTGAATGCGCGCGGACAGCAGTGGGAATGGGACATGGAATATTTTCCCGTGCGCGAATTCGGCAATTGCCATCTTGCGCGCGTACGCGGGAGCGGTGAAGGAAAAATTTTGCTGCTTACGCATCTCGACACGGTCTATCCCGAAGGCGTCGCGGCGGAACGCCCGCTGCGCGCGGAAGGCAATAAACTCATCGGACCCGGCGTAAGTGACATGAAAGCGGGCGTGCTGACGGCAATGTATGCGGTGCGCGCATT
The DNA here is from genome assembly GCA_964644955.1 of uncultured Anaerolineales bacterium. Taxonomy (GTDB): domain Bacteria; phylum Chloroflexota; class Anaerolineae; order UBA4142; family SHND01; genus SHND01. The sequence continues at coordinate 7,170 of CAZXYP010000030.1, read as the reverse complement.
GCAGGTCAACGGTTTCGAAAATTTTTCCGAACTCGCCATCTTTTTTGGCGGCGATGAAGAAATCGGTTCGCCGACGGGTAAAAAAATTTACATGCCGTTTGTGCAAAAGGCGGATGCGGTATTGGTGCTGGAAGGCGCGCGCGCGAACGGCAATATCGTCAGCGCGCGCAAAGGCACGGGCGAATATATTTTGCGTGTGCGCGGACATGCCGCGCACGCAGGCGTTGAACCCGAAAAAGGCGCCAACGCGATTTTGGAACTCGCCCATCAAATCCTCGCGCTGCATAATTTGAACGGCATCGCGCCGGGCGTGACGGTGAACGCGGGCATTGTCAAAGGCGGCACGCGCACGAATGTTGTGCCTGACGACGCGTGGGTAGAAATTGACGTGCGTGCAGTAAATCCCGAAGGCGCGCGGATGGCGCACGATGCCGTGATGGCGCTCGCGTCACAAACGCACGTCGCGCGCACGCGCGTCGAAATCACCGGCGCGTTCAATTTTCCGCCGATGGCGAAAACGCCCGCAATTGCGTTTATGGCGGGCTTGGCACAAGCGAGCGCGCGCGAACTCGGTTTTGAAATTCAAGACCAGGCGACCGGCGGCGCGTCCGACGCGAACAATGTCGCCGCCGCGCACGTTCCCGTGCTGGACGGTCTGGGTCCGATTGGCGGACTCGATCACAGTCCCGATGAATATGTCGCGCGCGACAGCATCGTGCCGCGCACCGCGCTGCTTGCGGGCTTGATTGAAAAATTGTGCGCGCACCGCGCGGCATTGTTGGCTCTCAAAATGTGAACGTTACACTCGCTACTTTTTTATGCGTGGATACCGATGCCGCGCGTGACGCAAGTTGGTATCCCGCCATCGGCAGAACGGTTTCGTCCGACGCGCGACGCGCCATTTATTGGAAAAACGTATTGGTGAGCTGCGCGACCGCGCGGCGCTGCGCGCCGGACGCGCGCGTGTGCGTCTATACCAACGACGACGCCGATTTGGATTTGAATGGCGCATCCTTGCATGATGTGTTGAATAAGTTGAGCGTGACGCGCGTGTTTTTGCCGTACGAAAAATTTGTTCCGCCGCAGGGCGCGTCGCGCAAATTTCGCAACGCCTATTATCGTTTTGATGTGATTCAGGCATTGGCGGAACAAGCGGGTACAGAGGATGCGCTGATTTTGCACGACAGCGATTGTGTGTGGATACGCGCGGTAAATGATTTGGCGCGAAAAATTCCGGTACAGGGTTTGTGGCTCAGCGCGCCGCGACCGCTGTATCCGCCGCAGTTGCGTTATCCGTTCAAACAAAGCCGCGCCGACTTTGGCGCGTTGTATCGCGCAATTTCGCCTGCGTATCCCGAACCGTTTCCGAAATATTACGGCGGCGAATTTATCGGCGGCAGACGCGCGGCGTTTCAACAATTGCGCGCGGAATTGGAATGGGTGTGGCAGCGCGTCGCCGCAATGAATTGTCAAGCGCCGGTGCGTCTGGCGAACGGTGAAGGCATATACGACAATGACGAATATATTTTGAATTTCATTTGCAATCGAGGGGTCATGCCGGTGACATTGACCACCGGCTGGATGCGGCGCATCCAAACTTTGGAAGGATTGCGCGATGTTCGACTTGCGGACATGGATTTGACGCTCTGGCATTTGCCGTCGGAAAAACGGCGCGGGTTGTTGTCGTTGACGGCGCAAGCGTTGGACCGCGCGTCGCCGTTTTGGCAAACGCCGCTTGCGGAATTTGCAAATTATCTCGGCGCGTATGTCGGTATTCCCAAACGGCGTTACGACGTGCCGTACACGGCGCGCGCGCGCGCGGAATATTACGCGCGCAACGTTGCACGCGGTATTCGCGGTCGTTTGGAATATCACAAGGCGTTTATTACTCATGCCATTGAAAAATCATCCCGCCGCCACCTTTGAGGACGCGACCGCGCGCTTTCAACAGCTTGTGGCCGCCGAAGACAGCGAAATCATTCATCCGGCTTCGCATTCGCGGTTGTGGTCGCACGGTGCAAAAACCGCGCGCGCAGTGTTGTATCTGCACGGCTATACCGACAGCACACAGCAGTTTCATGCGTTGGGTGAATTGTTGTTTCAACGCGGGTATAATGTGTTTGCGCCGCGCTTGCCGCATCACGGTTACCGCGACCGCCTGTCCACCGCACATGGCGACTTGACCATTGCCGAATTGCAAACGTGGGCGAATGACGCGGTGGACCTCGTGTTGGGTTTGGGCGAAAGGGTGTCGGTCATGGGGCTGTCACTCGGCGGCGTCATGGCAACGTGGGTGGCGGAAACGCGTGCGGATGTGACGCAAGTTCTGCTGCTTGCGCCCGCCTACGGCACGAAAACGATTCCGCCGCGCTTGACGCGTCCGTTGGCGCGATTGGTGTATCGCTTGCCAAATCTGTTTCTTTGGTGGGACCCGCGCGTGCGCGCCGAAACCGGCATCGAGTACGCCTACCCGCGTTTTGCCACGCGCACCCTCGCGCAGCTTTTTCTATTCGGCAGTGAACTGTTGGATACGGCGCGCCACCGTCCGCCTGCCGCGCGCGCGGTGTGGATGATTACGAATGAAAATGATTTTGCCGTGAGCAACGCGTTGTGTCGAGAGTTTGTCGCGGCGTGGCGCGCGCATTCTACCGCGCGAATTTTTACGTATCAATTTTCGCGGGCGTTGGGTCTGCCGCACGATTTGTTGGACCCGATTGATGCGGCGGTGAAACCGGATGTGGTGTATCCCCGTTTGTTGGAAATGATTCAATCGGACGCATGACAAGTTTTGAACTTGTCGTGACAATCGAAAGGAGAGGGAAATGGATCTCGGTTCATTATTGGGCGGTCTGACGGGCGAGGAATCGCAAGGACAGGGGAATCCGCAAAGCGATGCAATGGCGGATATGTTGGGCGCGCTTTTGGGTGGTCAGGGCGACGCGCCCGCGCAAGGCGGGCAAGAGGTGCTCGGCTCGCTGTCCGGCGCAAGTGGTCCGGGCATCGGCGGCATGCCTTCAGGGGGGGGAGATTTGGGCAGTTTGCTCGGCGGTTTGATGGGCGGCGGCGCGCAAGGTGGCGGCGATTTGGGCAGCTTGCTCGGCGGCTTGATGGGCGGTCAAGGCGGACAAAGTGGCGATGCCATGATGGGCATGTTGGGTGGATTGCTCGGCGGCATGGGCGGCGCATCGCCCACTGCGGGCGCAATGAATGGCGCGAACACGGGCATGAATGCCGCGCTGGCGCCGTTGGCGGACATGCTGTCGGAAAAATTGGGTTTGCCGCGCGAGGTCGCCATGACGGCAATGGCAATTATTGTGCCAATGATTTTGAGCAAACTCGCAAGCGGCGGACAATCGCGCGGCGGCGACCCGTTGAGCGGCGCGAGTCGGTCACAGAGTTTGACATTTTCGCCCGACGAGCAAAATGAAATGATTCAATCCCTGACGTCACAAACGGGCATGAATCAAGAACAAGCCGCGCAGGTTTTGAATCAAGCCGTCGCAGTTTTGGGCAGTCAATAAAATGTAGGGGCGGGGTTTTATCCCCGCCCTTTTTTTGCATTCGAGAAAAAATGCGTGCAAGTTTTGTCCCCGTACCCCTTTTTCATCCGCGCAGCACAATCATCAAATCATTCACATTCGTGTTCGTCGGACCCGTCATGACCAAATCATTCAACGCGCGAAAAAAAGGATACGCGTCATTGTTTTCCAAAAACGCGTCCGCGTCCAAACCCAACGCGCGCGCGCGCGCCATCGTTTCATGGTCTGCCAGCGCGCCCGCTGCGTCTGTCGGTCCGTCCGTGCCGTCGGTGCCCGCGCTCAACAGTACGATATTTTTCGCGCCGTCAATTTCGCGCGCCGCCGCCAAAACCAATTCTTGCGCGCGTCCGCCCTTGCCATTCCCGCGCACGACGACGGTCGGTTCCCCCCCCCCCAGAATACAAGTGTCAGGTCGCGCTCTCAAACCGCGCTGCGCGAAATCCAACGCCAGCGCGCGCGCGTTGCCCTGCAATTGCGTGCCGATAACATTCACTGCATAGCCGCGCCGCGTTGCTTCATCCGCCGCCGCGGCGCACGCGATTTGATTGTCCGCCACAATCACGTTCGTCACGCGCGCAAACAGCGCGTCCTCCGCTTTGGGCGTTTCGGGAATTTCACCGCGCGTGCCGCGTTCGAGATGCGTCAAAATGTTCGCGGGAATTTTTTCGCGCAGCGCATACGTGTCCACAATCCGCAAACAATCCGCGAACGTGGACGAATCGGGCGCGGTCGGTCCTGACGCAATCACATCGAGCGGCGAACCCAACACGTCAGATAAAATCAACGTGAGCATACGCGCGGGCTGCGCCAACCGCGCAAGTTGTCCGCCTTTGACGCGTGAGAGATGTTTACGCAGCGCGTTGATTTCTTGAATCGTCGCGCCGCAGCGCAGCAATTCGGACGTCAACGCGCGCAAATCGTCGAGCGTTACGCCTTCCACCAACCATTCCATCAACGCGGAACCGCCGCCCGAGACCACACAAATCACCAAATCGTCCGCTGACAAATTGCGCACCAAATCCACAATTTCATGTGTGGCGCGCACACCGTTTGGGTCGGGCAGCGGATGCCCTGCTTCGTTGATTTTTATTTTCCGTGTCGGCGCGACATGTTTGTATTTCACCGTCACCGCGCCCGCATCAATTTTGTCGCCGACAATTTCTTCGACCGCTTGCGCCATTGGCGCGCCTGCTTTGCCCATGCCAATCACGCGCACACGCCCGCGCGTCAAATCCGCGAACGGTTGTCCGTTCAGCAACAAAACATTTCCATCGCGCGTCAATACGCGCCAAATCGCGACGCGCGGGTCGGCGGCGCGTAACGCGGCGTGAAAAATTTCCAGTGCATCGGCGCGTAAAACGTCACATGTATTCATTGTTTTGGGATTGAAACGTTCCATGTTTTAGCGTTCCGACGTTTCTCGAACCAATTCCCGAATTGCCGCATAATCTTGCGCGGACAAATCAAACCACTGAATGCGCGCGTCATTCGGGCGAAACCAATTCCCCTGATGCCGAATAAATTTGCGCGTGTTGCTTTTGAGCAAGCGCACCGCTTCGTCCAAATCAATTTCGCCGCGCAGGTACGCGCCGATTTCGCGATAGCCCAGCCCCGTCATGCTCGGCAGGGTGAACGCGTAACCGCGCGCGACCAAACCGCGCACTTCGTCCACCAAACCGCGTTCGACCATGGCGTTAATCCGCGCATCCACGCGCGCATACAACAAGGCGCGCGGCAGCTGCAAACCGATTTGCGTGACCGCAAAAGGGGGGGGGTGACGCGTTTGCTGCGCGGACATTTTTGCGCCTGTCGCCTCGATGACTTCGAGCGCGCGAATGATGCGCCGCGTATTGTTCGGCAAAATCGTCGCCGCAATTTCGGGGTCCTGCGTTTGCAGCCGCGCGTACAGTTCGGGCGCAGGCAGATGTTCCAATTCGGCGCGGCGCGCGGGATTCGGCGGCACGCGCGGGATGTTGTACCCTTCGACCACGGCACGAATATAAAGTCCCGTGCCGCCGACCAAAAACGGGATTTTGCCGCGCGCGAAAATATCGTCTATCGCCGCGTAAGCGCGCGCTTGGTATTCTGCCAGCGTCAATTCCTCATCGGGCGCGACAACATCAATCAAATGATGCGGCACGCGCGCTTGTTCCGCCCGCGTCGGTTTCGCCGTCGCAACGTCCATGCCGCGATAAATGAGACGCGAATCGGCGGACACGATTTCGCCGCCGAATTCTTCCGCAAGTTGGAGTGCGATTTCTGTCTTGCCGACGGCAGAAGGTCCCAGAATGACAAATAGTTTTCGAACATCGAAATTCGAATTTCGATGTTCGATGTTCGAATTTCGAATTCCCATATTACATCTGCACCGCGTTCTTGATGACATCCAACCGAATCAGTTTTCCAGATTCATCCAATTCGATTGCCACGACGTCAATGCGCCATGCTTTGTCGGCAAACAATTCGTTTTCGGCAATAAAGGCATCGGCGAGTTGGACAAGTTTCAATTGCTTGCGCGGCGTGATGGCTTCTTCGGGCGCGCCGTGACTCGTGCCGCGCCGCGCTTTGACTTCGACAAACGCGATGCCGTCGGCGTCCTCGGCGATAAGATCAATCTCGCCATAGCGCGTCCGCGCATTGCGCGCGAGAATGCGATAGCCGTGTTGTTCGAGATGCAGCGCGGCGACGCGTTCGGCGGAATCGCCAAAAGTTTTGCGCGCGCGGGTGTTGGTTGCCATACGCGAAATTGTAACACAAGACAAGGTTGGTCGTTTCAACGATTGAACGTTCGAACGTTTTGCACCGGCGCGTACGAAAGACGATGGATGGGGGAAGGTCCAAATTTTTGCAGCGCGGCGAGATGCGCGCGCGTGCCGTATCCTTTGTGCTGCGCGAAACCGTACTGTGGAAATTGCATGTCGTGCGCGCGCATCAGGCGGTCACGCGTCACTTTGGCGAGAATGGACGCGGCGGCGATCGAGAGCGCAAGCGCGTCGCCGTGAATGATGCCTTGCTGTGGGAGTTCCGTATTGCCCAACACCAGCGCGTCGAGCAATAACGCGTCGGGGGGGGGGGATAATTGTTCGAGAGCGCGATACATCGCGAGCTGCGACGCGCGCAAGATGTTCATTGTGTCAATTTCGTCGTGTGAGGCAAAACCGATGGCATACGCGCGTGCCGTTTCGCACAGCGGTTCGTACAATTCTTGGCGGGCGCGTTCGCTCAGTTGTTTGGAATCGTTCGCGCGCGCAATGGCGCGCAAGAATTCGTTTTGTGTCCAATCCTCTTCAGGAATGACCGGCAGCATGACCGCCGCCGCAACGACCGGACCCGCGAGCGCGCCGCGTCCCGCTTCGTCCACGCCCGCAACGCAAACAAAACCGTCGCGCCAAAACGCGCGTTCGTATTCGAGCGTGGGAAAAGTATTGCGCGGCATAGGCGGCGTCACCCTGTCAAGGGTTGATGACGCAATAAAAAAAACGAGGTGTGGACACCTCGTTTTGGTTTATTCGGCTGCGGCTTCCGACTCGGTTTCGACGGAGGCGGGCGCTGCGGCGGTGTGCCGGGTGTCCACGCGTCGTTCGCGCAAGCGCGCGGCTTTGCCGGTGCGTCCGCGCAGATAATAGAGCTG
>CAZXYP010000029.1:0-23596 GCA_964644955.1 uncultured Anaerolineales bacterium | reverse complement strand
CGCGCCACTGCTTGTCCGATGTATCCACTTCGACGATTTCGCCGGTCTCGGCATCCTGGAGCGCGAGCAGTCCGACGTTTGCAATTTCGCTTTCCATCGGGTCGCGCAAATCAATGGCAATGACATCATGTTTCTTGCCCGCGATAATCAATGCTTTGCGATACGACTCGGGGTCGGCTTGAAAATCAGAAACGAGGACGACAATGCCGCGCCGTTTCATCATGCGATTCATGTAATCCAACGCGACGCCCAAGTCTGTGCCGCGTCCCTGCGGCTCGAACGCCAATAATTCGCGCAAGATACGCAAAATGTGGCGACGTCCTTTGCGCGGCGGAATAAATTTTTCCACGCGGTCGGTGAACAACAGCAAACCCACCTTGTCGTTGTTGCGCACGGCGGCGAACGCCAGCATTGCCGTCATTTCAAGCGCCGCGTCGCGTTTGAATTGTCCCTGCGTGCCGAAATCGTTCGACGCGCTCGCATCCACCACGAGCAGCATCGTCAGTTCGCGTTCCTCGACAAAACGTTTCACGTACAAATCGCCCATGCGCGCGGTCACGTTCCAATCCACGCTCCGCACGTCATCGCCGATTTCGTATTTTCGCACCTGGTCAAATTCGATACCGCGTCCCTTGAACACGGACAAATAACTGCCCGCGAACAAGTCTTCCACCAAATGCCGCGTGCGAATTTCAAGGCGGCGAATTTTTTTCATCAATTCAATGGTTGTTGGTTTTTGGTCATTCGTCATTGTCGTTTGTGCCATGTTCATCCCTCACGCATTCACAAGAAAGGGCGACCACAAGGGTTCGCCCCTACTCATTCCTCAATGCTCATGCCTCAGCACTCTTAGGGCACTTGAACTTTGTGCAGCACTTGCTTGACCATTTCATCGCTCGTAATATTTTCGGCTTCGGCTTCGTACGAAGTCAACACGCGATGGCGCAGCACATCCGGCGCGATTTCTTTGACATCATCGGGAATCACAAAACCGCGTCCGTGCAAGAACGCGTGGGCGCGCGCCGCTTCAATCAAATAAATGCCTGCGCGCGGCGATGCGCCAAACGAAATCAACGGTTTCAAATTCGCCAATCCAAATTCGGACGGTTTGCGCGTGGCAACGACGAGATTCAACACATAATCTTTCAAGCGTTCGTCCACATACACTTGTTTGACCAACGCGCGCGCGTTCAAAATCGTTTCGGGCGCGACGACGGCGCGAGCGTGCGGTTTGTGCGCGGCGGTCATGCGGTCGAGCATATTGCGTTCGTCGGTTTGCGCGGGATAGTCCACGATGAGTTTGAACATGAAGCGGTCTACTTGCGCTTCGGGCAGCGGATACGTGCCTTCTTGTTCAATCGGATTTTGCGTCGCCATCACCATAAAAAGATCGGGCAGTTTGTCAGTTTTCGATGCGATGGTGATTTGGCGTTCTTGCATCGCTTCGAGCAGCGCGCTTTGCACTTTGGCGGGCGCGCGATTAATTTCGTCGGCGAGTAAAAGATTTGTGAATAGAGGTCCGCGATGAATGGTAAAAACACCCATTTGCGGGTTGTACACTTGCGTGCCAATCAAATCGGCGGGCAAGAGGTCGGGCGTAAATTGAATACGCGCAAAATCGGCGTGAATGGCTTCAGCCGTCGTTTTAATCAAAAGCGTTTTCGCCAAACCGGGCACGCCTTCGAGCAAAACGTGTCCGTCGGCGAGCAGCGCCGTCAATACGCGTTCGACCAGCGATTCCTGTCCCACAATTACCTTGTTGATTTCGGCGAGCAGGTCATTGACAAATAACGATTGTGCTTCGATTTGATGCGAGAGTTCACGAGTCGGGGTCATGGATTTTTCTCCTTGAATCTGTATGATTTCTACGCATCGAAACCTCGCCGTTGACACCCGGACCGCGTTTGGTGACGAGGTTTCGATACGGGGACAGAATAGCGGAAAAAAGGCAGGGGGTCTTTACGGCGAGTTACGGGTTCGCTTAAGGCAAGCTTAACAACCACGCGTGAATGCGCCCGGTCAAGTCCCGTCGCACGCGTGATTCAAAATGCTTTCTTCCCACTTGACCAACGCGCCAAAATCAACACAATTGTTTTCTCATGACACACACATTCGATTGGCGTGAAATTGCGCGTCAGGTTTTGCGCGCGCGCGAACTCGACCAATTTGAAGAACAAGAACTCGTCGCGGGGAAAATGACGGACCCGCGCCGCATGGTGAAATATCAATTCAGCGCGGGCGGACACGAACTCGTGCAGGTTCTGCTTGCCAACGCGCTCGTTCATCCGCACGACGCGGCGGGCGTGTATTATCGTTCGCGCCCATTCATGCTGAGCATCGGCTTTACCGTGCGCGAAGCGTTGGCGGCGGGGCTGGCGCGCGCGGGAACGCCCAGCGATGGACGCGATGTTGGCGTCGTGTTCAACATGCCGTCACGCGGGCGCGCAACCGCCTTGCCGAGCGCGGGCGATGTCGGCTCACAGTATTCGCCGTCGGCGGGTTGGGCGAACGCGATTCAATATCGCGCGCGCGTGTTGAACGAAAGCGCGTGGGACGGCGCGATCGCAGTGGCGATGGGCGGCGACGCGAGTGTGGCGTCCAACGGTTTTTGGGCAGCGTTGAATATCGCCACCACGCAAAATTTGCCGCTGTTGTTTTGGATTGAAGACAATCAATACGGCATCTCCGTCCCCGCCCATTCGCAAACGCCCGGCGGCGACATTGCGGCGAATTTGGCGTCCTACAAAAATCTGCAAATTTTTGAATGTGACGGTACGAACCCGCGCGACGCGGCGGAGACCATTCATGACGCGGTGCGTTATGTGCGGGAACGCGGCGCGGCATTGGCGCGACTGCGCGTGCCGCGTTTGCAAGGACACACCTACGGCGAAGACCAACGCGCCTACAAGAGCGACGCGCAGTTGGAACAGGAACGCGCGCACGACCCCGTCGCGCGCCTGCGCGAATTTGTTTTGCAGAATGGAATGCGCGCAGACGAATGGGACGCGTTGACGAATGAGGTACGCGCGGAAATTCGCGCGGCGTGGAGCGCAGCGGAAGCGATGCCCGCGCCCGATGTCGCACACGCCGCGCGTTTTGTGTTTTTTGACGGCGCGGTTCAAATGCAAGGCGGCTTGCGTCCCGAAGATGCGTGCGTTGAAATTGGCAGTGATGTTCCTCAACCCGAAGGGACGCGCCTGAACATGCTCGACGCAATTCGCAAAACACTCGAACACGAATTGCAAATCAATCCGCGCATGTTGCTGTTTGGGGAAGATGTGGGACCGCGCGGCGGCGTGCATCGCGCGACGGTGGGCTTGCAAAAAGAATTTGGCGACGCGCGCGTGTTCGACACCTCACTGAATGAAGAAGGCATTCTCGGACGCGCGCTCGGACTCGCGTGGGCGGGACTGCTGCCTGTTCCCGAAATTCAGTTTCGCAAATACGCCGACCCCGCGCAAAATGAATTGGACGACATTGGCACGACGCGTTGGCGCACTGCCAATAAATTTGCGAACCCAATGGTGGTGCGAATGCCCGCCGGTTTTTTGGTCAAACAATTCGGCGCGCTCGGCGACCCGTGGCACAGTCCGACAAACGAAGCGCCGTACGCCCACATGGTCGGTTGGCGCATCGCGTTTCCAAGCAACGCGCAAGACGCGGTTGGTTTGTTGCGTACCGCGCTGCGCGGCGATGACCCGACCATTTTTTTGGAACATCGCGGTTTGCTTGATACACCCCACGCGCGGCGCCCGTACCCCGGCGATGATTTTTGTTTACCCTTTGGCGTCGCCGCGCGCGTGAGTGACGGCGACGAACTCACCGTGATTACGTGGGGCGAGTGTGTGTATCGCTGTATGGAAGCGGCAAAAGAGTTTTCGGGACGCGTCGAGATTTTGGATTTGCGAACGATTGCACCGTGGGACCGCGAACAAGTTTTGGCAAGCGTCAAAAAAACGGGCAAAGCGCTGGTCGTGCATGAAGATTTGACAACGGGCGGATTCGCGGGTGAAATCATTGCTGCGCTTGCGCGCGACGCGTTCTTGGATTTGGACGCGCCTCTCGAACGCGTTGCCACCGCCGACACGCCGATTCCATTCAACACCGATTTGTTGGACGTGATTTTGCCGTCCGTCGAAAAAATTCGCGCGACGATGAAAACATTGCTGGACTTTTGAGGTAAGAAAGATTGGAGACTGGAGACTGGAGACCATTGCTCCAATCTCTAATCTCCAATCTCCAGTCTCTTTCAGATGCTCACGCTCAACGCCTTTTACCATTTGCCGCAGCTCGACGCGCTGTTTGACGAAATCGCGCACGCGGATTCGGGCATAGTGATTGTGGCGGGCATGGAATCGCGTGCACACGTTGACCCCGGTACCGCCGCCGGCAGGGGCTTGGTATTCAGCATTCTTGCGCGGCAAACGTTGGACGCGCAGCCGCGCACACGCGCCGCGCTCGTGAGCGAACACAAAGACGCGCAGCTGCGTCTTTCGACGCGAGAACGGTATCGCGTCAAACATTTTTTCCCCACCGCAAACGAGACGTACTCTGAAATCGCAGCGCGCGTCGCCGAGCAAAAATATCCGCTCCTGCTGCTCGAAAAACTTGATGCCGCCGGTATCGCGCCCGCGCAGCGCGCCGCGCAAAATGGACTGCATGTCGTTACGCAATTGGATACGCCCCTTCACGGCGCGTGGGTGGCGCGTTATCTCGGCGAAGCGTGTGGGGATGCGGCGCTTGCCAAACTTTTGCATTGGGTCGTCGCGGTCCGCCGTTTGCCGCGCCTGTGCGATATCTGCAAGCAGCGCGATGGGGAATTTTTTCGCGCGGTCGGCTGCGCCGCGTGCAACGGACACGGCTATCGCGGCGACCTTTTTTTGTTTGACGTCTGGAAAAACAATTCGGAAATCGCGCCCCCCTCGCAGCCGAGCGTGCTGTCTTTTGAAACGTACGCGCACGAATTGGCGCGCACAGGATTCCTTGCGCACGCAGATTCGCACGAGCTCGACGCCGCGCAGCTCTATCACACGTTTCAAATCTTGAGCAGCGGACAAGAACAAATGAACGAGGCAGCGCGTTCCTTGCGCGCGCAGGTAACCGAAATGGAACTTGGCAGACGCGCGTTGGAGCAGCAGTATCGCACCTCGATTGCGCTGCAAGACGTCGGACACAAGCTGCTCGTTCTCGATACGGTCCAAGAACTTGCCGCGTATATTGCGCGCCGCGCGCATGAATTGTGCGGGGCGGACCGCGCGGTGTTGTACTTGCTGCAAGGCGACGGCAGCGCCGAAATCGCTTCCTTGCACGGTTGGGATGCGCGCTGGCTCTCGGTTCAAATTCCGTTTCAAGAATTGTTTCGCGGTCACGCCCTTGACGGACAATCCGGTGTGTTTGCGGGCTATCCACCCGGCATTCCCAAACGTGTTGCCGATGTGGAGGGCGCCTACGTGCGCGCGGGCCTTTTGGTACAACTCATTGCGCAGCGCGAAGTGGTGGGCGCCATGCTCTTTCAAAGCACCATTCGCAAAACGTTTGAAGCGCGCGATATCGCATTGTTGAATGCGTTGGCGAATGCGGGCGCGGCGGCGATTCAACGCGCCGATTTGATAAAAACTCTGCGCGACAAGATTGAACAATTGGAAGCCGCGCAAATCGAAATCGCCAAAAAGGAACGGCTCGAACGCGAATTGGAACTCGCGCGGCAGGTGCAGCAAAATATGCTGCCGCGCATTTTTCCGCTGCTGCCCGGCGTCGCGTTTTACGCGCGCAATGCGCCGGCGCGCGCGGTCGGCGGGGATTTTTACGACGTGTTTGTGTTGGATGCAGACCGCGTCGGTATTGTCATCGCGGATGTTTCGGACAAGGGGATGCCTGCCGCATTGTTCATGGCATTGACGCGCAGTCTCGTGCGCGCCGAAGCGCCGCGTGAACGTTCACCGGAAATTGTACTGCGGCGCGTGCATCGTTTATTGCGCGAGGTCGGGGAACCGACACAGTTTGTGACTTTGTTTTACGGCGTGCTGGATTTGACCGCGCGCAGCTTGACTTATGTGCGCGCGGGACACGATTATCCGCTGCTCGTGCGCGGCGGCGCGTTACGTCTGCTCGACGCGCCAGGCACGCTCTTGGGCTTTTTGGAAGAGAATGAAATTTTCTTGCAAGAAGCGCGGGTACAGCTCGAACACGGCGACTCGATTATTTTGTACACCGACGGCATGACCGACGCGCTGAATGACGCGGGCAAGGAATTCGGGCGCGACGCGCTGCAACAAATCGCGTTGGCATATTCCGCATCTCCCGCGCAAGAATTGGGCGATGCCTTGTTCGATGCGGTACTGCAACATCAAGGCGCGGCGGACGCATTTGATGACATGACATTGCTGATTGTGCAAGTGAAATGAAACACCACTGCTGCGCGGTGGTGTTCGCGTCAATCAAGCCACACATGGCTCAATTGCCGCACTTCACGCTGAAAAAAATCTTTTACCCCAACCCATGAGACTTGCGCCAGAAGGAGTGGCTCAGGAAAAGTTTCTGCCACATCGAAATCTATGAGTGAAAAAAGAAGATTTTCTTTGGATTGCCGCGATAGTGAAAATCGGTGTTTGCCTCTTTCAAACAAGTCCCCCAAAGGAATCTCTTGTGCTACAAAATACAAGTCATAAAAATCTTTGCGTGTGCTACGACCCGCAACAGCATCGATCTTCAAAAGTCCGATATCCAAGATACTTGCCAATTCGATTTTTTCAAGTTGCACGGTTGGCTCTTGCAGCGGATAGTCATACGTTAATAACCCCAGTGCGACGCCATCTGCCTTCAAATTCAACCCGAAGGGAGAAAAACTCACCGAATCCACTTGAAACACCTTCGCAAGTTGCGCAACTAAATGTCGCTGCCACGAGTCGCTAAAGGTTTCGACCGCTCCAAAAAAATAAGGTCCACCGAACGCCGATGACCGAGCTGCAATGCAAGTGCTGTCCCTCCGGCAAGATAAAAAGGATAGAGCTCGACAGCGTTTCCGAGACGCCGCAAAACGTTTTTGACTGAATCCGGGACCGCTTCCCAGTGTGGCTTTGTCAATGCGGCCATATTCGCTCCCCCACATGATAATCATCCAGTTGAAAAAACAGGACCCAAAATTTAAAGCGGCGGCGCGGTAAGAGCCGCCAACCGAATTTTTGCACAAATGCCCTGATTTGTTGTCCGTCATAGCGACGCAAGAGCCAGCGCAACTCGGGTATGCCGCCCCACCCCAAAGTGCGATCCATTACCGTGAACGCATCGCGCTCGGGGTCCAAATTTTCCAAAACATATTCTTGAAAGTAGGGGCGCAAGGGAACGGGAATGCCGTTGGGCGTAAATTCCAACGGTTGGTCGAGAATCGGCACAGGTTTGTCGCTCATGCGCCAATTTTAGCACACGCGCAGAGCATTGAAAATCACCGCGCCGCGATGGGTGCAATTCACATTGGGGGCAAGTTTTCGGGCAAATAGAATTTGCAGCAACGAAAACGCAAAACGTCCCTGCGGACGTTACGGCATAAGAGTCTGCGATAGCGAATCTATGCGATTCGCCGCAGACCTTGGCATCCTTGTTGCCGCGATTTCGCCCCAACTGTGTTGGGGACATCGCCTGTCAAACTCGCCCCAAGAGTGAAATGCACCCGCCGCGATTATTCCATCGCGCGCTGCGCTTGCGCCTGCGCGTCCGTGTACTTCAATTCGCGCACGGTTTGTTTGGCTTGTGGGATGAGGGGGGGGGACATGGAAAGCTCGTCCACGCCGAGACCGACGAGCAGCGGAATCGCGTTGGGGTCGCCGCCCATTTCGCCGCAGACGCCGACCCATTTTTTGTGCGCGTGCGCGGCTTGCACCACCAACGCGATGAGCTGCAAAACGGACGGATGAGTTGCCTCCACGAGCGCGGCAACATTCGGGTTCCCGCGTTCGGCAGCGAGCGTGTATTGCGTCAAATCATTCGTGCCAATGGAAAAGAAATCCACGACGCGCGCGAATTGCGCCGCCATCAGCGGGACGGCGGGAACTTCGACCATGATGCCCGTTTCGATGCGCGCCGCAGACGGCAAATTGCGCGCAGCCAATTCCTCACGCGCCGTTTGCATCAACGATACCGCGTCGTGAAATTCTTGAAGCGTTGACACCATCGGGAACATGACGCGCAGATTGGAAAATTCCGCGCCGACGCGCAAGATGGCGCGCAGCTGCGTTTTGAACAATTCGGGCAGCGCGAGACACAGACGCAAACCGCGCAAACCCAAAAACGGATTCGCCTCGTGCGGCATGTTCACATACGGCAGCGGTTTGTCTCCCCCGATATCCAGCGTGCGAATCAAAAGCGCGCGTCCTTGCAGCGCGCGCGCGACGGCGCGATAGGTTTCGTATTGCTCCGCTTCGGTCGGCGCGACGCGGCGGTCGAGAAACAAAAATTCGGTGCGGAACAAACCGACCGCCTCCGCGCCCATTTCCACCGCGCGCTGCGCGTCTTGCACCGAACCGATGTTGGCGGCGATTTCGATGCGGTGACCGTCGCGCGTGACGGCGCGCGCATGGCGCATTCGCCCCGCGTTTTCGGCGAATGCGCGCGCGTTTTCAATGCGCGTCGTATAGTCATGCAGCTGCGCCGCGTCGGGATTCACCCACACACATCCGTTATCGCCGTCGGCAATGAGTGTGGCGCCTTCGTCCACGCGCAAAATTTTCTCACCCAAACCCACAATCGCGGGAATACCCAAACTTTTTGCCAAAATCGCGCTGTGTCCCGTCGGTCCGCCGTACGCGGTGCAAATCGCCTGAATCGTTTGCGGGTCGAGCGTCGCGGTTTCGGCGGGCGTCAGGTCGGGCGCAATCAAAATGCCGCGTTCGAACGTGACGGCGTGCGCCGCGCCGAGCAAATGCAGCAGGACTTGACGCGCCGCCGCGCGCACATCGTCCGCGCGCGTGCGTTGATATTCATCACTCAACGCGTCATACGCAGAGGCAATTTGCTCGGCGGACTCATAAAGTGCGCGTGCAGCATTTTGTTTGTCATCAAAAATTGCGCGGCGCGCGGGCGTTTGCAGGGCTTCATCTTGCAGCATCAAAATTTGCGCGTCGAAAATGCCCGCTTCGTCCGCCGGTCCGCGCTGCGTCAAAGCATTGCGCGCTGCCTGCAATTCATTCTCTGTTTCGCGCAGCGCGTCGCACAAACGCGCCCATTCCGTTTCGGGGTCATTAATTGCGTGCAGAGGAATTTGCGGCGCGGCGGGACGATACAAACGCGCCGCGCCAATCGCAATCCCTGGCGACGCCGCGCGTCCGACGATTTCATTCGCCGCCGTTTCAAGCCCTGCGCGCATTTCCGTCGTCTGCCGTCCATCGTCTGTCGTCGTCTCGACATCGCCGAAATTTTCGTCCGCCAGTTGTTGCAGCGCATCGAGCGCGGCAGCAGCTTGTTCACCGGACGCCGTAATTTCAATACGGTGATTTTGCAAGACCCCGAGCGTGGCGACGGCGTTGATGCTTTTGGCGTTGACGGGTCCGCGCGGGGTCGTGAGATTTTGCACGCGCACATCGGCAGGAAAGCGCGCGGCGATTTGCACAAAACGCGCGGCGGGACGCGCGTGCAAACCCAGACGATTTTTCACAACGAGCTGTATGCGGCGCGCCGCTGTTTCTTTAACGGCAGCAATCGTTTCGGGGGGGGGGGAAGTGGGCGTGATGCCAAGTTGCGCGAGTTTGGCGTCCAGCGCCGTGCGCGCTTCTTGCGCGACAGTCTTGATATCATTGCCCAAACGCGCTTGCACGGCGGCGGCGATACCGCCTTCGACCAACGCGGCGGGGGCAATCAACATGTGCGCGCGCCTCTCGAGTGAAAACATTTCGAGCGCCATTTCGGTCGAGAGAATCGCGCTGCCGAGGTCCACGAGAATGACGACGCCCGCGTCCGAATACACCTGTTCAATCGCGCGGTGTATCAAATTTGCATCCGTGCCAAGCGGCTGCCCCGGCAGCTCCAGCCCGCCGGCAGCCGCAATCGGCACCTCGCTCCCCGCCATGCCGCGCATGAGTTCGACGACACCGGCAGCGAGTTGGGCGCTGTGCGAAACGACAACTAAACCGACCATTACAAGGTTGCGCGCGGCAGCGAGCGCGGTTACGGCATCATCTCACGAACGCAACTGCGCTGCCTGCGCTGAGAATCGTGTAGGTCAACCAAACGCCGTACAGTACAGTGAATATGCCTAACGCGGTCAAGCTCCAACTCACATTCCGTTCCCACCGCGCGCTGAGCCCGAGGTCAAACAAACTCGAGCGCACACCGAGCAGCGCGTGGAATGTAACGGAAATGAGAAAGGCGAGTTCAAGCACGATGATAATGGGATTGCTCAGGTACTCGATGACTTGATTGAAATCGCGCAGCCCGCCTTCGGCGATGAAATGATGCGCGACAAAATGCGCGCCGAGCAGCAGCAGCAGCACAATGCCGGTGACGGCTTGCCAGAACCAGCCGAGCGTGGAACGTTTTTTGTCCATAGTTGTTCGGGCGAATCAATTCGCCGCAACGGAATCGCGAAACCGACCTACGGCGGTTCCGGGTCAACGCAGGTTGACCTCGCTATCCGCTGCCGCGATTTCAATCGCTCAGCCCATAAATATCTTGAGCGCGCCTGCAATCAGCAGCACCGCGCCCACAATCATCAACGCCACAAACATTGTTTTTTGCGCGCTGACGCCGATACCGAAACCGGTCAATGTCACGCGCAAACCATTCAGTCCGTGTATCAAAATACCCGCGAGCAAAATCACATCGAGCGTTAAAAACATTGGCGAGCGCGCGATTTGAATGAACGGGTCCCACTGGGACGGACCGCCGGTCAACATGCTCAACACAAACAGATGGATGTACAAATACGCGACGAGTCCGATGGCGGTGACGCGATTGAGAATGTACGCAAGCATTCCCAAATTCCAGCTGCGAAAATCGAACCAGCGGAGAAAACGGAATTTTTTGTTTTCGGGTAAAGAGAGATTCATGATTAGAGCTTGGAGACTGGAGATGGGAGACTGAAGATGGGAGTCAATCTCTCGTCTCCAATCTCCAGTCTCTCTGCTCATCTTTCACCAAATATTTTTTTGAATCGGCGCGCGATGATTTGCCGCCGCAGGTCCATAATCGCTTCGGCGGGGCGGACATTTTGCGGACACGCTTCGGTACATTCCCACGCGCTGTGACAGCGCCACACGCCCTGTTCGTCGTCGGCAAGGTCGAGCAAACGCGCGCGTTCGTTCACATCCGTCGTTTTGTCCAATTGATTTTTGATGGCGGCGAGTCCTGCGGGTCCGAAAAATTTTGTGCTTGCCGCCATCGTCGGACACGCGCTGAGACAAATGCCGCACTCGACGCAATTCTCAAAGCGATTGAACGGCACGGTTGCGGCGGATTCCGGGTCCAGCCCGCTGTCATGCGCAATCGGTTTGCCTTCGAGATGATTTTCTATCGGGCGCGTAATCACCAAACCGCTTGCTTCTTGCTTTTGATAAAACCCCGCCACATCCACGAGCAAGTCGCCGACGATGGAAAAATTGCGCAGTGGTTCGACCGTAATCGGTTTGTCGCCGTCGAGATAGTTTTTCACCGGCGCAATGCACGGCAGCACTTCGCGTCCGTTGACGCGCACCGCGCATGTACCGCACGACGCATGATGGCACGCATGGCGAAACATCAAGTCGCGGTCATGTTGGTCCCACGCCTTTTCGATAACATCCAACACATTCGCCGCGTCGGGCACAGTGACGTGAAAAATATCGTAGCGCGCAGCTTGGTCGAGACGATAGCGAAATATGCGCAAAGTTACATCAAGAGACATAAAACGTTTGAAGGTTGAAACGTAAGAACGTTCAACGCTAATCATAAAACTCGCGGTACGAAACGAGCGGCGTCGTTTTGGTTTTACATTCCGCGTTGACGCCCAACTCGGCGCACACTTCATCGGAGACTTTTTCCGCCATACCGCGCGCCGTCGTCGTCTTGCCGCCGGAAATGGTAATGATGCCTGCCGCGCCGCCTTGCTTACGATGATTGAACGCTTCAAAAGTCCGCGAAAAATCGCGCGCGTCCACATTCGCGCTCGCAATGAGCGGACGCGCCACCGCCATCACGCCGCGTTGAATCCCATCTTTCAAAATCGGCATGAGCAATTGTCCCGCTTGCATCATCTTGTCAATCTGGTCTTGTGGAATTTCAATTGCGTCGGGTTTCGTCACGCGCCATGAGGTTGTGCCAATGATGGAGGTGTTGCGAATCGGCACCACAATATCGCCGTCGTGGGGCAAGTGCATTCGATTGATGACCATGTTGTTGAATCGTTTGCCGATGGTGACCATGACGCCCGCGGTCGGCGCAACCGGCACATCGGCTTTTGCCATCGCCGCAACCATGCCCGCCCACGCGCCGGTGGCATTCACAATCAAATCCGCGCCGATGGTTTCGGTTTTGCCCGTGCGATGGTCGAAAATTTTCACGCCCGCGACCGCGCTGCCTTGAAACACCAAATCCGTGACCTCGGTGAAATTGCGAATCGTCGCGCCGTTCTTTTTCGCCGTTGCCAAAAACGAGGTGCAAAAACGCCACGGCTCGAACACGCCATCGGGAACTTGGACTGCCGCTTTGATCTGCGGATTCAAGAACGGTTCGATCTTCAATGCTTGCGCGATAGGTATTTCGCGCGCGGGGATATGACATTCCTCGCAGCCAGCAAGAAATTGTTCCTTGAACGCGTAATCGGAATCATCCAACGCCACAAACAGACCATCATTCATTTCGAGCGCGTGCGGCATGATGCGGCGCAAAATCAAATTTTCTTGAATACATTCAATCGCGCCTTCTTTGTCATTGACGCAGTAACGCCCGCCCGAATGTAACAAACAATGATTGCGCCCCGTCGTCCCTGAGGCAATCTCGCCGCGTTCGACGACGGTCACGCGCAAACCGCGCAGCGCCAAATCATGCGCCGTTGCGCTGCCCGTCGAGCCCGCGCCGATGATGAGGATGTGAGGAGCAGACATACTTGTAATCTACTTTTCTAAATCCAAGTTTTCTTCTGACTCTTTTACGTTGTGTGTTGTCCCTAGCGAAACAGCTGTCGAGTCGTTGAGAGCAACGGGAAATGAATCGTTCCACGTTTGCGCCAACGCAATCATAACGTGCCCTACTTGATCCCAATCATGCAGTATCGCCGGATCAAAATCTGCTTCGTTTGGTCACACCATCGTTCCTACTTTATGATTCAGTCGGACTTGGTCAAGTCGCGCAAAGGACTGTACAGTTCGCCGCGCCGCATCGGCGCAGCGCCATCGTCAAACGTCAAACGCAACGTGTAAAGCGCGACAATCCCAAATCTTGAAATCGTAGATAATTCAAATCTTGTAATCGTAAATACTTTGCACCATTTTCAGGGATGAATGCGCAAAAGTTTCAACCATTCGAGAATCCATCGAATTGAGTTTGGCAACCACAGCGTCTTTGACACGGTCTTGAGAAAGACCCATTCCATACTCTGTTGAATTCAAAGGTGAAAAAGCCCGATAGCCCAACGGCTCCCGGGCTTCACTTGTGGTGCATTCTGCCCGTCTGACGATTCATCGGGACGGTGCCTGCATCGGCGTACGCACGCGTTGGGATTTTCCGCTGCATGCGCTTTGCCCGATGAATGTCAGTCCGAGCCGGCAGAGTTGTTATTGGACGTTCCTTTCTTCAGTCATGGGATTCGAAACCATGAACTTATTCCACCCAATCGAACGTCCGCGTGACGGCTTTCTTCCAACCGTTGTATAGTCTGTCGCGCGTCGCCGCATCCATCTTGGGGTCCCATTCCTTATCTTTGCCCCAATTCGCGCGCAAGCCTTCGACACTGTCCCAGAATCCTACGGCGAGACCTGCGGCGTACGCCGCGCCGAGCGAGGTCGTCTCTGCGACCGTCGGACGAATCACGGGCACGCCGAGGATGTCGGCTTGGAACTGCATGAGCAAATTGTTGTACACCATGCCGCCGTCCACTTTTAACGCCGTGAGCGGCACGCCCGAGTCTGCGTTCATGGCATCCAACACTTCGCGCGTTTGATAGGCAGTCGCTTCGAGCGCGGCGCGCGCAATGTGCGCGCGATTGATGTAACGCGTCAGCCCGACAATGGCGCCGCGCGCGTCACTGCGCCAGTACGGCGCGAACAAACCCGAGAACGCGGGGACGATATAAATGCCGCCGCTGTCCTCCACGGTCGTGGCATAATCTTCGATGTGTTTCGAAAAATCGAACATGCGGAGATTGTCGCGCAGCCACTGCACGAGCGCGCCCGTGATGGCGATGGAACCTTCAAGACAATACACGGCAGGTTGATTGCCGATTTTGTAACCGAGCGTCGTCAGCAAACCGCTTTTGGACGGCACGATTTTTTCACCCGTGTTCAAGAGCATAAAGCAGCCGGTGCCGTACGTATTTTTTGCTTCGCCGGGCGAGAAGCAGGTTTGTCCGAACAATGCCGCTTGTTGGTCGCCGAGGTCGCCTGCGACGGGAATACCCGCGAGCGAGCCGATGGCATTGCCGTATGTTTCGGATGACGGACGAATTTGGGGAAGCATCGCACGCGGGATACCCATGACTTGGAGCATGTCGGGGTCCCAATCAAGGGTTTTTAGATTCATCAGCATCGTGCGTGACGCGTTGGACACGTCAGTCACATGCACGCCGCCGTTGGGTCCGCCGGTGAGATTCCAAATGACCCACGTGTCAATGTTGCCGAACGCGAGGTCGCCGGCTTCGGCAGCCGCGCGCGCGCCGTCCACATTGTCGAGAATCCATTTAATTTTCGGACCGGAGAAATACGTGGCGAGAGGAAGTCCTACGTGCTCGCGGAAACGGTCTTGCCCGCCATCCTTTGCCAGCTCATTGCAGATTTGGTCGGTGCGCGTATCCTGCCACACAATCGCGTTGTACACGGGTTTGCCCGTTTTCTTGTTCCAGACGACGGTGGTTTCGCGTTGATTCGTCACGCCGACGGCGGAAATGTCTTTCGGGTCAATCGCGCCTTTCGCGAGCGCACCCGCAATGACCGCTTGCACCGCGCCCCAAATTTCCATCGGGTCATGCTCGACCCAGCCGGGTTTGGGATAAATTTGGGTATGTTCTTTTTGGTCATACGTAACCACTTTTCCGCTGTGGTCAAAAATCATAAAGCGCGAACTGGTCGTGCCTTGGTCTACAGCGGCGGCATACTTGGCCATTTTTTGCCTCCTTGCAAAATTAGACATTGGAGACCAGAGACCGATACTTGATGACTGACATCTCTATACAAATCTCTCGTCTCTAGTCTTTACTTCCACGTTTCCGCAGCCGTCTTGAGTAAAAAGTATGAAGAGGTGGCTCCCGGGTCTTGATGATTCGCGCTGCGTTCTCCAAGATAGCTGGCGCGTCCTTTGCGCGCGACGAGCGGAATGGTTGCGACCATACCTTCTTGCGTCGCGGACGCGGACGCGTTCAGCGCGTCGGGGATGGACGCGCCATTGTCGCGCTGCGCCTTGAGCGCATTCAATCCGGGCGCAAGCGCGTCAATCATCGTCTTGTCGCCGGGCTGCGCTTTGCCGCGCATGACAACGCCGTCGTATCCGGACTGTAAGGCAGCAGCCCAATCGTCGAGCGTCAATTCCATTTTGCCGGCAGTGGCATTGCCCATTTGCATAAACAGCGTGCCGTACAGCGGACCGCTTGCGCCGCCCACTGTCGAGACGAGTTTCATGCCCACGGTCTTGAAAATGGAACCGATGTCTTTGTCGGCAACACCGGGCAGCGCGTTGAGAACGGCTTGCATGCCGCGGTTCATATTCGCGCCGTGGTCGCCATCGCCGATATCGGAATCGAGCTGCGTCAGATACCCCGCGTTTTCGTTAATGCTGGCGGCAAACGCCTTGAGCCAATCGAGGACTGCATCGCGTGAAATGGTCATTGTTAGTTCGGTCGTGCAATCGTGCAATAGTTGCAAAATGCAATCTCGATTTGGTTACGATCGCACGATTGCACTATCGCACGATTGCACTATGCGCCCCACCGCATGCCCGGCGTTTTGACCGGCGCATCCCAGAGCGCTTTGAGTTGGTCGTCGAGTTTGAGGAGCGTGAGAGAGCAGCCCGCCATTTCGAGCGACGTGATGTACGAACCGATAAGATTGCGCGCAATGTTGATGCCGCGCGCCTTGAGGAAATTATTGAGCTCGTTGTACACGACATAGAGTTCAATGAGCGGTGTGCCGCCCATGCCGTTGACAAACGCCAACACCTCGTCACCGGATTTGTACGGCAAATCGTCCACGATGGCGGTTGCCATCATTTCCACGATTTCGTGCGCAGATTTCAATTTCATGCGCGTGCGTCCCGGCTCGCCATGAATGCCGATGCCGATTTCCATTTCGTCATCGCCGAGTTCAAACGTCGGTTTGCCCGCGTGCGGCACGGTGCAGCTCGTGAGCGCCATGCCCATCGAACGCCCTTGCGCGTTGACCTGTTCCGCAATCGCTTTGACTTGCGCGAGCGAATCGCCGCGTTCCGCCGCCGCGCCCGCGATTTTTTCCAAAATCACGGTAATGCCCACGCCGCGTCGACCCGCCGTGTACAACGAATCTTTGACCGCGACATCGTCATTCGTCACAACGGCTTCGACGTCAATCCCTTCACCGCGCGCGAGCTCCGCCGCCATTTCAAAGTTCATGATATCGCCGGTGTAGTTTTTGACGATATGTAAAACGCCCGCGCCACCGTTCACGGCTTTGGTCGCTTCGAGCATTTGGTCCGGCGTCGGCGACGTGAACACTGCGCCGGGACACGCGGCGTCGAGCATGCCCATGCCGACAAAACCGCCGTGCATCGGTTCATGTCCCGAGCCGCCGCCGGAAACCAGTGCCACTTTACCTTTCACCGGTGCATCCGCGCGCACGATGTAATTTGGGTTGAAATACACCTTGACCAAATCGGAGTGCGCGGCTTCGATGCCGCGCAGTTCTTCGACGACGACCTCTTCGGGCTTGTTGATCAATTTTTTCATCTTATCTCCTGTGCCTTAGCCTTGGTTCGCTATCGCTTACATCTGAAAGATGATTCCACCGAGAACGCCGCCCAAAATACCGCCGATGAGAGGACCGACAACGGGAATCCAGGAATAGCCCCAATCGCTGTCGCCCTTGCCCGGAATCGGCAAAAGGAAATGCGCGATGCGCGGGCCAAGGTCACGCGCAGGATTGATGGCATAGCCCGTCGGACCTCCAAGCGAGAGACCGATACCCCAAACGAGCATGGCAACCAGATACGGACCGAGCCCTGATGCCGGGCTGCCCTGCGTACCGCCCAATTTGGAGAATATGGCGTAAATCACAAACACGAGCACAAAGGTGCCGAGAATTTCAGTGACGAGGTTCCAGATCGGGCTGCGAATAGCCGGTCCGGTGGAAAAGACCGCGAGTTTGGCGCCCTTGTCTTCGGTGACACCCCAATGGGTAAAGTACGCCAAGAAAACCAGGATGGCGCCGAGGAACGCGCCAAGCAGTTGCGCAATCATGTACAGGATGCCATCGGTGACGGACAGTGTCCCCGCGACCATTTGCGCCACCGTGACGGCAGGATTGAGCAGGGCGGACTGGCTGCCGGTTGCTTGCGCCACAAAAACGCCCGCGAACACCGCAAACGCCCATCCGGCAGTAATCACAATCCAGCCGGCATTCTGGGCTTTGGATTTATTCAACAAGACAGCGGCAACGACCCCGTCACCCAACAGGATGAGAATCATTGTGCCTAATACTTCACCCACAAAAGGACTTGCCATTGGAATTACCTCCTTGTAATCGCTGCGAGTGAGCTCGCGTGTGACAAAAACCGGTCACAACGGCTTGATTGAACGTTACGAACGGAAGCGGAAAGAATTCGCGCAGAACCACCTCCTTTGGGTAAAATCGTCAGAACCAAAAAAATACCGTTCCGCGCGAATTGCCTGCGCGTGAACGGTAACTTTTATTCGTCAACGTTGAGCAACTACCAAATTCCATCATGGCTCGGATTTACTCTCTTTTTGTTTACACCAGATGCAAAGCCCGGCGCAAAAACACAACGCAAGTAAAATAGCATGTTTTCAGCTAGTGTGTCAATAGAAAGGGCGGATATGTTTCATAATGAAACATATCCGCCCCGCGTGGATGTTTCATTATGAAACATTGCGTCTAGCCAAAATCGCGCGGCGTCAATCCCAAAAGTTTCATCTTGCGCCACAACGTACTGCGCCCGATGCCGAGCGTGCGCGCGGTCTCGCTCAGGTTACCGCGCGCGGCGCGTCCCGCCGCCAAAATCGCCGCGGTTTCACTTTCGGTCATACTCCGCACCGGCTCCACCCCGCCTTTGCGTCCCGCATACGCGCGCCGTTCGCGCACGTCCGGCGGCAAATCTTCGACCTGAATCACTTTGCCTTCACAGTGCAGCGCCGCGCGTTCGATCACACTCTCCAATTCGGTGAGATTGCCCGGAAACGGGTATCGCTCCAGACGCTGCAGCGCGGACGGCGCGATCTGTACACTCCGACCAAACTGCCGACTCAATCTTTCCAGCAAGCGTTCCGTCAACACGGCAATATCTTCGGGACGCTCGCGCAGCGGCGGAATCTGTATCACAATTGACGATAAACGATAAAACAAGTCGCGACGGAACGCATATTCTTTGACACTGCGTTCCAAATCAACATCGCTGCATGCAATCACGCGCACGTCCACCGGAATGACGCGCGTGCCGCCGAGACGGATCACTTCACCGTATTCGATGACGCGCACCAGCGCCGCCTGCATATCTTGCGGCAGCGCGTCCACCTGATCCAGAAATAATGTGCCGCCGTGCGCCAATTCGAATTTGCTTGGTTGGACGCCCGCATGCGCGCCCGCTTCATAACCCAAAAACTCGCTCAACACCAAATCGCGCGGAATCGCGCGACAATTGATGGCAAGAAACGACCCTGCCGCGCGTTTGCCCGAATTGTGAATCGCGCGCGCAAGCGCGTTTTTGCTCGTGCCTTCTTCACCCAAAATCAAGACACTGCCTTTGGCATTCGCTGCCGCCAACGCTTGCTTGCGCACGCGGCGCATCGCCGGACTCGTTCCGACAATATCGTCCAACGTCAAACGCGCGTGCGCGCCGACCATGCGCGTCACCAATTGTCGCACGTGTTCCGTGCGCCGCAGGGTGGCAATAAAATGCAGCGGCGTTTTGTCTTGATGCTTCAGCACGCGCAAACTGACAAAACATTCGCGCGGCACCGCATTGACCAGCAGCATTGTTTCCAATTCGCGCACATCTTCGCCGCTCGCAACCGCGCGCGCCAATGCTTCCGGCAGCGTCAAGTACTCATTCAACGCGCGCCCCACCGCCAGTTTTGGCTCCAAGCCCAACAACATTCCCGCGTGTTCATTCAAATGCGTGATCACTCCGTGCGTATCCCACGCCAACATGCCGTCGGAAATTGCTTCCAGCGCCGCATTCAATTCACTTGCGCGTTCATTTGCTTCGCGCATCAAAAATTCGGCGGACAATTGGTTTTCAATCGCTTTGGCCGCCGCCACCACGATACCTAAAATGTGCGGCGTATGCTGTGCCACGCAGTGAATGACACCAATGCATCCCACCAGCGAACCGTCCAAATCAAACACCGGCGCCGCCACCGTACTGTAGCGATGAAACACGGACAAGAAATGCTCCGCGCCGACAACTTGTGCCGGCGTGCTTTCGAGCATTGCCACCGCAAACGCATTGGTTCCGGCGCGACTTTCATCTACAAACACCCCGGGACGGATGCCCAGCGCGTGCAGTTCGTCGGTAATTTTCGCGTCGCCCAATTCTTCCAACACACAGTGCGTATTGTCAGTCAGCACGAGAAATGCGCCTGCCCCTTCGATGAATTGGTACACATCTTCCATCAATGGACGCGCGAGCGCGAGCAAGGCAGAATGTTTTTGGCGCGTGCGCGTCAACGCCGCCTTGCCCAAATAGCTCCATTGTGGCGCGCCGCGCGGGTTTAGACGCGGCGCGCTGCGCTGCCACGAACGCGCCACCAGCGGGTCCAATTCGGATACAAGCTGCCGCCGCGTGACAAATTGACGCCATGCGCGCGCCAACAAAACAGGGTTGTGAGTTCGGATCGCGGGTTGCATGTTTACTCCGGGGCGCGGCGCAGTTCGAGTTTCAGCATGGCTTTTACGCGTTCAAATTCATCACGACAATCGGGCAGCAATTCTTCCAAGCTCCCGGCGGTGCGTGTTTTTGCCTGCGCCTCAATTTCTGCCGCACGCGCCGCCAATCCGTACGCGCCCAAACTGGCAGCGCCCGCTTTGACGGAATGCGCGGCGCGGCACACTTGCTCAAAATCAGTCTCCAAAAAACCTTCATCCATCAACTTTAACTGCGCGCCCGTTTCCTCCATGAACGCCTCGACCAAGTTGTTGACCATCCCTGTCGTCTCCGGCGTTTCCAACGCGCGCAGCTTTGCCAGCGCTGTCGGGTCCAGCGTAACAAAAGACGCCGACAGCGGCGGAGCGTGCGCACTCTGCGGAATGTCGGGGCGAGATTCTGTCAGAAACAACCAGCGTTCGATGACCCGCCGCAACATGTTCAAACGCAGGGGCTTGCCAAGATAATCATCCATCCCCGCCGCCAAACATGCCTCGCGGTCGCCTCGCATGGCATTCGCCGTCAATGCCACAATCGGCATGCGCAGCCCGGTCGTTTGTTCCCATTCACGAATGGCGCGCGTCGCCGCAAAGCCGTCCATTTCAGGCATTTGGCAATCCATCAACACCAAATCAAACGGCGCGCTCTCTGCGGCGGCATTCCGCACGGCGGTTACGGCAGCCGCGCCATTTTCCACCACCGTCACATTCCGAATCCCCAATTTGGACAATTGAAGCTGCGCGAGTTTTCGATTCATTTCATTGTCTTCGACCAAAAGCACGCGCCCGTTCACCGCGAATGGCAGCGGCGTCATCGCCTCATCCACCGCATCAAAAAATCCGCCCGCGAGCGCCTGAAGGGTCCATCCTTCCGGCTCCCCAACCCGAAGCGGCAGGGTGAACCAAAACGTCGAGCCGACCCCCGGCGCGCTCTCGACACCGATTTCACCGCCCATCAGTTCAACCAGACGTTTGCTGATTACAAGTCCCAGCCCCGTTCCACCAAAACGACGCGTGATACTCATGTCCGCTTGCGTGAACGGTTGAAACAATCGCCCGCGCGCCTGTTCGGTCAAACCAATCCCTGTATCGCGCACCTCAAACACCACGCGCACAATGTCGCCGGGCCCGTAGGTAGCACTCGCCGCCGCGTTCGCCGCGTGAATGGACAACACAATCTCGCCGCGCAGCGTAAATTTCACCGCGTTGCTCAACAAATTCAGCAGCGCTTGCCGAATGCGTCCGGCATCGCCAACAAAATGTTCGGGCAGGTCCGCCGACAACGCGGTTCGCAACACCAAGCCCTTGGCGCGAGCTTGCGGTCTAACAATTTCTTGCGTCAAAAGCGCCAAACTCGGCAAATGAAAATCCATCAATTCCAGCGACAGCTTGCCCGCTTCGATTTTGCTAAAATCCAAAATATCATTGAGGACCTGGAGCAGCGCGTCTGCCGAGTGCCGCACCAATTTCGCATAATCGCGCTGTTCCACATTCAAATTCGTTTCCAGCAGCAGCTCGGACATCCCGACAATACTGTTCATTGGCGTACGAATTTCGTGGCTCATCATTGCCAGAAATTCCGATTTCAATCGCGACGCCTCCAACGCCTCGTCCCGCGCGTCCGCGAGCGCGCGTTCGCTCCGTTCGCGTTGAATCGCCGCGCCAAAAATGCTCGCGGCAGTTTCCAGCGCATCCAGTTCGGCTTGCGACCAGACGTGTTCACGCAGGCATGATTCAAACCCGATGCTGCCCCACCATTCCGCCCCGACAAAAATGGGCATCAACGCAATCGAATGGATATTTTGACGCGTCAGTACCACCCGTTCCGCTTCGGGCAAGTCGCGCACTTGCCCATACACGGGCTTTCCCGCGCCCAGCAAGTCCAACCAACGTTGAAAACCAAATTTCGCAATCGGGACATTTTGCCATGCCGGGTCCCCGAGATGCGGCGCAATGCCGGCGATGCTCCACTCGAAACGTTCACTCGTCAAGATGGTCCCCTGCGCGTCGGTATAATTTTCAAACACATACACGCGGTCCGTTTCGGCAGCCCGTCCCAGTCGAGCCAGCACCGCGTCAATATGTTGTTCCCACTGCGGCGCGCGCAAGAACGCTGCCGCCGCAAAACTCACTGCCTCCAAAATCGCTTCGCGCCGGCGCACACTTTCTTCCGCCAACTTGCGCGGTGTAATGTCGGCGAGATAGCCCTGTGAGTACAAGGGTTTGCCTTGCGCGTCGTGTATGACCACCGCTTTGTCGTGAACCCACATCGTGGACCCGTCGCGCGCCAGCATCCGATATTCAAGGTCAAACGGAACGCCGCTTTCATTGTGCAGGCGCGTCATTTCCATCACCCGCGCGCGATCATCCGGATGCAAGATTTTTTCCCACAGCTGCGGGTCGGCAATCCATTCTTCCGGCGAATAACCGGTTAACGCGTAAATTTGGGGACTGATGTACAACGTGGTCGCATTGGCATCGAGCGCGTCAATGAATGTGGCGGCAGGCAATTGTTCGACCAAATTGCGGTAGCGCGTTTCGGTCTCGTGCAGGGATTGTTCGGTGCGCCGCGCGACCTCGACGGCGCGTTCCAATTCCGCCGCACGCGCTTGCGCTTCCAAACGCAGCGTTTCGACGCGCATCAAATTGCGCCGACGAAGCAGGAACGCCAACGCCGCGACGACGACCGCGCCAAGCATTAGAAATACAAAATGAACGATTTGCGCCGGCGGCGCCACTCCCGACACAATCCAGAACCAACTCATCAACGTAACCAGAATCGCTATCGTCAACCAGCGTCGCGAAAGCAAAAAAATGCCCGCGCCAATGATGCACAATGCCACATTCGTGCTTTGCAGGGGGTCTCGCGACAGATACAAATGCAGTTCGCTGTTCAAAATCGCCACGGCATATAACGTCAGACTGAGCGGATGCACCCATTCGTCGGGCAAGACGCGCGTTCGCAAACGCCAATACACGACAAAATAAAAGAACGCGGACAAACCCGCCACGACCGCCATGCGCGCGCCCAACTCTGGTGACAGCACGACCAAATGGCTCGCCGTGAACGCGGCGTACAGAATCCCCAGCCCGAGCGCGACCGGGCGCACGCTGTCCGCTTGCACGCGCAGCAAGGCTTGCTGCACCTGTGAACGCGAAAGACACACAGCGGCGACAGGTTCGGAAAAAGACTCGTTCATTGCAGACATTGCAACAAAAAAATCACCGCCAAAACACCGCGGCGACGCACAATTACGCGCTTGGCAAACGCGTCGCCTGCGCGCCCGGCGCGGACAGGCGGCTCAATAACCGCGCCAAATCCTCCAGCGACGACAAATTGTGCGCGGGCAAAAAAT